>CAZTIH010000076.1:1339-12087 GCA_964613675.1 uncultured Candidatus Competibacteraceae bacterium
CGCATCAATCAGCGTAAAAACCAAGCCGTTTACGAAGAAAACAACGCCATCGCCGCCGATACCCGCGAACTCAAAACGGCGGTCGGTAATAGCTTTGTGCTCGATCTGATGTTTGCGCAAATCGTCTATTACTTACTATTCGCGATCATCATTTTTATCCTTCCCAACATGACCACCATCGACGCCGCGACCATCATCAAAATTACGGCAGCGGTGCTCTTCATCGTGGGGCCTGTGGATATGGTGGTGAGTGCGATTCCAGCCTTTGCTCGTGCCAATGTGGCGATTGAAGGGTTGCAAAATCTCGAAAAACAACTCGATTACGCCGCACAGCAAGCTCAAACCATCGAGCAGTATCCCGTCAACGATGCCCCCTTTCAGTCGCTTAAAATGGAAAATCTGCATTTCCAATATGTCGATCCGCAGGGACAACCGCTCTTTGCCATTGGCCCGATTGATTTTGAGATTCAGCGGGGCGAATTGCTGTTTGTGGTGGGGGGGAACGGGAGTGGGAAATCGACCTTTTTGAAGCTGTTGATTGGGCTGTATTACCCACACCAAGGACAGATTTATCTCAACGGTCAACCCGTCTTGCGGGCCGATTACTTAAATTATCGCGAGCAATTTTCGGCCATTTTTACGGATTTTCACCTGTTCGATAAAATTTACGGTGTCACCACTACGCAAGCGACCGTCGATGCGCTCCTGGTCAAAATGGAGATGGCAAAAAAGACGCGCTATGTTGAGGATCGCTTCACAGTCACTAAACTATCGACTGGACAGCGCAAGCGATTGGCGTACATCGCCAGTGTTTTAGAAGACAAATCTGTACTGATTTTCGATGAATGGGCCGCCGACCAAGATCCTCATTTTCGGCAATTTTTCTACCGTACCCTGCTGCCCGAACTGCGCGATCAGGGAAAAACCATCATCGCCGTGACGCATGATGACCATTACTTCGATGCCGCCGATCGTGTCTTAAAGATGGATCGTGGGTTGCTTTTGCCCCTGTAAAGTCACAGAGACCTAGTGCGTATTGATTCCTCACCCCTGCCTTGTTTGACTTGTTTTTAACATACGCAAAGACCACGAGATTGCCCCATGTCCCACGCCGCTCGCCCGCCCAGCCGTGCAATCGCCATCACGGGAATGGCCTGTCGTTTCCCAGGTGCAGACAATTTATCAGAATTCTGGACGCTGTTAGCGACTGGAAAAGATGTCATTCGTCCGATTCCCGATGACCGTTGGAACGCCCAAGCGCTTTATAGCAACAACCCCGATGAAATGGGCAAAATTAATGCGCTGGAAGGGGGTTTTTTAGATCGCCTAAGCGACTTCGACGCCGCCTTTTTCGAGTTATCCCCTCGAAAAGCGACCTTTGCCTCCCCAGAACAGCGCCTACTGTACGAAGTGACCTACCACGCGCTCGAACAGGCCGGGCAGGTAGAGACCATTCGTCACAGCGATGCGGGGGTGTTCCTCGGGATTCACGATCAAAGCACCGATTACGCGAAGTTGCTTTATAGCGATCCGGAAAAAGTCAGTATTCACACGGGGTTAGGCGTAGCGCACAGTGCAGCAGGGGGACGATTGGCCCATTGGTTGGATTTGCACGGTCCCTGTCTCGTCATCGACACCGCCTGTTCTTCTGGACTCGCAGCCCTTCACGCCGCCCATAACAGCCTGTTGCTTGGCGACTGCGAGACGGCGATTGTGGGCGCGGTCAACGTGGTGTTGCTTCCCCATTTCCACATGGCTCTGGCTCGAATGCACATGCTCGCCCCCGACAGCCGTTGCAAAGCCTTCGATCATCGTGCCAATGGCTATGTCCGAAGTGAAGGGGCCGCAGCACTCGTGCTCAAACCGCTTGATATTGCCCAGAAAAATGGTGACCGAATTTTGGCCGTGATTCGCGGCACCGCCATTAATCAAGATGGCCGAACCAAAGGCATTACCGCTCCAAGCCCCTTAGCTCAACAGAGAGTGATCGAAAAAGCCCTCGAACGTGCCCAACTGTTCCCCAATGACATCGACTTCATCGAAGCGCATGGCACGGGAACGACCGTCGGGGATTTGGGGGAAATTCAGGGTTTGAAAGCGGTTTTTGGCCAACGCGAGCGGCCTTTGTACTTAGGCGCCGTCAAAACCAACATTGGTCATTTGGAATCCGTTTCGGGGCTGGCGGGCGTCATTAAGACCGTACTGGCCATGCAACACGACGCCATTCCACCCAATCTCCATCTCGTACAACCCAATCCCGCCCTCGATTTAGCGCATTCGCCCTTCGTGCTCCCGGAGAAATCCACCGCGTGGCCGACAACGGCGGTGGTCAAACGGGCGGGCGTGAGTAGCTTCGGTTGGACGGGCGTGAATACCCACGTCGTGCTCGAATCGTTTACGGCCCCGTCGCCTCAGTCCTCTCCCACACGTCCCCTACAACTGCTCCCGTTGTCCGCTAAAAGCGATTATTCCCTTCAACAGCTCGCGGCGGCCTACGCACAAGAAGACGCAGATTCAACGGCTACTTTTGCCGAAATCGCTTACTCAGCGGCGGTGGGACGATCTCATTTCAGTCAACGTCGGGCGATCGTCGCTACAGATTGGGCCTCGCTGCACTCCCAACTTCGCACCCCGCACAAAGCCGAAAAATCTCGTTGCAAAACAATTGCTTGGGTATTTACGGGACAGGGTTCGCAATACGCCTCGATGGGGGAAACGCTGTATCACCACGAACCCTTTTTCCGAGACACCTTTGACGCATTAGCCGACGCCTTTTTGCCCCCGCTCAACGCGGATTTGCGGGATATTTTATGGGGCACGCAAACAGTGCGACTCCATGACACCGCATTTGCGCAACCCGCTATTTTCGCTTTGGAAGTCGCGTTGGCACGACTTTGGACCCATTGGGGGATGACGCCAACTCACTTAGCGGGTCACAGCATTGGCGAACTGGCGGCTGCCCATGTCGCGGGGGTGTTTGATTTGACGGCAGCGGCACAACTCATTACGGCGCGTGGACAATTGATGCAGAACGCGCCGGGACAAGGTGGCATGGCGGCTTGTCGGGCGACGGAGACAGCGTTGACCTCGGCATTGGCTGCGTTTCCCGATGTCGTTATTGCCGCTCACAATCATTCCCACCAATACACGGTCGCAGGGCCAATCTCGCAGATCGACGCATTTTGCGAATTTTCGACGACCCTCGGGCTATCCGTACAAAAACTGGCCGTTTCCCACGCCTTCCATTCGCCGTTAATGACGCCCATTTTGGACGCCTTTCGAGAGGTAGCCACGCAAATTGCCTATGCCCCCCCGCAATATCCGCTAATTAGCTCGGTCACGGGACAACGGCATACCCATTTCGATGCTGATTACTGGGTTAATCAAATTCGGCAGCCCGTCAATTGGGCAGCGGTAGCCGCACAGTTAACCCACGACATTATTTTGGAAATTGGCCCACATCCTGTCCTGATGGGTTTAATGGAAGCGCCACAATCATTGAAATTAGCGAGTTTACGGCGTGGGCAATCGGATTACGCCAGCCTATTGAATTCGTTAGCCCGTTACTACGAAGCGGGGGGATCGGTTCATTGGCCCAATTTTTATCGCAATCACGCCCAAAATCTAGTTGACTTGCCGCTGTATCCGTTTGAAAGAAAACGATTTTGGGTGGATCAGCACTCCGCACACGACATAGTGGCTTATCGTCAAGCTGCCCCCACGACAAAATCGACAGGTCGTGCCCCTGAAGCGTATTCGTTTCGGTGGCAGCAACTCACACCAAAACCTATTCGTTCTCCCCAAGCTATTTTACTTACTGGTGATGCAACATTAAGTGCCCAATTAACCGATCATTTCAATCGCGAATTCACCGCGTCATCTAATCAGCCCTTACCGACATTCCGTTATGTGTCGCCCCACGAGTCTTGGGAATCGGCCTTAATGTCGTTGCCTGTCCCGCGAGAAATTTGGCTGTTAGCCCCGCAAACGCCCCAAGAAGTGCTGACGAGTTTACAGCGGGCCATCACACACCAAACGACCCTCTCCGTCGTAACCCGCAATGCCGTCACCGTTCACGGCGAAAAAATCGAGAACAATCAAGGGGCTATTTGGGGATTGGCCCAAGGGTTTGCGCTCGAACATCCCACTAATTGGGGACGACTCGTCGATTGGGAAGGGCAATCGGTAGGGGCACTGCTCAATGCACTCATGACTGATGATTCCGAAGACCAAATTGCTCTGCGCAACGGTCAACGGCATGGTTTACGCTTACAAAACAAGATTTTATCTCCCAATCGCTGGCAACCAGATCCCGCTGCGACCTATTTGATTTCGGGCGGATTGGGCGGCGTCGGACTGCGATTAGCGACCCATTTAGCCCAACGAGGGGCTCGCCATCTCGTGCTAATCAATCGGCGTTCACCCACTTCGTCACAACGACAAGCACTTGAAATTATTGAAAAAACAAGCTGCCGTGTGGAATGTCATGCCGCCGACATCGCCGACCTAAATCAAATCGCCCCCTTGTTAGCAGACCTCCCTTATTTGCGTGGAATTTTCCACCTGGCGGCCACTGCAACCCCCTGTCCCTTCCATCAGCTATCGGCTGACGATCTCCAAACCGTGTTACGCCCCAAAGCAGCGGGAGCCTACGTGTTACATCAGCTCACAGCCCATCGCCCGCTCGAAGTCTTTGTGATGTTTTCGTCGATGGCGGCGGCGTGGGGTGCAACCCATTTGGCCCATTACAGCGCCGCCAATCGCGCCCTGGATGCTTTGGCCGAAATGCGCCATCAACAGGGGTTACCGGCGTTGGCTGTGGATTGGGGGGCTTTTGACCTTGCGGGCCTCGCCGACACTCGTACCCTCGACGAGGCCCAACGTGCCGGGCTTCCTCCCCTCGACCCCGAGGCCGCCCTGAACGCTTTAGAGGCTGCAATTGCAGACGGAACCCCTCGAATTGTGTTGGCGGCGGTGAACTGGTCGCGATTTGCGCCGTTGTACCGTGCCCGACGCGCCCGCCCGTTGCTCGACGACATTGCCCCCGAAGTTACGCCTGCTGAGAAGATGACTTCTTTTGCCGACGCACCGCAGAAAATCGCGAATTATCTCGATCTCGTGACTCGTCTTATTGCTGAGTTGCTGAATCTCCCCGCAACAGAAGTTGAGGTTGATAAGGGCTTTTTTGAGGCGGGAATGGATTCATTGATGGCGGTTGAGTTGAAAGAACGGCTTGCCCACGCCCTCGGCACCCCCTTCCCCGCCACCTTGGCCTTTGACTATCCCGATGCGCGACGGTTAGCGGCTTTCCTCGAACAGCACCTGAAACCGCTTCCCGCTTCCCCCCCCGCGACTCCAGAGGAATTTCACAGTTCTCCTCAGGATTTAGAAAGCGAACTGGCGGCTTTAGAAGCGCTGTTGGAGGTGCGTTAAATGGATGCCGCCACCGCCGAACGGATTGCAGCCGCGCTTCAGGAAGCCCGACGCCGACTCGCCGCCGCTGAACAGGCTCGTCATGCAGCCATTGCGGTTGTCGGGATGAGCTGCCGATTGCCGCAAGCGGACGATGTGCCGAGCTTCTGGCGTTTGTTGCGCGACGGCACCGATGCCACAGGTGAAATGCCAGCCAACCGCTGGCCCGACGAGTATTTCGATGCGCTGTACACCCGACGCGGAGGATTTTTACAGCGCGACATGGCGTTATTCGATGCCCCTTTTTTTGGGATGTCCCCTCGTGAAGCCGAAACCGTCGATCCGCAACACCGCTTACTCCTTGAACTGTCCCAGGAAGCCTTTGAATCCGCCGGCTGGGTGCCACAACGCAATGCCGCGACACAAGGAGGCGTATTTGTAGGGATTACGGGTAATGAGTACGGCCATTTGTTGCAACAACATGCCGACCAAATCGACGCCCATTTCGTCGCCGGCACCCCCCTCAACGCCGCCGCCGGACGGTTGGCCTATCGCTTCGGATTGACTGGCCCAACATTGAGCGTGGACACGGCCTGTTCGTCGTCACTCGTGGCGCTACATCTCGCCCTCCACAGTCTGCGGGCAAACGAATGCGCTTTCGCTTTAGTCGGGGGCATTAACCTCATCCTGACGCCAGGGCCGTTTATCGCGACTTGTCGTGCCCAAATGTTGAGTCGCGATGGCCGTTGTAAAGCCTTCGATGCCCGAGCGGACGGTTATGCGCGGGGGGAAGGCGGGGTGGTATTGATTTTGAAGCGCCTTGAGGACGCGCAACAGGCGAACGATCCCATTTGGGCCGTGATTCGGGCCAGCGCACTCAACCAGGACGGGCCAAGCAGTGGGTTGACCGTCCCCAATGGCCCCGCGCAGACCGCCCTCATCCGCACTGCATTAGCCCAAGCCAAGCTGTCGCCCCAAGACATCGACGCCCTCGAAGCGCATGGCACGGGAACAGCCCTCGGCGACCCCATCGAAATGCACGCCCTCGGAGCCGCTCTGGGTACACGGCCTGCGGATCGACCGTTGTGGGTGAGTTCGGTGAAAAGCAATGTGGGTCATTTGGAATCGGCGGCCGGTTTAACGGGCGTGTTAAAGGCCATTTTGCAGGTGTACCACGGCGAACTGGTGCCCCATCTCCATTTCCAGACCCCCAATCCGCGCATTGACTGGGCGTCGTTAGCGGTTCGTATTCCCGTTGAGCGACAGGATTGGCCGCACACGGGAACGCGCCGCATAGGCGTGAGCAGTTTTGGGGCAAGCGGCACGAATGCGCATGTCATCGTCGAAAGCGCGTCGCATGAGAGAGCACCCCGCCCGTTGAAGGGACCGACGGTGTCATTTCAGCGACAACGCTGTTGGCTACAACCCCCCTGGCCAGGACGACGATCCGAGGGGGCGTTGGTCACCACATTTACCCGCGAAATCAGCGCCGTTGACGAATGGGACGACCATCGCGTGGGCACAGATCGGCTGTTGTCAGCGGCGACGATGGCGTCGTGGTTGGTTGGGGCATCGCCGACGGGGAGCGTGCGCGAAATGAGGATCATGCAATCGCTGACGGTCACTGCCACCCCAGTAACGGTTCAAATTTCCCTGCAAAATCAATTGTTAACACTCAGCGTTCGCCGTAAAACGGGTTGGCAAACCCTCGCAACAGCACAAGTCAGCGAGGCAGCAGCACCGTCCCCAATGCACCCCGCCGCCTCTATGACCCAACCCGGCACCGCGCTCTACGACAATTTAGCGCAACGTGGCTTGGCGTACGGTACGAGTTACCGCGTGGTGCAGGAATTTGGCGTCGAACCGCCGATGGCGTGGGGAACTCTGCGCATTTCGACACCTAGCCGTGGATTAGCAGCACCGTTGCTGGACGGTGCGTGGCATTTGGTGGCGGCGCTGTTGCCGACAGGGGATTTTCGGCCGATTGCCGTGCCTCAGTTGACGGTTTATCGCCATGACCTTGCCGTTGCACAGGCGTGGGTGACCTGTTCGGCGACGACTGGCCCCTTTGTTGAGTGCGAATTTGGGTTGTTTGATGGCCAAGGCGTCATTGCGCAGGGTACGGTGCAGTTTCAGCAGCCTCAGGAACAGCTTTCGAACTCGTTGTACGAACGCCAATTTGTTGCGTTGCCGTCGCTCAGCGGTGCAAAAACGCCGCACTGTGAAATTGTTGGCGATCCCGTCAAGCAGCAAGCCTTTGCAGATCGGGGAATCTACAGCAAATCATCGACAACCCATTGGCTGTACTGCTTACCCGACGTCGTTGACTCCGAAGCGCTATTGGCGTTGCTGAGAGCTTTACAACAGCAATGGCAACGGCCAACCGTCCCGCATCTGTGGCTGTGTGGCCGCGACCTCACCGCAGCCCTCGGACTCTGGCGCAGCGCCGCAAAAGAACGTCCCGAAATCAATATGACTGCCGTGGAAATCGCCGATGGCACCGATTTTGTGGCGGCAATGCAACAAGAATGGCGCGACGACGCGACCGGTGAACGCTTCTATCGGGGTGGGAAACGCGAAACTTGGACGCTCAAACCGTGGCAACCGCTGACGATGGGGCGTTGGGACAGTGACGGCGTGTCGCTAGACGGACTCCGTTGGTGCCCCTTAACGAAATCGGAGGTGGGGGCGAACCAAGTGCGCATTGAAGTCGCAGCGACGGGGTTGAACTTCAAAGATGGTCTCCATGCGCTGGGGGCGTTGGGCACGCAAAACGCGCCGTTGGGCTTGGAATGTGCGGGCGTAATCCGTGCGGTGGGGACAGAAATCACGCATTTATCGGTCGGGGAACGGGTCATGGCGGTCTTGACTCCAGGAAGTTTGGCGACGGAAGTCGTTGTAGATGCGCGATTTGTACTTCCCTTACCGTCCACGATGACCTTTGCTCAGGCAGCAACCTTACCTTTGGCCTATTTGACGGCTTGGTATGCGTTGGAAAGATTAGCCAAATTACAACCTGGCGAGCGAATTTTGATTCATGCCGCTGCCGGTGGTGTAGGACAATTAGCCCTACAAGTAGCGCAAAAATGCGGCGCGACGATTTATGCAACGGCCAGCCCCCCCAAATGGGCTTTTTTACAAAGTCAAGGAGTTGAATGGATTGGAAATTCTCGCGATCCGCAATCGCTTGACCCCATGCCTTCAGTAGATGTTGTGCTCAACGCGCTGACAGGCGATTTTATCCCGAAAAGTCTGGCAAAACTCCGAGAAAATGGACGATTTATCGAGCTAGGTAAACGCGATCTTCGGTCACCTGAACAGGTCAGCGATCAATTTCCTTCCCGTCATTACTTGCATTTTGATTTAGGGGACATCGGTCGTGAATCCCCGGATCTGATTGCCACGGGTTTACAGCAGCTCGCAACCGAAATTACCCAAAAAACCCTGTTCCCACCGCAATTTACCGCTTGGGATTTTGCCAATGCGCCCAATGCGTTACGTGCCCTCGCAACGGGTCAAACGGTGGGTAAAGCGGTGGTCACTCGACCGCTGGGCCTCACCATTTCGCCCAACAAACGCTATCTGGTGACCGGCGGCACGGGGGGAATCGGGCGGGCGTTGGTGAAGGCGTTACAGGTCCGCGGTGCCCAATCTATCGCCGTCACTACCCGTCAAACCGAGGCGCGATGTATCGAGGGCGTAGACATTTTTTCCTGTAACCTCAATGACTTAGTTTCAGTAAACACCTTAATCGCCGAGACGAAACCCGACGTCATTTTTCACCTGGCCGGTCAACTGGACGATGCCCTGCTCTCCCACTTAACGGCTTCCCAGTGGTCAACGCCCTTCCACGCGAAGGTCAATGGGGCATGGCATCTCCACACCGCCACCCAAACGCAACCCCTTGATAATTTTGTGATTTTTGGTTCAGCCGTGGGGTATTTAGGCAATGTGGGGCAAGCCAACTATGCGGCGGCCAATGCAGCCCTCGACGCGCTCCACCGACGACGCACGGAGTTGGGACAACCCTGTACCCTTTTGCATTGGGGGCCGTGGACTTTGGGGATGGGTGAGGCGCATGGGGAACAGTGGCGCACACAAGGGTTGACGCCGTGGGACGAAAAAAGCGGTATAGATCAACTCTTTAGCGTACTCGAACACCCGCCCCTGTCACCGCTGTTAGTGATTAACGGCGCGTTGCCCGCCCCGCCCTTCCGGTCAAAATCGCCCCAAACGCCTGTAGCGACTGCCCCGACGGCATCTTCATCGGTCTCGTGGTTGCAGCAGATCGAGGCGTTACCCGAGGGACTTCGCCTGAAAACCGTGCGTAACGCGCTCCGCGAATGGCTCGGTCAAGCGTTACATCTCGACCCGCAGCGCATCCAAGACCGCGATCGGTTGTTTGATTTGGGCGTCGATTCGCTGCTGGCGATGGATCTGAAAAACCGTCTCAGTCGCCACACGGGACTGAATTTGTCACCGACGGTGATTTTTGATTTTCCCACCGTCGATGCCCTGGCCGACCATTTACTGTCGTTTGTCAAGCCCTCCACGACCGAGGCCCTCACGACGACGGTCGATCTCGATCACTTCTTCAACGAACTCGAAAATCTGGATGAATCTGATGTCAAGCGCCGTTTCACCCCCCCCCAGTGAGCTACAACGCCGTTTAGCCACGCTTTCCCCATTCAAACTGGCCTTAGCGGGGGAAGAGGTAGCCCGAAAGCTCGATTTTTGGCGGGCCGAACCGTTGGCGGTTGTTGGGATGGCCTGTCGCTTTCCTGGCGCCGCTAACCTATTGAAGTATTGGGAATTACTGCGCGACGGTCACGCGGCAATTGGCCCCCGACCGACCTCGCGGTGGCAGGGTTACGACGATTTGATGGCGACGGAGGAGGGGGCGTTTATCGACGGGGTTTACGATTTCGATCCCCATTTTTTCGGACTGGCTCCCCGCGAGGTTCAGAGCCTTGACCCCCAACAGCGTCTGTTATTGATGGTCGCGTTTGAAGCGTTACAGGATGCGCGAATCCCGCAACACTCTGTTTTCCATCAACAAGTTGGCGTGTTTATCGGCATGGGAAGCTACGACCACGGTTCGCGTTTACTCAATCACCCTACCACCATCGACGCCTATACCGGCACAGGTAACGCCCTGTCGGCGGCGGCGGGGCGGTTGGCTTACAGCTTGGGCTTGTCCGGACCGGCGCTCGTGGTGGACACGGCGTGTTCGTCGTCGTTGGTGGCGCTACACATGGCGGCGCAGAGCTTGCGGTCACGGGAATGCGCGGCGGCCATCGTGGGCGGGGTACATCTCATTTTGGAACCGGGGTTGA
>CAZTIH010000077.1:0-12021 GCA_964613675.1 uncultured Candidatus Competibacteraceae bacterium
TCGTGCCGCGAACCAGACGGCCCGTCGGATCGGCGCTAGTCCGCATGAGGGGGGCACCGGCGGCGGGACCAGAAATCACCATCGGGGTGTCGGCGGTGAGGCGGCGGGCATAGGTCGAGGGCCGCACCACAGACCACTGGTTACGGGCATTTGCGCGGATTTCGATCACGGATACCCCATGACCTGCAATTTCTTTATCGACCTGTTCGCGGCCAAAGTTTTCAGGGGTGCCCTGTTCTTGGTTGTAGTAGTAGCCGCCCCGAGGATGGAGGATGTTGGGCTCCACATATTCGTGGTTGAACACCAGCAGACCGCGGTTATTGCTGTCAGAACCAAAAGGCATCGGGATAAAGGTCATGCCATCGTGGTGCATCCCGATTTGCAGATTCTGTTCGGCGGCGGTATTGGTCGCATCGAACTTAAATTCAGGGCCGTCGCTGACCGGGTCACCCCAACTGTTCAGAATCGCCGCCGTGTAACCGCGTGGCACTACGTGGGTGTCCTCGGCACTGATGGGAATTGCCCGAAAACCGATGAGGTTTTGCGGCGTGGGAGTGACCACACTGCTGCTGCCGTCGCCACCTCCCCCACATCCCGAGAGACTCGTGCCCATAAACGTCAATGTGGCTGCGCTCAAGCTGCCCTGAAGCAACGACCGTCGCGACAGCCGCTTTTCGAGGACTTAGTCAAAGGTCGCAAAGATGCGGCGGTTGCCCGCGATTAAATCGCCTCCCCTCCCCTTCGATGCCCTCTTTATTCGGCTAGACTTTCACGTTCTCCCCTTTAATCGAGCGTTTTATGCGTTCATTTCCCGTGTTTCGACCGAAGCGTTATGTATTCCTCTTCGGTACTTTGCTTTGTGTGTCTGCTGTTAGCGGAGAATTAGCCTCCCGAAACCGTGACATTGCGGTCCCCGTCGCCTCCGAAACAGCTGCGCCGACCAATGATGTCGCCCCGGAAACAGTTGTGCCGAATAATCATGACGTCCCCGTCGCCTCCGAAACGGTTGTGCCGAATCATGACGTCCCCGTCGCCTCCGAAACGGTTGTGCCGTCGTCTGCCTCCCTTCAAGAACGGTTACCGCCGCCGTCCTCCCTTGAAAGTGGCACCGTCACGCTTCCGTGGGCCGCGTTTCGTGCATTTTATGACGCCCAACAGCGGCCCCAACCTTCCCCCCGTTCCGCAGAAATCCTGTTTGAAACCGCCCATTACACCCTTGAGCTTACGGCCCAAGGGGCAGTGGGGACGGTCTCGTTCAAAGGCCACGTATTGCCCGGCGAACGCCAGCCCTTCGATCTGTTGACGGGGCGCGTGATGGTTTTGGGGGACGGGGAAGTGGTGGGGGGACGAGTGATGGCGTCGGCGACGGGATACCGATTTTTTCCCCACGCCGACCACTTCTCATTAGTGTTGCCCCTTGCGATTCAGCCCCTCCAGGTGACCGATCCTCACCGTCTTGAATGGAGTTCACCTCCCGCCGTACACACCCAATTCACGGTCATCGGACTGGTAGACGGGCAATTCATCCCGCCGCCGCACGCCTTTTCCCCTCCTACCGACGCCCGCGACGCCCAGGATCAGGTGCACTTTTTCTTACCCCCCACCCCGGCGCTCCAATTGACCTACCGTTCTCCCCAAACCCATGCGGATTTGCCGCCTAATGTGGAGATTTTCACGCAGATTCGGCGACAGGCCGTGGGGTATCAGGTACAGAGTTTCTTAGTGCCGTTACGACCGTTATCCGAACTCACGCTCTCGCTCGACGAGGTGCAGCGGGTTGAAGTTGCGTTTTTATCGACGGACCGTCCTCCGCAAGTGCTTGCCGTTGAAAACGGTCGATTACATGTCCCGGTCGCTTTAGGCCCCGCGACGCCGTTGAAATTGACCTATCTCATTGCCGACGATGCCATTCCCCTCCCTCGACTGGACGACAATCAAGGCAGCGAGGGTAATTTCCAACTGTTACCGCCGCCCGATGGTCGGTTATCGGTGGCTTCCGAGGCGTCTCTACGGGGATTACGGCCCGTGAGCCAGCTCTCCACCGCGTTGCGCGAATTCACCCAAGCGGTGGGACAGTTTGATCGCACCCTCACGACGGCGGCGCTCCCCATGACCTACACGCCTTTTATGCCAGTGGCGGCGCCGCCGGTGGTGTTGCCCGTGGTGGAGTGGTTGACGCAATTTGCGGAAAACGGTCAGCAACTCAGTTTGTTGCGACTCCAGGTACCGATTCAGGTTGGCGAATGGTTGACGGTGACCCCGCCCCCGAATGCGGAACTCTGGTCACTGACGGTCAACGGACAACGCCAATCGCTGTTCCACGAAGGCGATCAGTGGCTCGTTTCCTTGACGGCGGACACGACGGCGGTCAAAGCGGTGGAGTTGGCGTATTTGGAACGCACCCCGCGTTTAGGGCTACGGGGCGAGTTGCGATTGACGGTACCGGCGTTGAATCTGGCGGCCGAACGCCTGCGATTGGGGGTTGCGCTCGCCGACCATTTAGAGGTGATTGCGTTGGAGGGGGATCTGTTGACTGTACCGAACTTGACCTTGGCCCCGACGACCCTAATGGGCACCCCGAAATATCATTTTGAGCAACCCTTTTATCGAGGGGAAACGGTGAATGCCGTGCTGTACTACCAAGCCCCTTTGGAGGATTAGCCCATGAAAATTCTTGAAATGATTGGCATTTTGATGGTGTTTCTGATGGCGGCGACGGCGTGGATGGTGTTGGGCACGGTCAACACGGTGCGGTCCGATTTTTTTGACGACAAATTAGGGCGGGCGGTAGGCGGACTCTGGGGACAGCCCATTTATCAGGTGGCGCCCCGTTTTACGGTACGGGTACCGGGTCGGGACCAGCCCCGTGCCTTGCGACCGAGTCGTCATGAAGTGACGGTTGCGTTGGAATTAACCCACCGTCGCAAGGGATTAATTTGGTATCCCACCTACGCCGTCTCGTTTACGGGCCACTACGATCTCACCAATACGGATGCGGTTGCGCAACGGGTGCGGGTGGATTTTCCTTTGCCGAGTGCGGGGGCGACTTACGAGCAGTTGCGTTATTTATTGGATGGCGAAGTGCAATCGGTGATTTTTGATCCCCAACAGGGGGTACGGGAAATCGTGGAACTCGCTGCGGGCGCTACTCGCCGTTTGACGGTGAGTTACCAAACGCGCGGGCTACGAGAATGGCGTTACCAACTCACGCCCCCGGGGCAAATCGGGCGGGTGAACGATCTTTCCGTGACCGTGACCACCAATTTTCACGCGGTGGATTTCCCAGAAGGCAGCCTAAGTCCCATGACCTTGACCCCAACGGACACGGGACAAGTGCTGTCGTGGACGGCAACCGATCTGATTACCCAACAACTGATTGCCGTGACGATGCCCCAAAGACTCAATCCCGGCCCCTTAGCCGCGAAAATGAGCTTTTTTGCACCGATTGGGCTGCTCTTTTTTTTTGTCGTGCTTGGGGCGGTAGCGATTTTGTACCGCATCCCCATTCATCCGATGCACTATCTTTTTGTAGCAGCGGGGTTTTTCGCCTTTCACCTGTTATTTGCGTATCTAGTCGATCTCATCGACTTATCCGTTGCCTTTGTGATTTCGACGGTCATTTCGGTGGGACTGGTGGTGAGCTATCTCAAATCGGCGTTGGGGCCTCAATTTCCGTGGAAAGTCGCGGCACTGGGACAGATTTTCTACTTAGTGTTGTTTTCCTACAGCTTCTTTTTGCAGGGCATGACGGGGCTGACGGTGACGATTGGCGCAGTGATGACCTTGGCGGTGCTGATGAAACTGACGGCGTCATTGGACTGGCGTTCGGTATTGAGTGGGAGACAATCTGAGTCTCTCAAATCGTAGGGAAAACATCGCGTCTTGGTCGTGCATTTCGGTCAATCTCCTTGTAGATATTTCTGAACGGTGGTTTTTAGGCGATCACTCACGCTGCACAGATCGCTCACCGCACTCAGCGCCACCCGTTCCTCGCTATCGCCATCAAATAATCCCACCGCGAGCCGTTTGGGATTATTAAACCGCAGACGACAGATGGGTTTACGGCCATTGCCATCAAACAGAATCGCGCAATAACTTTGGGCATCACGCATGACAACCCGCGACTCATCAATCACATCCTTCAACAGGGTTTGAATTAAAAGGTGGCCTTCGATTTCATCGGCTGTAGTGATGATTTTCGGGCGTTCCTCTTTTTCCTTGTTCTGTTTCGCTATCTCATCGTTTCCCTCGGCATCCGGGTTCATAGCGGCTTTCAGACGTTCTGAAATACGATCTGCGATTAACTGTTGAAAAGCCCGTTTGGTAATTGCCGTAAACTGGTCGCGCACTGCTGGCGTAAATCGCTTGCTTGGCCACAAATCTGCGGAAACCAAGCGCACAAACTCTTCTGATGGCGCTTTGATCCATTCAGCCAACAAGTTTTTAATCAACCTTAGGTATTTCAACTCGTTTGCGGTGGCGAAAATTTCCGTCGCGTTAAAAGCATTTTTAGCAAATTTCTTGAGTTCATCTACTTCCTGAACGCGGAAATCCAATAGATTGAATTCTAGGAACGGTTTCTCATCCATCTTGTTGGGCTGTTCTAAATCCGTGAAGAAGCAATAGAGCGTTCCATTGGTGAGCACCCCAAACTTGGCTTCAGTGCTGTGAAAATAGCGACAAAGCTGTGACGCATGGTTCACATTGAGATCGACGCCGTGACGCTTGCATTCAAAGAGCACGATAGGCTTACCGTTCTGCAACAGGGCATAATCGACCTTCTCGCCTTTTTTTGTGCCCACATCTGCAATGAGCTCTGGCGTCACCTCTTGGGGATTGAAAATATCGTAACCAAGCATCTGGATGAAGGGCATCACCATGGCATTTTTGGTAGCTTCTTCGGTTTGAATAAGATGTTTGTGAATTTCAATTTTAGTAGCTAGTGCCTTGAGTTGTTCGATGAAGTCCATGATTTTTCTCGATGACGTGGGTAGAGATGAGACGAAGCCTAAAAACTTGACATCCTCTCCACTTTGAATCAAGGCAAGGATGTCAAGATCATTCTGAAGCGCCAAGGTCATCTCTTAGATGTCTCATGGATTAGATTACACCGCTATGCAATGCAGGGACGTGGCCCATCTCGCATTTTCGTCACATTCAAGCGGTATTTTTCCAGAAACATCATTACTTTTCTCCTGCACGAGGCCGCTTATGCTGTTACGCACGCTGAGTTTGTTGAGTTTACTGCTGTTGGCGGGGCCAGGGTGGGCGATGAAACCGGCCATCCTCTTCAATGTGGACGACATCCGAGATGGTTCTTTTAGCGAGTCGATTTATGGGGGGATGGAGTTCTTTAAGAACCGTACCCAGATCGACTACGAATTGCAGGCACACGGCGATTTGGCCGCGTACGAAACCGCATTAAAAGCGCTAATTGAAGCGGGATTTAGCCCGATTTTGGTGCCGAGTAACCGCGTAAAACCCATCATTGAGCGCATTGCTCCCACCGCCCCAACGACGTCGTTTATCGCGATTGACTATGAAATTGAGTTGCCCAACGTCTATTCGATTCTATTCAACGAACAAGAAGGCACTTTTTTGGCGGGAGTACTGGCAGGGTTAGCGACGCAGAGTCAACGCATTGGCTTTATTGGTGGCATGGATATTCCCGTGATTCGGCGCTTTGCCTTTGGCTTTGAACAGGGTATTCGGTTTGCCAATCCGGCGGCCCAACTGACCCTTAATTTCGCCACTGAACTGGGAACAGATCGCCCTTGGAGTAGCCCGGAGATTGGGCGTCAACTGGCAGAACAGCAATTTGAACAGGGCATTGATGTGATTTTTCCGGCGGCGGGCGGTACGGGGAATGGCGCGTTGGCTTTCATGGCAGAACAGGGAAAATTGGGAATTGGCGTGGATTCCAACCAAAATCCATTATTTCCAGGCCACGTCCTGACCTCGGTGATTAAGAATCTGGAACGGGCGGTTTATGTGGCGTTGGTGAGCTACCAGCGGGGGTTGTGGACGGATCGGGTGAAGCGTTTGGGGATTGCGCAACAGGGAGTGGACATCGTGATTGACGCACATAACCGACCCCTCATTACGGCGGAGATGCGCGAAGTCTTGAACCAAGCCCGCACCGCGATTTTGTTGGGAACGTTAGTAATTGATCCCGATCAGCTCCAAGGCACGATTTCGCGAGAACAATTCGCGGTGACGGTGCCCGAGCGGTTTTTGGTGGTGGGGGCGAGCGAGGAAAATGCGTTTCCTTACCTCATGGGGACCCGTGAACAGGTCGATGCGCGTCGTCCGGGCTTAGCGGTGGAGGCGTTGCGCCTACTTGAGCCAAGTTTGGGGGTACGGTTTGAATTTCCGCGTCGGCCTTGGCGTCGAGCGCTCAACGAGCTACGAGAGGGGCGTTTAGATGCCCTGATTTACACCCCCTATCGCGAGGAACTCGAAGAATTTGGCGTATTTCCCAAGCGATTGAATGTGGTGGACGAACGGCGGCGGTTGCTGACGGAAAACTGGAATCTTTATGTCCAACGCACCTTGGGGTTGGACTGGCAGGGGAAATTGTTGGGGGAGATGGCCCCGGTGGGGCTAGTGACGGGGGCACCGATCATTCTCAAGTTGCAGGCGGCCAATATCGAATACGACGAAGCGCGGGATACCTTGCTCAATTTCCGCAAACTTGTTCGGCAACGGGTGCGCACGGTGATTAGCGATGATCTGAATGGGGAGTTCATTTTACGAACGCATCGCAACGAATTTGGGAGTGAAATCATGAATTTATCCCCGCCGGTTTCCCAAGAATTTTACTATTTAATTTTCTCCAAATCGTTCTACGAGCGGTATGGCGATTTTGCAGAGATCTTATGGAACAATCTGTCAGGGGTGCGGGAATCCGTGGAGTTCTGGGAGATTGTCGATGACTATCTTGCGGAGTCCGCGACGAGTGAGCGTTCACAGTGAGGACGACTGACTCACTGGCTTAAACAGCATCGGAATCCCCGTACTTCAAGGCGGGGAGAATGTCAAAGCTCGCTCTTTAGCCAAGTTTGAGAGCGAAATGCAGACTTCACTAGGATTTATCGGTTTAGGCGTGATGGGTTACGAAATGGCGGGTCATCTCGCCAAAACTTACCCATTACGGGTGTACAACCGCAGCGTGGACAAGGCTTTGCGATGGTGCGAACAGTTTGGGGGAACGATTGCGAGGTCACCGGCGGAATTGGCCCAAGGAACGGAGATCCTGTTTACCTGTGTGGGCAATGACGCGGATTTAGAGGCGGTTGCATACGGCGCGGAGGGTCTGTTTGCGGGGGGATTTCGCGGTATCTGGGTCGATCACACGACGGCCTCGTTGGCCGTGACCCAAGCATTAGCGGCGGCGTTGTCCGAACGGGGCGGCGCGTTTCTGGATGCACCGGTGTCGGGCGGACAAAGCGGCGCTCAAGCGGGGAAGTTGGCGGTGATGGTTGGGGGGGACGAGACGGCATTTGCGCGCGTGGTGCCCTTTGTGGAGACATACGCGAAGTTAGTGCGACGGATGGGCGAGGTGGGGAGTGGGCAACTGACGAAGATGGTGAATCAGATTTGCATTGCTGGACTGCTCCAGGGCCTAGCGGAGGGGTTGCATTTTGCGGAGGTCGCGGACTTGGACGTCGAAGCGGTAATAGAGGTGATTTCCCAGGGGGCGGCGCAGTCGTGGCAGCTCGAAAATCGGGGGCACACCATGACGAAACGGTCGTTTGACTTCGGATTTGCGGTGGACTGGATGCGGAAAGACCTAGGGATTGTCCTGACGGAAGCCCGCAAACAAGGGGTATCGTTACCGGTGACGGCGTTGGTGGACCAATTTTACGGGGAAATCCAACAACGAGGCGGAGCGCGATGGGATACGTCGAGTTTAATTCGCCGTTTTGATCGTTAACTTTGCAGAAATCTGAAGTGGTGAAAAATTATGCGCGATAATGAGCAGATTTCTCATCATTTTGCGGCGTTCTAAATATGCGACAGATTGTGCTCGATACGGAAACCACGGGATTAGAGGTGACGATGGGTCACCGTCTCATCGAAGTAGCTGCAATAGAACTCGTTAACCGTCAGATTTCGGATCGCCGTTTCCATAGTTTTTTGAATCCCGAACGGCCAATTGATCCACAAGCGATGGCGGTTCATAAAATTACGGACGAATGGGTAAGCGATAAGCCGAAATTTGCGGAAATTGCGGCGAGTTTGCGGGATTTTTTAGACGATGCAGAATTGATTATTCACAACGCCCCTTTTGATTTGGGGTTTCTGAACGCGGAGTTTGAGCGGTGGGACATCGGTTGGGTGGCTTTGGAACAGCGATGCACGATTACGGACACGCTCAAGCTGGCCCAACAGCGATTTCCCGGACAGCGCAACAATTTGGATGCGTTGTGTAAGCGGTTTCAGATTAGTACTGCGCAACGGTCCCGCGAAGGACACAATGCCCTATTGGATACCCGATTACTGGGACAGGTGTACCTAGCGATGACGGGGGGACAGTCGGCGTTATGCTTGAAGGAGATAGCGGAGCCGCTGACGCCGATGCTTGACGGGGGAGATTTATTCACACCACTGCCCGAGCCGATCCCGACAAACCTACCGATCATTGCGGCAACCGCAGAGGAGTTAGCAGCCCACGAACGGTGGTTGGCGAAATTAGGGCCGAACAATGGGTGGCGACGATTTGTGAATACGGATGCGGAGGTCGGGCGCGAGGTACGAAACATCGGTGAATAGAGCAGGGGCTTGCACAAAAGGTGATCCCTTTGCATAGTGCTCGTCCGCGAAAGCCCAGAGGCACGCGATTTTGTATTTCGGGGTATAGCGCAGTCTGGTAGCGCATCTGCTTTGGGAGCAGAGGGTCGGGGGTTCGAATCCCTCTACCCCGACCAATTTCCTCGCTTTGATTGTTGTCGCGTTGAGGGGCTTGGTCGTAAGTGATAAGCGATCTGAAAGCTGAATTCGTTGCAGTAGGTTGCAGTAGTGATAAGCGATCTGAAAGCTGAATTCGTTGCAGTGACGCTCCTCCCTAACGCCGTACCCTGAAGTCCCTTAGCGATCTCTTGCCCCATTTCTCACCTCAAAATGTTGCTTTATCCTAATTCCCAATGAATACGGATTTAGGTAAAAAATGAGCAAAATCAATAAGTTAATTGGATTATTGTTGAGACAATCCTTGAGAGATCCCCTTGGTCGAGAGGCCGAAAGTCTCGACGAACGGATCCGCCGTTATTTTGAAGATCCGAATCATGAACTCTCTGCGGTAGTCCAGAAAGCTCATGAGCGGACTTGGCAGACTTTGCGAGGGGCGGTGGGGAACCTTTCCGCCGACCGACCGAGGGGAGCATGGGTGGGCGACGAATTAGACGCTGCTGAGGTGGCTTTCCTTCAAAGTGAAGGGGGCGTGGCTGAACTGACGCTCGTGATGTCAGAGGTCGCCCAGGCCCTGAGTGATAGCCATATCTACAGTAGTCTGAAATTGCTGATTCAGGGCGCACAACACGCCGTTGCAGAACTGAGTGAGGTTTTTCAGAATCCCTGCCCGAAATTGGCAGCGCGGATGGTGGCCCTGATAGATGAGGCGGGAACCCCCTCTTTAATCGCGGTTTTGTCTTTCCATCTGCACGCGGGCATGGCTCATCACCCCCATCTGCATCAGGATTGGCAACAAGCTATTTTGGAAACACTGTCCGGAGATCTAAAAGAATTTCTAACGCAGGGAGACGATGAAACAGCGTTTCAGGAAGTATCGTGTCCCACGCCGAATACACTAGTGCCCCCCGAAACGACCGCCCTGATGGCGAGCATCAACGAGTATTTAAGCAAGATTGGCGCCGTGTTCGGCCCTTTAGGTCCCGAACATAGTGGAACGCTGACAATCGATCAGAGTATTTTCATTGCCTTGACTCAGGGGGACTACGAACGATTTAACTCCAATCACGGCTTTCCCGAAATGCGCGATAGCGTTGCGCGGCTATTCATGGGGATCGGTCATTATCAAGAGGCCGCACGGAATTTTTCAGAATTTGCGGCCCATAATCCCAAGGACATGGCCCAAGCCCATTTCAATGCCTTCCGTGCCCATTTAGAACAGCGTTCGTGGGGGGATGCGCTGGCGTCGTTGCAAGCGGCGATCAATTGCGACCCAATTACCTATGCGCCATGCAATCTGGAGAAGTACGCTTTGCAGAAGATCGTCAGCGCTAATGGCTTAATGGTCGTGTACCAAGCTGAACATCGTGCGTCAGGTCAGCTTAAGGAGATACAGCACCTCAATTTGGCGCTCTTCGAGGAGGGAGCCGACATGATCGCCAATGCTGTGCAGAAACTAAATGACCTCCATCATCGTGCACTGCCGTTTCTTGACGATTGGGGATTTAGCGATGAGGCGAAACAAAATCTATATCTAATATCACCCTGGTTTGAGAGCGTATCGCTTGCGGAAGATCTGGACCGCGCGCTTTGGGATGCAGAAAGCGTTCGTGAACTGGCTCGCCAACTCGCAGCGGGCATGACGGCTGCGCATTCGATCGGAATTTTGCATGGTGACCTGAAACCCAGCTGCATAAGAATTCAGAGGAACTACGACAGATTTACGGCGAAGATCGCGGGTTTTGGACTGGGGGCGAGCTTTACCGCGCCTATCATAAGGACCGTAATCGACCGTCATATTGAGCGTAGTGTGTTGATGGACAATCTCACGGAGAGTTGGCAACACGCGTCTCCCGAAAAGCGAGGCGAATTATCGGCAGAGATGGGGACTCACTCAGATGTTTACAGCTTTGGAGGGCTACTGTGCACTGTGCTCTTCAAAACGCCAAAACCTGCCCAAAGCGATTGGCAAAACTTAACGGATGAGGGACTGAAAGCCGTTTTGCAACGCTGCCTTGAGAGGTATCCCCACCAGCGATTTCAAAGCTTCGAGGCGGTTCTCTCAGAAGTAACTCCCCATAAACTGCCCCCACACATGGGAATGCCCCCTGCGCAAAGAAAACGCCCAAGCCGAACGGATGAAGCGACTCGGGCTGAAGACCAGATAGATGAGGGAAGTTGCCGTAATCCTATTCGTGCGGAAATACAGCATTCGCCAGCGTTAACCCAATGCCTAATAACCTCGAAAAGTCCAACGACTCTCCCCACGCAGAAGAACCCGCAATCCGCTTCGCTACCCTTGCCCAATCAAACCATGAACGGTCTGAGTCAAAAAAACTTGGGGTTGAGTTCGCAAGGAACAGCCAAAGATTTGCGCCTAAAAGCGCCTTTTCGGGATCTCCTAAAAATGGGTAAGTCCGGTCCAGAAATGACCCTCATTCCGACGGGAACGTTTGAAATGGGATCGCCCCCCGATGAACGGGGACGGCGTCATGACGAAAAACGCCGTCAGGTGCGGATTGAAAACCCCTTTGCGCTGGGAATCTACACGGTAAGTTTTGATGAATACGATGTGTTTTGCCAAGCCACGAGCCGCGAACCCCCGTCTGATCATGCTTGGGGACGCGGTTCACTCCCGGTCATCAATGTGAGTTGGCACGACGCCTTGGCGTATTGCGCGTGGCTCAGTGACGAAACGGGAAAAAATTATCGCTTACCTACTGAGGCAGAGTGGGAGTACACCTGTCGTGCAGGGACGACGACGCCATTTTGGTGGGGTAAGGAAATTTATCGCCAACACGCGAATTATCGCTCCGAAGCCTCTGAAAGTCAGAAAAGAACGGTCAAGGTCAAGAAATTCGCCGCCAATCCTTGGGGGCTATATCAGATGCATGGCAATGTCTGGGAATGGTGCAGTTGCGATGATCTCTACAATGACAATGCATTGTCTGAGGCAAATTCCGGAACCAAAGCCAAATGTGTTGAACGCGGAGGATCTTGGAATAGCTCTTCAGATCAGTTGCGTGCCGCCCATCGCAATCATGTTGACGATTTAACCAAGCGAGCCCCCAATGCGGGGTTTCGCGTAGCCCGTGATTTGTAAGCCATCGA
>CAZTIH010000078.1:0-11901 GCA_964613675.1 uncultured Candidatus Competibacteraceae bacterium
CCCCGGCGGTAAAGTAGGTCTGCAAGCCCAACAAACCATAGCCCGTGCGAATCAGACGATTTAATCCCGGTTCAGACAAACCATAGTCGGCGAGGAAATCGGATTTTTCACTGTCGTCGAGTTCAGCGATTTCAGCTTCCAACTGGGCGCACAAGACCACGGTTTGCGCGCCTTCACTTTGGGCGTAGTTCTGCAAGGTTTCCAGTAACGGATTGTTTTCAAAGCCATTCTCCGCGACATTCGCAACGTACAAAATTGGTTTGTGAGTGAGCAACTGCAATTCGCGTAAGTGCAATTGCGCTTCGGGGGTGAGGGCCATTAACCGTACTGGCTTGGCCTCATCTAAGTGTTTCTGAACTTTCACCAGAAGATCGCGCTTCTCTACAGCATCCTTACTCCCAGATTTCATCGCCTTTTCGGCACGCATCAATGCTTTTTCCACCGTACTCAAATCGGCTAATGCCAGTTCCGTATTGATGACTTCAATATCCGAAATAGGATCGACCTTTCCTGCTACATGGATGATGTCTGTTGACTCAAAACACCGAACCACCTGAGCAATGGCATCGACTTCGCGAATGTGAGCAAGGAATTGATTGCCCAAACCTTCTCCCTTTGCTGCCCCCGCGACGAGTCCAGCAATATCGACAAAAGTCATGGTTGTGGGCACGACATTTTGGGGCTTAACGATCTCAGTTAACTTCTGAAGCCGTGGATCAGGCACGGGCACCATGCCCACATTGGGCTCGATAGTACAAAACGGGTAATTCTCCGCCTGAATCCCTGCTTTAGTGAGTGCGTTGAACAGCGTCGATTTACCCACATTGGGCAGCCCCACAATGCCGCATTTGAAACCCATGAGGAGTCCCCTAATTAGTTAGAATGGAGTTTTTGCATCGCCATCTGATATTCGCCATGCTGGAGATGCGACCAAAGACTAAGGCTGTTCTGAATAGCCGTTTCAATTAACGCAAATTCTGCCTGACTGGGACGATGAAGCACAAAGTTCACGACCTGAGCACGATCCCCGGGATGCCCTATGCCGAGGCGTAGCCGCCAAAACTCACGACTACTCAATGCACTGATGGTGTCGCGCAACCCGTTGTGCCCGCCATGCCCGCCGCCCTGTTTAAGCCGCGCAACGCCGGGCATTAAGTCGAGATCGTCGTGCACCACCAGAACGGATGCGGGCGAAATCTTGTAAAAATTGGCAACGGCACTGATCGAGAGGCCACTCCGATTCATCAGGGTATGGGGCTTGAGCAACCAAATGTCCCGACGTTCTACTGTTAAACGACCGATTTCACCGTGAAACTTAGTTTCAACTCGCCACTGCACCTGATGTTGAAGCGCTAAGGCGTCGATCCACCAGAAACCGGCATTGTGACGAGTGTTCAAGTAGGCGTCTCCGAGGTTACCCAAACCCACAATCAATGCCGGTGCAGTCATTCAGATTATCCGAAGGCAGGGTTAACTTTCTGCGGTATCGCCGCCGCGTTTAGCTTGAATACTCACCACCGCCAAATCGTTGTTGTGGCTGAGTTCAATCAATTCAACGCCTGCCGGCAATTTTAGATCGGACAGATGGTAGATTTCACCGGCTTTCAAGTCGATCACATCGACCTCAATAAACTCTGGCAAATCTTTAGGTAAGCAACTGACTTCAACTTCCACCACTTGGTGCGTAATGAGACCGCCCTGTGTTTTTACCCCATAAGAAGTTGCTTCATTCGTGAAATGCAATGGCACATGGACTTTAACCTTCTCATCAGCCGTGATGCGCTGCAAATCCACATGGGTCACGAAGGGTTTCCACGGATGCCGCTGCAATGCCTTCAGAATGGCTTGTTGCGATTTCCCCTCTATCTTCACTGTAATAATGTGAGAGTAAAACGCTTCATTTTCGAGCTGTTTAGCGATTTCGCGGTGCTCGATACTGAGGCTCTCCGGGGGAAGATGGCCACCATACATCACCGCTGGAATCCAGCCCTGGCGGCGTAGGCGGCGGCTCGTACCCTTGCCTATCTGCTCCCGTGGCTGAGCATTGAGTTCAAATTGCGCTGTCATAATGAGTGACTCCTACGGGTCAACAAATAAAATCGGCACTGTCACGACCAACAGTGCCGAGAGAAAATGGGATTTTAAGAGAAAAGTGTACTAACAGACTCTTCCTTGTGGATGCGCCACATGGTCTCTGCTAACAACGCAGCAACCCCTAATTGTCTAATCTTTGGACATTTTTTGGACGATTCAGAAAGCGGAATGGTATCCGTCACCACGAGCTCATCCAAAACCGACTGATTGAGATTATCAATCGCCGCCCCCGACAACACCGCGTGAGTCGCATAGGCGTGAACAGCAGCAGCCCCGTAATTTTTCAGCGCTTTAGCGGCCTGGCAAAGCGTGCCTGCTGTGTCCACCATGTCATCGACGATGATGCAGCGGCGGCCTTCTACCTCACCGATCAGGTGCATAGCTTCCGCTTGATTTGGCCCCATTCGCCGCTTGTCGATGATGGCTAAATCCGTGTCGTTCAGACGTTTTGCCATGGCGCGTGCACGCAAAACGCCCCCAACATCAGGCGACACAACCACGGCATCTTGATAGCCACGATTTTCGATGTCTTGCAGCAGGATGGGTGTGGCATAAACGTTATCCACAGGCATATCAAAGAAGCCTTGGATTTGGTCGGCGTGCAGATCGACAGTCAAAACGCGATCAACCCCCACGCCCGTCATCATATTTGCGACGACTTTGGCGGAAATAGGCACTCGTGCAGAGCGTGGTCGACGATCTTGACGGGAGTAACCAAAGTAAGGGAGAACGGCGGTGATTCGGCCGACGGATGAGCGTCGCAGCGCATCGACCATAATCATCAATTCCATCAAATTGTCGTTCGTGGGACGACAGGTGGGCTGGACAACAAATACGTCCCGTCCCCTTACATTTTCTTCTATCTCTACGCGCACCTCGCCGTCGCTAAAACAACCTACGAGGGCAAGACCCAGGGGGAGCTCTAAGTGGCGCACGATGTCTTCGGCTAAACAGCGATGGGCATTGCCGGAGAACACCATCATGCTGGCGTCAGACAAAGTTGGTTTCCTCGAACGGTTTGGGCGGACTTGGCTGGGTCGCTAGGATTCGAACCTAGGTATGTCGGGATCAAAACCCGATGCCTTAACCACTTGGCTACGACCCATCAATTTCCTAGGGAGCGTAACTATAGCCAGTCCAACTGAGAATGCAAGAGGGAGTGATTGGAAACCTTCCCAAGATGCGTCACAAAATTCGACTGTAACGCCACTTGCGCCGCGTTAGCTGAGGATTCATCGTCGAAAAGCCCGTAAATCGCGCAGCCTGTCCCCGTCAGCCGTGCCGACACAAACGAGTTTAGTTGCTGCATTGCAGCTTTTACCTGGGGATACTGCCGACAGACCACCTCGCTGCAATCGTTTAAGCCATCCACTTCTGCAAATTCACGGGGCGTCACGGCAGGTGACTGACGCGGTAAACTTGGATCGCTGAAAATCTGATGCGTCGAAATCTGAACCGGTGGAATGACGATGAGAATCCACGGAGTATCAAATTCCATCGGCGTTAACACTTCCCCAACACCTTCTCCCCAAGCGCTTTTACCCCGAATAAATACCGGCACATCTGCCCCCAGACGCAACCCAATTTCCGCTAAGTCATCGAGGGAAAAATTCAACTGCCACAAATAGTTAAGGGCTAAGAGGGTGGTCGCTGCATTTGAGCTACCCCCGCCTAGCCCCGCCCCCATGGGCAAGTGTTTTGTAATTTCGATCTCAACGCCCAAGCGCGTTCCACTTAACCTCTGAAGCAAATGTGCGGCTCGCAAAATCAGGTCATCTTCGGTCTTCACCCCTGGGATAGGTCGCAGATGTCGAACGCCTCCCCCCTCAATGACGCGAAAATGCAATTTGTCCCACCAATCGACGAATTGGAAAGCCGTCTGCAATAAATGATAACCGTCATTCCGACGCCCAATAATGCGTAGAAAACGATTGATTTTAATCGGAGAATATAGGGTTAATTCATTCATATTTTGGGCGTTAAATGTGCGAGTGTTATTTTGCATCGAGTTGATCTCAAAATAGAACGCAAAAATGGCAGAAAAACCCCTTTACATTCAAAAAGATAGTGAACTCATCGCGTTTTGTGAAAGACAACAAACAGCGTCGTGGCTGGCGTGCGATACAGAATTTATTCGCGAGCGTAGCTTTTATCCAGAATTATGCTTAATTCAATTAGCGTCTCCTAACGAATTAGCGCTGATAGACCCAATTGCCCTTCGCGATTTAACACCGCTCATTCCCCTGCTTACTCACCCGCGCATCGTGAAAATTTTTCACGCGGCTTATCAGGATTTAGAAGTGATTTGGCAGACTTTGCAGATTATGCCAACGCCTATTTTTGATACTCAACTGGCGGCACTGGTAATGGAGTTGGGGGATCAGATTTCTTATGCAAATCTGGTCAAGCATTTCACGCAGATAGAATTGGATAAATCGGCCACGCGAACCAATTGGCGTCAGCGTCCACTGTCGGAGATACAGATTCAGTATGCCGCAGATGATGTGCGTTACTTAGGGAAACTTTACGAATTATCAGATCTGAAACTACGAGAGATGGGGCGGGAAACTTGGCTAGAAGATGACTTCAATCGACTAAGCGACCCAGGCCCTTACTGCATCAATCCCGATGATGCCTGGCTCAAATTGAAAGGTTATCGAGGATTAACACCGCTACAACAGACTGTGTTACAGAAATTAGCGGCGTGGCGGGAAAGAACGGCGATGACGACCAACAGTCCTCGTCGCTGGGTGATTGGGGATGATTCATTGATCGACTTAGCTCGGCGTTTACCTAACAATTTCAAACAATTACGGCTGGTCAAAAATCTGACCGAAGGCCAAATCGAAAAACACGGCGCGCAATGGCTTGCGCATATCGCTGAAGTCGAAAAGCTGACGAAATCTGAACAGGTGATTCTGCAAAATCAACCAATGCTCACTCATGAGCAAGAGATACTTGTCGAGGTCTGCCTAAGTCTGATTAAACTTTGGTCAAAAGAAGCGCATCTTACGGTTACGCCCGTTGCTCAGCGCAGCGACATCGAAGCATTCTTACTCGGTGATCCCAATTGTGTGTTGCGACGCGGTTGGCGGTGGGCCTGGATGGGCCAACCCTTGGAGAAATTTCTAGTTGGGAAGGGGTACTTGAGAGTTGATAAGCATTGTTTACGCTTTATCACAAGTGAGTAAATCGCCATACTTTACCGAGACCTCGTTATTGCTTGTAAAATATTTGCTACAGTCAAGACTTAGACGAAACTAGTACTGTCTCAGCAATATACTTTACAAAGCCTCAACAGGTGCGACCATGAACCAATTCGATCCACAACCGGAAGAAGCCGACGGCGACGCGGCACATCCGATCCAAGTGGTCGCACGGCGCACGGGCTTAAGTGCAGATGTTATCCGTGCGTGGGAACGTCGTTATGAAGCGGTTACGCCGATTCGTGCGCGCAACAGTCGGCGGCTATACACCAATGCAGATGTCGAGCGACTTATTTTATTGCGTCAAGCGACCCAACTTGGACGCCGCATAAGTGATGTCGCTTCGCTTTCCGTGGAGGCACTGCGTCAGCTCGTACAGACCGATGAACGCCTACTGCTCGAACAGCAGCCTCACCAAACCCCCCCAACGATACCGCCCGCTCGTCAATACTGGTCCCGTTGCATTCATGCGGTGCAGCGCTTAGACGCTCACGAACTTGAATCCACTCTCCAGGACGCTGCACATAACCTGAGTATGGTTTTGTTACTCAACGAAGTTGTGCAGCCTTTATTAAATTACATTGCGGAACAATGGCGTGCAGGAGAACTGAGACAGTGTCACGAACACATGGCTGCGGCACAGGTCAAGTTTTTTCTGGGAAACTTAATGAATAATACGAGCGCCTTGGTAAGAGGCCCCGAACTCGTAGTCGCTTCTCCGCTGCGTCAACAGCGCGAATCGGAAGCCCTCATGATGGCGGTAGCGGCGGCGACCGCAGGATGGGGGCCACTTTATCTGGGGGCTGATATGCCATCGGAAGAAATTGCTTTCGCTGCGCAAATGCGGGAGGTGGGGGTGGTCGCTCTCGCCATTTCGTACCCCGCAGATGACCCTGGATTGCCACAACTTTTACGGCGGCTACGGGAACGCTTGCCCGTGCTCACTCGTCTATTCGCCAGTGGTACTGCCTGTCACGGCTATCGCAACACCCTCGACGAATTGGGGTTTACCGTTTTGAGTCGTCCCCCCGACTTACGCCTTGAACTCGACCAATTGTTATACAAAAATGGTGCAAATTAGGAGCTTGAAACGCAAATGTTGATCATTCTGGGACAGGGGTTAACCGCCGCTTTGGCCGGTGCGATGATTTTTTTCGCAGTGCTGATGGCCCCCAGTGTTTTTCGCTTTTTGGAACCGCCAGTAGCAGGGCGGTTTATTCGGCAGTTTTTCCCCATTTACTACCTTTCTTTAGGGATTGCCACCATCCTAGCTATGCTTCTGCTTTTATTGGGCGGACAAGTCGTTTGGGGGACAGTTATGGGACTGGTCGCCACGGGTTTTTTCGTGGCTTACGGTATTTTGATGCCTAAAATCAATAGTTTGCGCGATGCGATGTTACAAGGCGATGAAGTTGCCAAGCGTGCGTTCCATCGTTGGCACGGTTCGAGTGTTGTACTCAATACCGCGCAACTCTTGACTGTTATCTTGGTAGTTGTGTTGGGAAGATCGTCTTAAGAATTGGGTTGAGTTACTACAAGCACCTGACGATTTTCCACTGCGTCACTCGATACATGAGTTGTCACTCTCGCCACTTGAGTGTTTTCTACAGAAAGTTTCTGAGCAACCTGGTTAGGCTCAATTAAGGGAAGCCGACCGTTCACAGCATAGTGAAGATTAACTTTATTGCTGAGATGCGCAAATTGTGCACCAACCGCAACCTGCTCGCGGTTAGTGGGGAAAGAGCTTGTGTTCCCCAGAATGTTGTTTACATGGCTTGCAAAGAGGCTCCCCCCAACAAGCACCGCGCTGCTGAGAAGTCCCAGTCCTAAAGTGGTACGGCTGAAGGTCATGAACATGACGATCTCCTGCGATTGTTCTGTAGGGTTGCTTATACAAAGCCTACTTGTATAAGTGTTGTACAAAGGTATAGATGATTGTTTAGCTTGCTGTCAATGGTCACTTTCGACATGGGTTATACGGATGAACAGTATCTGTCTCTAAAATCGTGCTATCTGTGCTTTTGAGGAAAAATAGCTTTTGCCAAAAGGGTTTTTGTGAGCGCTTTTCAAGATTTTCAGAAAAATCAATGTTTGATTGACGAAGGAACGCACCATTTAACCGTTACGAACAAAAGTTCTACAACTTCCTTATCTTCTTTTTTAAGAATCAAGCCGTCCCTGCTTATCAACATTCCGTCTTTAGCCCTATCGTTAAACTTTTTATTTATCTATGGCAATTAGCGGGTACAACAGCGTTAGTTTTTGCCAAATTTTCCGCGCTAATTCGTTAGTCAACATCTCAATATCGTTGACCGCATTGATGGTTTCATGGTCTTCCGTGCGTTGCCCATACAAAGCCGCTATTTTCCCCAAAATTGCAAGTAATTCAATGCAGTAATTGAAATAACGACTGAGTTGTGCCGCGTTCATCTCCTGCATCAACGGCGAATTTGCGGTGCGTACATAATGCCGCGACAATTTCTCAGGATCTTTAGAAAGCTGTCGCATATCCACGACATGCGCCAGAATTCGCAACTCATTGAGGGCTTTCAACGCCTTGGCGCGTTTGAGCCGAGTTTCTAGCGAGTAAATAAAGAAAATCCCCAAGCCAATTAAAACGACAGTGTTCAAAGACGCTTCAACAGCTTGAATAATGTCCGTCACATTCTGTTCAAACAGACTGAATAGCAGCATTAGCAGTGACAATAGCATCATCACCCCCAACCAGCTGATTACTAGAACACGCAAAAATCGTATGCCATACATCGGTTTAACAATGTCATCTGCTCGCTTTTGCGATATCTGTGCAAGCGTCACGATTTTATCTGCTAACTGACGCAATTCGGACTTTGGAAACCGATCCGCTACCCGACGCGCGAGTTGTTCTGCTGCCCGAATGACTCGTTCTGCATCCAGTTCATTATTAGCCTTCAGAAAAGACACCTGTGACATAAAGAATCCTCAATTTACCCAAAAGATGATCGCATTATTGCTCCATTAATAATGCTCGTACATGACTCGCAGCACACGACCCTAAAACTTCTAAGTTATATCCACCTTCGAGCAAAGAAATCAGCCTATTTTGGGCAAATTGCTGTGCTAACTCCGACAATTTCTTAGTCATCCAATTAAAGTCACTTTCGTGCAAATTTAAATTAGCCAACGGATCTAAATAGTGTGCATCAAAACCAGCAGAAATCACGAGCAATTCGGGTTCGAACAACCGAATTTTGGGAATGATCTGTTGCGTAAAGGCGTGACGAATTTCCGCAGAGCCACTGTGTGGTACCAAAGGGATATTTAAGACATTTTCCGCAACACCTTTCTCGTATTTTGCCCCCGTCCCCGGATAAAGCGGCGATTGATGGATTGAAACATAAAGATAATGTGCATCGTTCTGTAAGGCGGCTTGGGTTCCATTGCCGTGATGAACATCGAAATCTACTACTGCAACTCTTTGAATTTCATATTTTTTTCTTGCATAAGCGGCCACAATCGCTGCATTGCTAAATAAACAAAATCCCATCACCTGCTCGGGTTCCGCATGATGGCCTGGTGGGCGCAACACACAAAAAGCGTTGGTAATCTCCTTGGCCATGATGGCATCTAACGCCGCGCACCCCGCACCTGCCGACCGCCTTGCCGCTGCGGCTGACCCTGGCGATACCACTGTGTCTCCATCAATCCCTGCATACCCCTGCTGCGGAATAGCGTTAAAAACATGATCGAGATGGGCTTGGCTGTGAATGAGCTTTAATTGCGCGTCCGTCGCTAAGGGAGCCTCCCGCCACACCAATGAGGCAAATTCAGGGGTTTTTAACGCATTGATGATGGCATCTAAACGCGCTGCACATTCTGGATGCCCCACACGAGTGTCGTGTTGCCAGCAATCGGAGTGGTGATAAATCGCGGTAGTCATCTTTATTCTCGCAGTTAAATCGACTCGATGCGCGACTTTCCCCGACTTCTCCATACAGTGCAACGCCCGTTCATCTGAACCCTCATTTCTCGTGTTCTCCTGCAATTTTTCTTGCGTACAGTGATGTTGTCCCGCTTTCCACTTGCCGTGAAATTCCCATGCAACTCGCCGACTTTGATTATGTGCTCCCTCCAGAACTCATCGCACAGGCGCCACTCCCTCAGCGCAGTCACAGCCGTTTATTGATCGTCGAAAAATCCACCCTACGCGATCAATATTTCTACGAACTCCCCAAATTTCTGAATCCGAGTGACGTTCTGATCTTCAACGATACCCGCGTGATCCCTGCCCGTTTATTCGCAAATAAGGCGAGTGGTGGAGCCGTCGAAATTCTGATCGAACGACTTATCGATACCCACCGTGCGCTGGCCCATCTGCGGGTAAGTCGGAAACCCGCTATCGGGTCATTTCTCTATCTAAATCAAGGATATAGGCTACAATTTGTTGGTCGGCGAGACGATTTATTTGAATTAGCAAGCGCAATCCCATTCGCTGAGGTGCTGGTTCGACATGGCCAAACCCCTTTGCCCCCCTATGTCGAACGTCCCCCTGATGAACTGGATTCGACGCGCTATCAGACGGTCTATGCCACACATCCAGGCGCAATCGCAGCCCCAACCGCAGGGTTACATTTCGATGAGTCGCTGCTAAAAACGCTGCAAATTCAAGGCATTGAATATGGGTTTGTCACCTTACACATTGGCGCGGGGACTTTCCAACCCGTTCGAGCAGACAATGTCCGACAACATCAGATGCACTCGGAATGGCTTCAAATTTCTGAAGCGACGGTTGACTTGATTTTAGCCGCAAAAACCCAACATCGGCGCATCATCGCTGTAGGAACAACGGTTGTGCGAGCACTGGAAACCGCTGCACTATCAAGTGGTGTTTTGCAACCTTTTACAGGGGAATCGCAGTTGTTTATTTACCCCGGCTTTCCATTTCGCGTAGTGGACGGGTTAATTACAAACTTCCACTTACCCCGTTCGACGCTACTGATGCTGGTATCCGCAATGATTGGGCGCGAACGGTTAATGGCCAGCTACGCCCATGCTATCGCACAGAAATACCGATTTTTTAGCTATGGTGATGCTATGTTTATTCCTCAACGGGAGTCTGAATAATGATGCGAATTGGCTTGTTTTTATTGACAAATATCGCTGTGCTGCTCGTCCTCAACATCGTGCTTACCGTGCTAGGACTCGATCGCACCGTCGGTGCCGGTGTTATAGTCATGGCACTGATTTTCGGCATGGGCGGCGCGTTTATTTCTCTGATGCTCTCGAAAACGATGGCGAAATGGACAACCGGCGCGCAAGTCATCGACCGCCCCCAAGACGACACCGAAGCCTGGTTACTCGACACGGTACATCGACAAGCTCGGCAAGCGGGAATCGGAATGCCCGAGGTCGCTATTTTCCCCGCTGCTGAACCGAATGCCTTTGCCACCGGTGCAAGTCGCGATGATGCGTTGGTTGCGGTGAGTATCGGCTTGCTACAAAACATGGATGCAGATGAAATCAAAGCCGTATTGGGTCATGAGATCGCTCATATTGCGAACGGCGATATGCTCACAATGACGCTATTGCAAGGTGTGTTGAACACATTTGTGATGATTTTCGCTCGCGTTCTGGGAACGCTTATCGACAAAGCCCTTTCCGGATCTCAAAACGACGCACGACCTTCTTTTGGATTGGGCTACTATCTCGGTTATTTCGTTGCAGAGATCGTTTTGGGCATCTTAGCCAGTCTGGTAGTCATGGCATTCAGTCGTTATCGCGAATATCGAGCAGATGAAGGGGGGGCGCGGTTGAGCAGTCGTGACCAGATGATCGCCGCGCTTGAACGCCTTCGCCAACTCCAGGGTTTACCAAGTGAAATGCCTGGGGAGTTGGCGGCTTTTGGGATTCGTGGCGGGGGCATGATGGAGTGGTTTGCGTCCCACCCGCCACTCGAAAAACGCATCGCAGCCCTTCAGAACAACTTTCATCGCTAATCAGAACTAACCAGCGTACTCGGCAAAATCGAAATCGAGTGCGCCACTTGGCCCTTGAATCATGTCGCCCTGCACCAAGTTGATGCCAAACTGATAGATACTCGTCATTTGAGACGGACTCGCAATTTCAGAAGCGATGATCTTGATACTTTTCTCACTGGCTAATTCGTTTAATCGCTTCATCGCAACCTTCAAAACATCATCCTTATCCTTGGATTTAGCGACTTTCTCGATAAACCCGATGTCGAGCTTTACATAATCGGGTAACAGGCTATTTAACAGAATTTCCGAGTTCGATTTACCGCCAAAGTGAGAAATGCAGAAGCCGCAACCGAAAGGTCGCAGCCGAGTCCGTAAGCTCTTCGCGCCATCAAACTGCTGTTCTGCCGTTTCCTCCTGCACTTCAAGCACCAATGATTTGCCTGGCGTTTGATTGTTATCCACAAAATGCACCAGCCAATCATGAAAAGCCTTATCATTCAAAGCATTAGCGGAAAGTCGGATGAACATCATCGGCGGAATTTTTACCTTGCCCGCGGCCGCCAATGCTAACTCGACGGTCGTTTTATCGAGCGGCAACATCAGCTTAAATTGCTCGGCTTGTTGCAAGGTTTTGTTATCGAAAA
>CAZTIH010000079.1:0-1919 GCA_964613675.1 uncultured Candidatus Competibacteraceae bacterium
GCGGCCCAAACTAAAGAGTGATTCATGTTACGACACACCCCCTTATTTCCCCTTCATCAGCAACTCAACGCCCGCTTTGTGCCTTTTGCGGGGTACGAAATGCCCGTCCAATACCCCACGGGCATTTTGAATGAACACCGCCATACGCGCAGTGCTGCGGGACTCTTCGATGTGTCTCACATGGGGCAAATTGTGTTGACAGGCCCAAAAGCGGCGGCCGCCCTCGAAACGCTTACCCCTACCGATGTCGTGGGGATGACGCCGGGTCAACAGCGTTATGTGTTGCTGACCTCGGAGACAGGAGGCGTTCTCGACGATGCCATGGTGTGTCATGCGGGCGATCACTGGCGATTAGTCGTCAATGCAGCCAATAAAATCAATGATTTAAACCATCTTCGCGAGACTATTGGCGATCAATGTCAACTCACTTATTTGGAGGATTGGGCGTTGTTGGCGCTGCAAGGTCCCACCGCGGTTCAGATGGCCTGTCAGCTTAACCCCGCGTTGGCCGCGCTCACCTTCATGACGGGGGGCTGGTTTGAAATGGCCCACTGTCGCGTTTTTGTGACCCGTTCGGGCTACACCGGCGAGGATGGCCTCGAAATCAGCGTCGCGAATGAGGACGCCGTGAAATTGGCCGAAGCGCTCTTGGCCTTGCCCGATGTCAAGCCCGTGGGATTGGGTGCACGGGACTCGTTGCGCTTGGAGGCGGGATTGTGTCTTCACGGGGCCGACCTCGACCTCACGCTTTCCCCCATCGAAGCGGGACTGTCCTGGGCCATTGGCAAGGCGCGACGCCCGGGCGGTGAACGAGAAGGGGGATTTATTGGCGCTGAACGGATTTTGGCCCACCTCAAGAACGGCGTAACACGCCAACGCAAAGGCTTTGTCGTAGAGGGAAAAGCCCTGGTGCGGAGTGGAACCGAGCTGCAAGACGCAACCGGCAAGATCGTGGGACGGGTCACGAGTGGCGGGTTTAGTCCCCAACGGGGGGAACCCATTGCCATGGCGTTAATTGAAAAAAGCGCCGTCAATCAAACTTTGACCGCTTCGGTTCGCGGCAAGTCGGTCGTGTTGCAACCGACAAAAATGCCCTTTGTCTCCCCCCGTTACGCCCGTTAACCGTTCAGTTGGCGCTACTGACGCGGCCAACGGCGCTTGACACACAGCCACTGCGTGGGTCGTTCGGCGATCCACACTTCAAATATCTCATTGATTTTGCGGGTCATCGCTCGAATGGCGGTTTCGGCATCCCCTGCGGACGAGGGAGTTAGCGGTGCGTGAAGTTCGACCGTGAGGGAATGGTCTTGATGGCGATAACAGCGCAACGGCACGATGGGCAACCCCCACTTCACGGCCAACCAAGCGGGCGTGACCAGCGTGGGAGTTTCACGACCAAAAAAGGAAACAGCTTCGCCGTCATCGGGGCGTTGATCGACCAGCAATCCCAACGATTTCCCCTGTTTCACGGCCTGTAGCATCCCCCGCAAACCGCGTGCTTTAGGCAAAAAGGTCGTTGCCGACCTCGACGAACCCTCGGCAAGGAACCCAATTCCCCGTTGACGTTGCGTCATGAGTAAGTGATCGGTGAACGGATTCTGTAACGGCGCGTAGATCGCACAAAGCTCGATACCCAAACGCTGGGCCATCAAGGGAGGAAGCTCCCAATTTCCCAGGTGTGCCCCGACAAACACGATGGGTTGGTGTTGCGCAATGAGGGACTGCGTCGCGGCATCTATTACGACCGAAGCCTGTGACACGAGGGTTGAAAGATGGGGATACTCGGCTAACACCTGCCCAAACTGTCGCCAATGTTCACGGGCCAGCGTTTGAATGGGAGAAGCTGTTTCAGGGGGGGACAGCAGTTGCCGATTGGCACCCTCTGTACAGTGAGCGGGCGAGGGTTCTTTGGTGACCTG
>CAZTIH010000079.1:2019-7876 GCA_964613675.1 uncultured Candidatus Competibacteraceae bacterium
GTTGCCGATTGGCACCCTCTGTACAGTGAGCGGGCGAGGGTTCTTTGGTGACCTGGATCGGTTGCCGATTGGCCGTCCCCGTGGTGACCTGGATCGGTTGCAGATTCGCCACCACCGTTTGATGTTTTGCGAGCCAGGGGCCTACCGTCCCTAAGACGCTCCGTCCAACGGCGCGGGCCACATTGAGGGGTAATCGCCCACAAAGGCCCCAAAACATCGCCATCAGGCCCCATTCCAATCGCCAAGAAAGCCCTTGTAAATATTGTGAACGCCGCAAAATGCGTCCCACCGATTTGCCCAATAACGATCGCGCCATTCGTTAACTGTTAGCAAATGCGAGGTAACGGGTCGCCACTCGACCAATCCACAATGCGTGATCCGCCAAAGTGCGTCTTTAAGGTGACAAATCGCCGTTCGTCCGCAACGACTTCGCCGATGATCGCTGCGTTTCGCCCCAATTCATGCCGTTTAAGCGCCATTAACAGGTCATTTGCCGACTCAGGGGGACAAATCGCCAACAATTTGCCCTCATTCGCTAAGTACAACGGATCCAGTCCCAACAGTTCACAACCTCCCGCCACCGTAGGATGAAGGGGTAACGACGCCTCGTCCAAGCAAAAGCCCACATGACTGCTTTGCGCAATTTCGTTGAGGGCCGCTGCAACGCCGCCCCGCGTAGGATCGCGCAGGCAATGTATCCCCGGAACCGTCGCGAGGAGATGACTCACCAAATGATTGAGCGCGGTCGCATCCGACAAAATTGGGCTGTCAAATTGAACGCCCTGACGTTGACACAAAATCGCCATGCCATGATCGCCCAAGGTACCACTCATGAGCACCTTGTCCCCCGGGGTGGCCTGGCGCGCACTTAACGAAATCCCCTCGGGAATGACACCAATCCCCGTGGTGTTGATGAAGACGCCATCGCCTTTCCCCTTTTCAACCACCTTAGTGTCGCCCGTCACGATGCGAACCCCCGCTTCCTGGGCGGCCCGTTGCATCGAAGCGACCAGTTTTCGCAACGCCGCCAGGGGAAAACCCGCCTCGATGATCCAACCACAACTGAGATACAGGGGCGTTGCGCCCGCCATTGCCAAATCATTCACCGTGCCATGAACCGCCAACGAACCGATGTCGCCCCCGGGGAAAAATAACGGCGAAATCACAAAGCTATCTGTCGTCATGGCAAGTCGACCGGGCGGGGGCATGAATTGGGCTTGATCCTCCCAAAAGGCTAAATCGGTGAAGGCTGCCGCAAACACCGTTTCGATCAAATGGGCGGTCAGTTTTCCACCGCTTCCGTGGGCTAACTCAATGCTTTGGCTCATAACCCACTACGACGCGATGTCAAATTGATGGCGACGATATTTGTAATGGGCTGCACAGGCCCCTTCATCCGACACCATGCAGGCCCCCAGGGGATTTTCGGGGGTACAGGCCGTTGCAAACAGCTTGCAGTCCGTCGGCGACTTGACCCCGCGCAAAATGGCTGGACATTCACAGGCTTTATGATCTTGTCCCACGAGCGCGGGCATCTTAAAGCGCTGTTCTGCGTCGAAATGGGCGTATTTGGGGGCAAGCGTGACCGCACTGTGGGGAATTTCGCCCAATCCACGCCATTCAAATTGCGGGCGTTCCACAAAAAATTCGGCCATTAACTTCTGGGCAATCGCATTCCCTTTGGGGGTCACGGCACGGGTGTACTGATTTTCCACCACGGCCCGCGATTCGTTGAGTTGTCGTACCAACATGAGAATGGAATGCAGCACATCTAGGGGTTCAAATCCCGCAATAACAATGGGTTTTTGAAACTGGTGGGCGGCCCCTGCGTAGGCGTCGCTGCCAATAATCACGCTCACATGGGCCGGGCCTAAAATCCCATCAATCGCCAAATCGCCTTGGTGCGAAGCATTCAACAAGTGACTGAGGGCGGGAGGCGTCAAAATGTGGTTACAAAAAACGGTGAAATTCGCTAATCCACGGTCACGGGCTTCGGCAAGGGCAGCGGCTGTCGCTGGCGCGGTGGTTTCAAAGCCAATCGCCATAAAAACCACCGTGAGTTGGGGATGTTGTACCGCCAATTTCACCGCATCTGCCGGTGAATACACCATCTCGACCTGTGCCCCCTTCGCCTTGGCCTGCAATAGGCTTTGCCGTTGACTGCCCGGCACTCGCAGAAGGTCGCCATAGCTACAGAGCACGGTATTGGGCTGTTTTGCCAACTCAATGGCCATCGCTAACCGCCCTGCCGGTAGCACACATACCGGACAACCCGGCCCGTGAATCAGTTGCACATTTTTAGGCAACAGATCGGGGAGACCGTAACGGAAAATGGCGTGGGTATGGCCCCCACAAAATTCCATGAGCCGATACGATTTCTCGGGATGGCTCTCGAAGGCGATTTGGCGTACCACGGCACGGGCGCACTCGGGATCGCGGAATTCATTCAAATAACGCATGTCATTTCTCCAGTTCGCCGAGATCGCGGAATTCATTCAAATAACGCATGTCGTTTCTCCAGTTCGCGGAGGGTCTTGAGTTCGGCGAGGGTTTGTTGGGCAGCGAGGGGGTCGATGCGACCGATGGCGTAGCCCACGTGGACGAGTAAGTACTCCCCCTCGGTCACTTCGCCGACTAACGCCGTGCTAATGGTTTTGCGTAGGCCACCTAACTCAATGACCGCCTGTTGAACCGCATTCAGAGTTTCGACCACCAACGCGGGGACGGCTAAACACATGATTTTTCTCCTAAAGATCGTAATCGTTGACGCCCCACCCACAGTTGCCCCAAGGCAATCGCACCATCGCCCGGCGGCAATCGACGCGGAATGAGGACGCGGATTTGGTGTGCTGAAAAGCGCGTACACAGCGTTTCCGTCAGCAATTGGTTGTTGATGCACCCGCCACACAACGCAATTTGCCGACCGTGCGCCCTCGCTAAGTCGGCCACCCAATCGACGAGCGCCGCCGCCAGCGTGCCATGGAAATACTGAGCGTTGCGCGTGGGTGTTTCGGGAGTGAAGGTCTTGAGTAAAGGGGTTAAATCCAATGTGTGGGCGTTAATCTGCCAGCCCGTCTCCAAAATGCGCGTCTCTCCCTGGGCTAAATCCTCCCACTGCATCGCCGCATCCGCTTCAAAACGACTGTGCGTGATCCCCGACAGCCCCGCCGCTAAATCGAAAAGTCGCCCACACGCGGTGGTGGTGGGGGGATTGACGAGTTGACGTGTGAGGTGGGCCAATTCGACCGCCCGTGGGATCGTCGGCCAACGACGGCGAATTACTTCATCCGACCAAGTGTGTGCCCCAAAACTGACGGCTAACCGCCACGGTTCACGGGCCGCTCGTTCGCCGCCAATCTGGATCAGCGGTTGCAGATGACCTAGCCGCTGCATCTCGCCCGTTTCGTCCAATTTTAGGAGTTCGCCGCCCCAATGCGCACCCCCCTCACCGTACCCGTAACCATCCAACACCAAGCCAATCAACGGCAATGGCGACCTAAACTCGGCGGCAACAGCGGCTAAATGCGCGTGATGGTGCTGCACCGCAAGCGTGGGAAGCCCCTGAGTTTGGGCCCATCGGGTCGTCATAAAATCGGGGTGTAAGTCGTGAATAATCGCTTTGGGGGTAAAGTCCAATAACTGCGACCAATGCGCGATATTGTGTTCAAAATTTCTATAAGTCGCTGCATTTTCGAGATCGCCAATATGTTGACTCAAGACGGCTTGGGTTCCTTTCGCAAATCCCAAGGTGACCTTCAACTGTGCCCCCACGGCCAACAGCGGCGGGCCCGTGAAAATCTCAAAGGAATCCGGGGCTGCTCCCCGACTACGCCGCAAATAAAGCGGTTGTCCCTGCACCATTTTTAAGACGCTATCGTCGCACCCCAGCGTAATTTGTCGATTGTGGTCGATGACGGCATCGACGGCGAGGGATGAGGCTAATTCGGTCGCCTCTGTAAATAACGGTTCATTATGATAATTGGCGCTGGTCATCACGAGGGCGAGGTCGGGCGGACATTGCGTTAACCAATCCGTGCCCTCGGGACGCTGGGCCGCCTCGTGAAATAGCAAGTAGTGAAGGGGCGTGTAGGGCAACAAAATCCCGAGATGTGCCAATTGCGGATGAAGGTTGGACGCGAGGGCGTCAACGGTACCTCCAGCATCAGCTTTACTGGGGGACAAGGGGAGTTCGCGAGTTAATGCGGGAACCAACACAATGGGTCGCTGTGGGGAAGTCAACTCCTGCGCGGTCACCTCGTCGATATGGGCTATTTTCCGCGCCGCCGCCACGCTCGCCACCATGACCGCTAACGGCTTACTGTCTCGTCCCTTGAGATGGCGCAATCGAGCGACCGCCGACGAGTTACGGGCATCACAGGCCAAATGAAAGCCGCCAATGCCCTTAATCGCAATCACTTCCCCACGTGTCAGTCGTGCATAGATCTGTTCGACGGATTCGTTGAATTGAGGGCCACAGGTGTCACAGGCCGTTGGTTCCGCGTGAAACCGACGATCATTTGGATTTTCGTACTCCGCCAAACAGTCGCTGCACAGGGGAAATGCGGCCATCTCCGTATTCTCACGGTCGTAAGGCAATCGACGCGCAAAGGTGAGTCGTGGACCACAGTGGCAACAGGCAATGAAGGGATAACGATAACGGCGATGAGTTGGATCAAAGAGTTCGGTTAAACAACTATTGCAGGTGCCCAAATCCGGGCTAATAGCAGCGCTAATGGTGCGATGAATGCTTGGGCTAACGATAAAGCCAGTGGGGTGTAATTGGGGAGGAATTGTTTCGATGTCGAGATGGGCAATGTGCGCGGGCGGCGGAATTTGGGTTAACTGTTTGAGAAAATCATCACAGCGTTCTCCTTGACCTTCAATTTCGATTAGTACGCCGTCACCCTGATTCAACACAAATCCCTGTAGGGCATTGGCGTGAGCGGTGCGCCACACAAAGGGGCGAAATCCGACGCCCTGGACGCGCCCTCGCACCTGTACCCGCAAGCGTTTCACTGGGCCGCCCGTTGTAACGCAGCACCCGCATGAAGCCAATTAAGCCACTTATCCATGCCCACTTGGGTTTTTGCAGAGACTTTAATGACGCCAATCCCCGGGTTAATGCGTCGGGCATTTTCGATGAGCGTGTCCACATCGCATTCGACATAAGGTTGCAAATCCCATTTTGTAATGAGCATGAGACTGGCTTTGGCGAATAAATGCGGATATTTCAAGGGCTTATCTTCCCCATCCGTCACCGACACCAATGCGATTTTATGGGCCTCCCCCAAATCGAAGCCCGTCGGACAAACCAAATTCCCCACATTTTCGATAAATAAAAAGCTGTGGTCTTGTGGGCAGAGCTGTTGGGTGGCCGCATGAATCATGGCCGCATCCAAGTGACACATTTTGCCCGTGTTAATTTGGAACGCAGGTGCGCCTGTTTCCCGAATTCGAGCGGCATCGTTCGCCGTTTCTTGATCGCCTTCGATAACCGCAGCGATATATTGAGGGAGTAACTGCTTTAACGTGTTGACGAGTAAGGTAGTTTTTCCCGCGCCCGGCCCTGAAATGAGATTAATCGCAAAAATGCCCCGTTGCACGAAGGATTGACGATTTTGCCGAGCCACTTTGTCGTTTTCCGAAAGCAAATCCTTTTCGATTTGAATGAGCTTTGGTGTAACCCCCACGGGCCGTGTCATCCGCAAAACGCCATCATGGTTATGCGAATGATCGTGGGCGTGCGAATGACCGTGATCGTGGGCGTGCGAATGATCGTGATCGTGGGCGTGTGAATGACCGTGATCGTGGGCGTGCGAATGACCGTGATCGTGGGCGTGCGAATGATCGTGATCGT
>CAZTIH010000079.1:7976-10593 GCA_964613675.1 uncultured Candidatus Competibacteraceae bacterium
CGTGATCGTGGGCGTGCGAATGATCGTGATCGTGGGCGTGCGAATGATCGTGATCGTGGGCGTGCGAATGATCGTGATCGTGGGCGTGCGAATGACCAGTCTCGGTCTCGGCCCCACAGCCGCAAATAGTACACATAGCTATATCACCTCGATGGACTGCAAGCGTAGTTCTTCGCCCGTTTCAATCATCAATCGAGCACTGCCACATAACGGGCAGCACGCATCTCGTTGATGAACGGTCACGGGACTTGTGCAGCTCATGCAAAAAGCGGTGGCTGGCATCAGTTCGATGACGATCTGGGCGTGTTCGGCGACGGTCTGGCGGGCCGCAATCTCAATTCCCTGTCTCAACGCGCCTTCATCCACACAGCTTAATGCGCCAATCTGCAAACTTAGTCGCGTAACACGACTAAATGATTGTTCTTGTTGAGATTTCTCGATTAGGTTGATGAGGGCGTGAGCGAGTGCGACTTCATGCATCGGCGGTCTCCCAGTGCATCGCGATTGGCGCACAGGGGTCGTGAGCCCGCAAAATAAACGGCGCAAACTCAGCGGCCTGCAAAATAGGGACATCGTGTATTGCCCGAATGAGGGGACCCTCGGGACGACATTGCCACTCGGTCGGCGCTACGCTTCGGTAGTCCGTCACGCGCTGGTTTTCCACCGTTGCCACATGAATGAGTGGCCCCCGACGGGTCGTGACGACGGCCATTCCCGTGTGGTCACCGAGAGAATGCGTCCAGATGGCCCCGCCGACGGGTGATGTTGCCGTCAACAATGCGTCGAGCCATGTCGTTTCCGCCGCCAACACGGCACCTAGTCCGTCCGCTGCGAGCATTCCCCACGGGAACACGCAGGCGGGTTGCTGTCGCCAGTGGGGGAGTTGCCAAAAATGGCTTTCCCGCAACAGCGATTGGCCAATTTCTGCGGTTTCCCATGCCACGGCGGGTAAAAAATCCAACCCGTGTTTTCCGTAATCGGCGGACTTGTGTCGTTCAAAATGACGCCATAACGCATCGCGGATGGGGGAAATCAGGGTGCGAACGGCGTGATGCCAGGTACTGAGCGTGGCGGCATCGGGGAGCGGCGGGGGATTTGGCGATAACAGCCCATTCGTGTGTTGATTCAACAGTTGGCGAAGCTCGCGCAATCGTTCCATGTCGCTAGTCAACCCGAGCAGTTGTGGGTAATCAATTCCCCAGCGCCACAAAATCGTGTTGAGCAATTCCAGGTGGAGCGCCATCAACTGCGCGTTGTGCTGGGACGGGGGATCGACTTGTTCCAACGCGCAAGCGACCGCCTGCCGACACGCAATCTGTTGGGCCGCCCCACAAATCGGAAGCAACCGCCCTAGGCAAATTTCGGCTTCTTGAGGCGATCGTCCCACCAGCAGCGGGGTGATTGCTGAACGCGATTGGAGGATGGCGGCGTTAAACCGATCTCCGTAACGCCGCACCGCGATGGAAATGGCGTTCATCGCGCTTGGATCGCCGTTAAATGCTCGTTAGCGTCAGGCTTTAATTTCATGTCGCCCTGCACGTCAATCGGTGGATCCGCCCAAGAACGCCCGACGATTGAGCTTAGTCGGTGAGGTTTCGACCGCCTTGGGGGGAGTTAATAGGGCTTCTAGCGCGGCGCTACACGCCAATCTTGCGGCAGCCATGTCTTGGAACATGTGTACGGGCGAAAACAAGGAGAGCGCTTGAAAAGCCCCGACCCCGTTTAGCGATGCACTTAAAAAGTCGTATTCCCCAGACGGGAATGAGAGCCGTTGGGTTTCCCCAGACGGCCCTGGCGATATGCGTTCCATAGGCAGGCGCACGAGGTTGATGAAGGTTGGCGTAATCACGCCGCCCACTAAGGCATTTTCAAAGGGCCGAAAACCGACAACTTCAACCGTCAATTGGCCATTAAAAATCGGTTCTTGTTCGAGGGCTTTAGCGGCTTTTCGGGTGGCTTGCTCAAAGTCGTTCACGCGCTGTTGCCAGTGCGCCACATCGCGTTCGGGGGCGAGGGCGATGAATTGGGTTTTAGGGCCGTCGCACTGGGGGCAACACCAATGATCGGGTAAATCGACAAAGGCCGTGTTCGGGGGAATTTGCCAGACGGGATCGCCCTTTTCGGGGTCGTAAATGTGCCAACACACGCCACATTCTAATTTTGAATGCTTGGGGAGTTCACTAAACGCACCGACATTCTCAAACATTACTCGTACGCCTCCAAAATTTCGGCTAATCGCGTCGCCGAATCGACAAAATCTTCGGCAGCGGCCCGCGTGGCGATGGGAACATCCCCAATTTCTAGGGTGTCCAAAATCACCTTCCCCATGCCGTTCAGATACTGCACCGCCCACGTATTAGGCGTGGCGGTCGCGACAATGCGGCAGTGACCAAATCCCCGCGATTGCAATTCCAACCCGATTTCCCCGAGCGCAATGGGCAAATACGCGGTATCGGCTTCGTTGAGCGGAAACAGCGACAGCGTTAGGACTTCATTGGGCGCACCAAATTGATAGCGGCGGGCTTTATCGTAGATTTCGGCAATCAGTGCCGGCGCATTCATCAGATTCGGGGGAGGCGACGGCAATGGCGGTGGCGATGATCGTCGTTGCGCAGCC
>CAZTIH010000079.1:10603-11850 GCA_964613675.1 uncultured Candidatus Competibacteraceae bacterium
AGCCTCGCGGACAAAGGTGGGAATTTCTCCGATTTCTAACCACCGAGTGGTCTCATTCTTCACGATCCACACCCCGGGCAGAACCGATTCCACGGTGCGATGGTGACTTTGCAGACAGTGGCCCACCACCTCGCCTTCGCCCAAAAAACCCTCCAATGTGCGGCATTCGTCCTCGCTGAGGTGGGCAAGCGGGATGTGGGCGGGGATCTGCGTTAATCCCGTCGCCATCTGTCGGGCGATCTCGGCCAACGCGGCGGTCCACTCAATGGGCTTGAGGGGGTGGCGCGTGACCGTAGGGGTCAACCCCAATAATTGCAGTTGCTCGGCGGGATCGGGCGACGTGGAGTTACGGCCCACCCAATTTAAGGGAAACTCGGTCATGGGTTACGCCACCGTCGTCAGTTGCGCGACGCAATCACGGGTGATTGCCGCATAGTCCGACCAATCGCGGATACGGGTGAGTTTATTCACCACTTGACCGCGCACCACCCAAAGCAAACTCGGGACGACAATCACGTCAAATTGCGCCATCAACGGGGCTTCATCTTGCGCAACCACTGCCACCGTGAGGGGGTATTGACGGGCGAGTTCGCGCACCACGACCGCCACATCGAAACTTTCGGGACGCGGATTTACAAGCCCGATGAAGAGCACCAAGGCGAGCGGTGAAGCGTCCAACTGTTCTGCAAGTTGGGTTTTACCGACGAAATAGAGGTTGGGAAGATTTTCCAGAAGCGTTAAAGGTGACGAAACAGTGGACACGACAAAGACTCCCCCTCATGAAATAGTCGAACGCGAACCCTTTAAAAGTCTTGTTTTTAATGGGATTTTTAGAATGAATTTAGTTTGCATTCAAACTAGTTCAGACCCATTTACCGTGCAACAGTAAGTTTTTTAATGCTATTTGCAGAGGACGGGGGTTAGCGGGGAAGTGATTTACATGGACGGCGGGATGTCGCAGAGCCGTAGGATGTGCTTCGTACCTCAGCGCATCGCGGGGAGCCGATTATGGGGTGATGCGCTTCGCCGATTAGCGCAAACACATTTTACAAGCCGAGTCGCGGATACCGCCCTTAGTGCGTCATGAGAACCAGCTTTTACCCTCCAGCCGCTTCAGATTCTCTGCTGCAAGCCCATTACCTTGCTCAGCAGCCAGCCTGTACAGTCGCTTGGCCTCCTTTAAATCTTTTTTCACCCCGCGACCGTTTTCGTACATCCAGCCCAAGTTGTTTTGCCCGAAGGCATTT
>CAZTIH010000080.1:0-11808 GCA_964613675.1 uncultured Candidatus Competibacteraceae bacterium
AACGACGCTTTGATTCGCGCTGGGCTAGTATTTTTGCACCATTTCTTTTGGAGAGAACGCACATGAATCACCCTCCCATGAACATTTACGACGACATTGGCGGTGCAACGGCCATTACGCAGCTGATTGAGGTGTTTTACGACAAAATGTCGACGGCCCCCGAAACGCAATCCCTGTGGGCCATGCACAATCCCGAGCTAACCGAGATGAAAACGCGGCTCCATGCGTATCTTTCGCTGTGGTTTGGGGGCCCGGACGATTACCGTCCCCGCTATGGGGAACCGTTTATGCGCCGCCGACACTTTGCATTTGCCATTGGGCCGACAGAGCGCGATCAATGGTTGTGGTGTATGGACGCGGCCCTCGACGAGGTTTTGCCGCCGACGGCGGTTCGGGAAAAGTTACGGGGTGCATTTCACGAGATGGCCGAACATTTCCGCAATCGCGATGAGGTGGGAACGCCTCAATTGGGTTGCCAACGCGATACGCACCCCTGAAGACATGGTGCACAGTTTGTTCACTTCCCGTTGATGTAAATGCGCGACAGGCCCCGTCCTTCACCTTCAGGGCGGGGAGGAGATCGCGCTGTTTGCGTCCCACTAAAATTAACTTCGCGTTGGCGGGTTGAAATATCGGTTTAAGCCCCACCCCAGACCGCCTAACCCCACCACCGCAATCAACGATGCCCCCACAATTAAGGTGCTCATGGCGGCGGCCGCGCCGATGTCCCCGGCATCATCCATGTTGAGGACGGCCACGGCGGCTAACACGGTGTTGGGGGTGTACAAAAAGATCACGCCGCTCACGGTGGTCATGGCGGACACGAAGAAGAAGCGCGCCACTTCAATAAGGGTTGGGCCACTCAGCGGCAGCGAAATCCACCACAAGCTATGGCCCAAAGACCGTCCCAACGACGACGCCACCGCCTCGAACTCCGAATCCTGCTGGTTTAACGCCGTCATCACCGTGAGATGGGCCGTGGTGTAGAAATGGGCAATGGTCGAGACCACCAAAATCGCCATCGTGCCGTAAAATCCGCTCCATGACGGGTGATTGAAGTAAAAAATGTACCCAAGCCCTAACACCAGTCCCGGCACCGCCATAGGCATCAACGCCAACGCCCGTATCCCCTGGCTGACCATCGAAAATTGGGGCGTTTTGGCCAGCAACCAGCCCACAAAAAAGACCGTCAAGGTGCCCCAAAACGCGGTCCAGCTCGCCAGTTGCAGACTGTTGCTGAAGGCCAGCCATCCTCCACCATCGACGTTGTCAAAATTATAGTGACGGAGCGAAAAACTGAGGTTGTACGGCCAAAATTGCACAAACGACGCATACACGGCCATGCCAATCAGGGTCAGGAGAATCACCGCCGTCATCACGCAGACCCCTAAACATAAGCCGTCGCGAAACCAATACGCCCGAGGCACCAACGGCACCGACCGTCCCGTAACTTCTCCGCTTTGATGGCGCGACAACGCCCGTTCCACCGCAAACGCCAACAGGGCCGGAATCAATAAAATCATCCCCACCACCGCGCCTTTGGGGAAATTTTGTTGACCGATCACCTGTTTATAGGCTTCGAGGGCCAATACGTTGAACTGGCCCCCAATGACTTTAGGCACCCCAAAATCGGTGACGACCAGGGTGAAAACCACCAGCGCTGCGGAAATCACGCCATAACGCACCGTGGGAATCGTGACGGTGATTAACCGACGCAGCCGACTCGCGCCCAACATTTCCGCTGCCTCGTACAAGCGCCCGTCGGCCACCGCCAACGCCGTTGCAATAATCAGAAACGCATGGGGAAACACATAGAACGCCTCGCCAATCACGATACCCACGGGGCCGTAAATCGTGGTCACCCCGAACAATGGCAGCCAGTCCCGCAGAAACCCTTGGTTGCCAAACAGGTACACCAAAGAAATCGCGGGCATCAGCGAGGGGGCCAGCAACGGACTCAACGCAATCAAGCGCCACAGCGGTTTGAATGGCAAACAACTGCGCGTCAGGGCATAGGCGTAGATAAAGGCCAGTGGAATGACGATTAGGGAGGTTGTGACCGCGATGAAGAGGCTATTGAGCAAAATGGCGTTAAAGCGTTGATCGGTCAGGAGTTCGATGATGTTGGTGAACCCTACCCAGTCGCCTGAACGGTTCTGCAACGCCTTGACGAAGATCGCGCTGAGGGGAAACGCAATGAACAACAGCAGGATCCCCAACGCCAACACGCCTACCCCCTGGGCAATCCGATCGTCTAGCCCCGCAGCCCTCATGCGCTAAAGCCCTGAATGAGGTGGGCAAACCGGACGCCTACCCGTTGACCGGGTTGGAGGGGGGGTTGATGGGTGGGGCGTTCGGCCAGCACGGTTTGGCCATCGGTGAGCGAGAGCGTGACCCGCTGGATTCCCCCCAAAAACTCCAACCGTTCGACGAAGGCGCTGAAGGTGTCCTCGGTTTCGTCGCCGATGTGCACCTGTTCTGGGCGAACAAATCCCTCGGTTTGGGGCATTTTCACGAAGCTCCCACGCCCGACAAAGCCAGCGACAAAGCGGGTTTTGGGTTCGTGATACAGGGGTTCAGGCGGGGAGAGCTGTTCGATCTTGCCGTGGTTCATGACCGCGATGCGATCGGCCAACGCGAGGGCTTCTTCCTGATCGTGAGTCACCATCACCGTCGTCACGCCTAATCGCTGTTGCAGGGCGCGCAATTCTCCGCGCAACCGTTCCCGAACCGCCGCATCGAGAGCCGATAACGGTTCGTCGAGAAGTAACAGGGGGGGTTCCAGCGCCAAAGCCCGCGCCAAAGCCACGCGCTGTTGTTGCCCGCCGGACAGTTGGCGCGGATATTTTTTACCGCTATCGGGTAATCCGACGAGTTCGAGCAATTCGGTCACGCGCTTATTGCGTTCAGCGGCTCGCCCTCGGAGACCATAGGCAATGTTTGCGGCGACCGTAAGGTGAGGAAACAGGGCGTAGGACTGAAACACCAGCCCAAAGCCCCGTTTTGCGGGCGGTAAACGACTGACATCGCGGTTCCCCAAGCGAATGGTGCCGTGATCTTGTTGTTCCAAGCCCGCCAGTACCCGTAACAGGGTGGTTTTGCCACAGCCCGACGGTCCCAGCAAACACAGCAACTCGCCCTGCTGGACCGCTAAATCTACAGTCTCCAGGGCGGTGAACTGGCCAAATCGCTTGGTGATTTGGGAGAGTTGCAGCCAGCAAGACGAGTCCATGGATTAACGCGCCTCGGACTTGCCGTCGTAACGCTGAATCCACTCGGCCAGAATGCGGTCGCGATTGGCCGCCGACCACTGGAGATAGTCCTCCGCTTCGATTAACAACGCGGCGTAGTTTTCGGGAATGTGCTCGATGGTGGGTTGGGCAGCGGGATGGGCAACCACCGCGAAGTTATTGGCATAAAGTCGGTTGGCTTCCAGCGAGGCGGCCCAATCGGCGAGTTGTTTTGCGGCGTCGAGATGGGGCGTCGTTTTCATAATGGCCGTCGCTTCCAAATCCCACCCTAACCCTTCGCTCGGAAAGACGATGTCGATGGGGGCGCCGTCGGATTTTGTGCGTGCTGCGCGGTATTCAAACGAAATTCCCACGGGAAACTCCCCCGCGCCCGCTTGACGACAGGGTTTAGAACCGGAATGGGTGTACTGGGCGATGTTGTCGTGAAGGCGATCCATGTAGCTCCAACCCTCTGCTTCGCCAAACATCTTCAACCACGCCGTGACGTCGAAATAACCCGTGCCGCTTGAGGCGGGGTTAGGCATCACGATTTTGTTGCGAAATGCGGGATTTAACAGATCCATCCACGAGGTGACGGGGGGCAGATTGTGTTTTGCGGCTTCGATGGTGTTCACGCAAATCGCGGCGCCCCACACGTCCATCCCCACCCACAACGGCGGATCGTTGGCATCGACGAAGCGCGGATTGAGTTCCTCGACACCAACGGGGACATAGGGCAACAACAGGTCTTCTTGAGCCAACAAAATGAGCGACGAGGCCGCAACCCCCATCACCACATCGGCTTGGGGATTATTTTTTTCGGCGAGGAGTTTGGCGGTGATGATGCCGGTGGAATCGCGAACCCACTGCAATTTGATATGGGGATGGGCGGTTTCAAAGGCGGTTTGGTAGGCGCGCAACTGATCGGCTTCGAGAGCGGTGTACACGGTAAGGGTCGTGGTTTGCGCATAAGCCGGCAGGGTAACGGTCAGCCAGAGCGCGAGGGTTTTGAGTAGCAACATGGAAATACCTCCAGGGAATCAAGCCCGTTATGACTTCACAACGGGCCGTTCAGAATGCGGCATGTTTGCTACAGCTTTGTGAAAGCGTTGCGGTTCTCGATGAACATTTCGGATTGACCTTCTCACTGCCCTGAAGGGCGAGATTTATCCCGCATTCAGATCAAAACAGGCGCCTGTTTACCTGTTCAAGTGGCCACACGAATCACGCGATTTAGACGCCGAGCGTGTCTTGATAATTTTTTTCCAGTAGCGAAAAAAAGGACGCTTTTTTCAGGAAATACAACAGTTCGTGCTCAAGATCTCCGCTAAATGCCGCATCCCCATAAGCGAATGAAATCAACCACAATTCGTGTAACTCCGCCCCGATTTCGATCAATGGACCTTCTGGTTCGATGGCATGGGCGATGAGACTCTGAGTCACGGTGCGGAAGCGGTCAAAAACGGTGCGCTTTTCGCGATTTGACAAGGCGATAAACGTCGCCATATCGGGATAATCGTGACGAAAAAGGGCATGAATCTGTTCAATCGCTCGGCCAATCGCCATCTGATCGCTTTCAGAACGGGCGCGCGCTGAGGTGAGTTTGTCGTGAAATCGTTGAAGTAACGTCGATTTACGGGGAAAGACAGAGAATAAATTAACGAAGAAATCGGAATTAAAACCAAACATAGAAATTTGCTACGAACCTAGGATGATGGAGAAAGCCGCTTGAGTTGGCACCTTGAAGGGATTAAGTGGGATAAGCCTGTGAAAACAAGGGTGCCGTCACGGTGCCAACAGCAGGAAACCACCGAATGATTTTGGCAAAGTCTTACGGACTGGCTTAAACAGCGTTGGAGTCCTCGTCTTTCAAGGCGGGGTCGATGTTAATAACCCTTTTCACTGCAAAGGCCCATTCATTTATGAGTAGCACACATCAAACTTGGGGTGGACGGTTTACCGAGACGACCGACGAATTTGTTCAACAGTTCACGGCATCGGTCACCTTTGACCAACGATTTTATCGTCAAGACATTCGCGGATCGTTGGCCCACGCACGGATGTTGCACAAAATCGGTCTGTTATCTGCCGACGAGCTGTTGCAGATCGAAACGGGTCTCGACCAGATTCGACAAGAGATCGAAGCGGGCTCGTTCACATGGTCCGTGCCCCTAGAAGACGTTCACATGAACATCGAATCGCGCTTAACCCAGCGCATTGGAGATGCGGGCAAGAAATTACATACCGGTCGCAGTCGTAACGATCAGGTCGCGACGGATATTCGGTTGTATTTGCGCGATGAAATCGACGGCATTTTGCAGATGCTACGGCGATTACAAGCGGGCATCGTGACCTTGGCCGAACAGGAAGCCGATACGATTTTGCCGGGCTTTACCCATCTCCAAGTCGCACAGCCCGTCACCTTTGGGCACCATTTATTGGCGTGGTTTGAGATGCTGAAGCGAGACCACGGACGCTTTGTCGATACGCGGGCGCGGTTGAATTGGTTGCCGTTGGGATCGGCGGCGCTGGCGGGGACGAGTTACCCCTTGGATCGAGCGTTTGTCGCGCAACAACTGGGATTTAGCGGCGTGACGAATAATTCGCTCGATGCCGTTTCCGATCGAGATTTCGCCCTCGAATTTTGTGCCGCCGCCAGTATTTTGGGAATTCACCTGTCGCGGATGGCCGAAGAGATGATTTTATGGGCCTCTGCACAGTTTAATTTTGTCGATTTACCCGACCGTTTTTGTACGGGCTCTAGCATCATGCCGCAGAAGAAAAATCCCGATGTCCCCGAACTGGTTCGCGGGAAAAGTGGGCGCGTTATTGGGCATCTGATGGCATTGTTGACATTAATGAAGAGTCAACCTTTGGCCTACAACAAGGACAATCAGGAAGACAAAGAGCCTTTGTTTGATACGGTCGATACGGTGCAGGGCTGTTTGCGGGCATTTGCCGATTTGATTCCGGCGATGCGTCCTAACCGCGACGAGATGCGCGAATCGGCCCGTTTAGGGTTTGCGACCGCCACGGATTTAGCGGATTACCTGGTGCGCAAGGGGATTCCGTTTCGCGATGCCCATGAAATTGTGGGATTGGCGGTGAAGTTGGGAGCCGAGAGTGGACGGGACTTAGCCCAACTCTCGTTGAGTGAATTACAGTCTTTTTCGCCCCAAATTGACGCAGATGTCTTTGAAATTTTGAGTTTAGAAGGCTCGGTGGCGGCGCGAAATATCGTCGGTGGCACGGCCCCCATACAGGTGAGACTGGCGTGTGAACAAGCGCGACAGTGGTTAGCCCAGTTCTAAATTTTCCCCTCTCTCCCCTCACGGACGAGGGTCGATGGATTTTTGCCTGCTAACGCATGTAGTTATTGATCGCGTTTGCATTTGCAAATCAGTCTTATTTGTTTTAACCTAACAGAGTTAAACAGTCGCCATTTTGCTTCTCTGAAAGGTTTGATTTTGAACAACCGACTTTTACAGTTCCTCGGGGTAATCCTGACTCCGATGGTATTGATGGGCCCTCTGTTGGCTGACGAGGCGCCGCCCCTTGAACGGCCCGCTTGGCGGTTGCAACAGGGTCACCCTCTGCATTTACAACTCGAACAGTGGGCGCTGGCTTCGGGTTGGCAACTGGTTTGGCATCCGGAGTTTTCCTGGTTAATTGCGGCGGATGCGCAGTTTTACGGCGAGTTTCCTGAAGCGGTCTCCCAAGTCGTCGAGTCGCTTTTTGCGGAAGGGCATTCCATTCGTCTTGTGCTTTGGAAGGGAAATGCGGTTGCAGAGGTATTCACCGATGAGCGACGTTAAGGGGACTCACGACGGTCGTTCCGCCCTAGCCACCCTTAAATCATTGGGATCATGGGGGTTAATCGCCAGCGTCATGGGATGTGCCAATCAAACGCTGGTTTCGGAACGCATTGCTGCTGAACGAGAAGTCACCGATCAACTGCAACAAAGCATCCTCGACAATGCACGTTCGCGTGCAGTGCAGGTACAGCCTGGCCTTAAGTTAGCGGGGGAACGAATTCCGATCCGTACAATTGCGCCCCTTCCCCCCATTTTCGACACACCCCTCATCTATACCACGGCTGGTCAGCTTCTCGATGAAATCCTAGGCGATCTGTCGGAACAGGTGAAAATTCCCATGCGATTGACGGAATTTGTCGATGGATCTCCCAGTGCAGGCCTACCTTCCGGGGGGGGCGGTGATTTTCTATTGCAGCCCATGCAGGTGAATTGGCGAGGGCCGTTGCGCGAACTGCTCGATCACTTGGCACGCACCAGTCGGTTGTACTGGCGTTATGACGAGGTAAATCAGCGGGTTGAGTTTTTCCTTTACGAAACCCGTCATTTTACGGTGAATGTCCCCATGGGATCGCGCACGATTTCGGCCAGCATTGGCGGGGGAAACAACGCAAGTATCACGACGGCGGGAACCTCTGTAGGGGTACAACGTGGAAGTGCCGGCGCCACGGGCAGCATTGGCGTTGGAGTCGGCGATCTGGTGATTAATCCTTACGACGCCATCAGTCGCACGATTACCTCTATGTTGCTCGACGAAACGCGAGATGTGGATTTTGTAGGCGACATCGTATCGGAAGGCACGGAGACAGGGACGACCTCCCGCACACGTACAGGGGCGGGGCGGCGTAACTTAGAATCGACGAGCCGTCGTTCCAACGGGAGTCGCGTAGTGGTTTCCCCGGAACTGGCGACGGTCACGGTGACGGCCCCTCCGCCAACCCTCGCACGGGTGACGGATTATCTAGCGAGTGTCAATCGACAGTTCTCCCGCAATCTCACCATCGACTTAAAGCTGTTTGATGTGATTTTACGCGACGAGAGTGGGTTAGGCGCTTCCTTGGACTTGCTATACGAGAGGTTTAACCGTTACGGGTTGCGGTTGACGGGCGCGCCAAGCGTTGCGATTGGAAGCAGTCAACCGGGGCAGCTGACATTTGAGGTGATTGATCCGACTTCGCGGTTCAACAGTTCTAATCTCTTAGCCCAAGCGTTGGCGAGTTTTGGAGAAGTTTCGGTGGTGACGTCGGGGCAAATTTTGGCGGTGAACGGCCAACCTGCGCCTTATCAGGTTGCGGACGAAATCACCTATCTCGCGGCCAGCGAAACGACCCAGGTAGGCGATTTGGTGCCGCGAACCGTGACCTCTCTCACCCCAGGCACTGTGGTCATTGGGTTAACGGCTAATTTTCTCCCGCAAATTTTGAGTGATAACCGCATTTTATTGCAGTACCAGCTCACGGTTTCTGCGTTACGTCAGCTCAACAGCATCAGTAGTGGGGGCGCCACCATTCAAACCCCCGTGATTTTCACTCAAGCCCTTCAACAACAAGCCGTATTGCGGGACGGCCAATCCGTAGTGCTATTTGGCTACAGCCAAGATCGCAACGCCTTCGAGGGGAATGCGTCGATTTTGGGAGGCAGTCGCAATGTCAATCAGCAACGATCCTTGCGGGTCATTCAAATCCAGGTATTTGGCGGGGGACATCATGATTAAACCCCTTGTGTATGGATTATTTGTGGTGAGCAGCGTTTGGGTCTTGGAATCGACCGCCGCAGAACCGCCCATCGCTACGGAAGACCGAAACGCACTTCAGCAATCCCATTGGCTCGAAGAAATGGCGCTGATCGAAGCTCAAATCACCCGACTTGAGCGCCAAATCGAGCTTAAACGGGCGCAACAATCCCCCCTCATCGCCGAACTCGAAATGCAGCGACAGTTGCTCAGTGAGCGGGGTGAATTAGAACGACTTCGAGAAACGCAAGCTGTGGCCGAAATTGAAGCGCGGGCCCGTCTTCTCGAAGTGAACATCAACTGGCTTGAACAGCAGTTGCGCAACGAGCAAGTCAGGGCAAGTCGCTTAATCAATGAAGTGGAAGCGCAGGCCCGTCTCCTCGACCGACAATTAGCTCTGTTCGAGTTACAGGAACGCCAAGCCGAGCGTCTAGCGGCGGGACTTCCCACCGTCATGGCCATCAGTGGCTTTCAAGGGGATTATCGGGTGCAGCTTCGGTTTGCGAATGGGCGGGTGGGGCGCTATGGCCTTGGCGATGAAGTCGCGCCGGGAATGTTCCTCAGCCGCATTCACCCCCAAGAAGCGCGGTTAACCATACGACGAGAGGGGCAAGTTCGAGAGGCTTTACTGGAATTTTCCGCCCCCAAACGTCCCACGATCGGACGCGCTGAAGCAGCGGAAGCAACCCCTTCTGCCCTGCAACGCGACGCCTTACGACAACCGCCCCCACCCGTTCCCACTTCCAGCGGGTTGCCCACACCATGACTCCCTCTACCTTCCGCGTTAACGGCTATGAACTTGCCTTGGGACTGCAATGGAGCTTTTACAGTAGTCGCCGCGAACATCGGAATGTGTGCAAAAGCCAGCGTCCCACCGCTTTTATCGAATGGTTCAACGATGACGGCTTGATGGCGGGTTGGATGCGAACTCCGTTCAGTGGACGGCGAACGGTGGCTGGCGCACTCCTGGTGGGTTTGAGTGTCCGCGATGCCCTCATTTATCAACCTCTCGATTCCCAACATGTGTGGGTTTGTGCATTGCGCGATGGGCTACCATTACCCGAAACCGATCAAGTCCTTCCCAGCGCGGAGGCCGACTTTGCGTTGCGCGATCTAGCGAGCTACCAACCCCATTTGCCCATTCTTGGCGCGTCTCCCCAAGCCACAACTTCCCTCAAAGACGCGCTCGCAACCTTACCCCGTAAGGCCTATTCGCAAACCGCCTTGTTGCCGTACTCAGAGAATGGACGGGTTCGCGAGATTGCTTTGGGAAGTGCCGTTGTGTTGACCGCAGGGTATGTGTGGTGGCCCGCCCCCGTCGTCGAGGTACCGCCCCCACCCGCTCCTCGGGTTGAAGTGGTTTTGCCGTCGCCGCCGCCCCCCGTTGTGCGTCGCGAAATTGACCCAGACGCCGTACGCCGCGCCCGCGAAGACGCCATTGAACGCCGTCTCACGCGACCTAATGTGGGGCGAATTGGCCAACAGTGGCTACAAACCTTGCGTTCACTTCCTATCAGTCATCGGGGCTATCGTCCATCGCGTTTGGAATGTACCGCCCATCAATGCCAGGTGGATTGGTTATGGCGCGGAGGACGGTTTATTGCCCAAGCGCATGAAGATTTACCGGGCCAGCTCATCGCTACCCGAAATCTCGATGACTATGTCAACCGTCTGCGAACCACGTGGGAATTTGATCTCCCGAGGGAACGTTTAGGGCTCCCCAGCGATGCGCCTCAACAAACTTTGTTATTGCTGCGGGAAACCCTAGATCGCTTGGGCATTCGGCCTCTCATCAGTGAATCGCCGTTGATTATTCGGTATGAATCTCAGGGGCAGTCCTTCAGCGATACGATTGGCACGGAAGGCGCGATTCGCTTAGTCGCGAGTAATCTCTTAACCATCGAGCAACTGTTTCAACGGCTATCTGCTTTACCGCTTGCGGCGGAACGCGCCGAGTTCACTTGGCTAAATGGAGTCGTTAACGTGCAACTGGAGGTGCGCTATGTCGTCGTTACCCTCTGAAAAATGGGGCGAACGGGCAAATGATCCGTCACAGCGCCCCCGTTTAATTACGCGAGTTGCCGACATTCCCCCGGGTCTCCTAGACGAAACCCTATTACCCGATGAATGGCGCAGTCGTTTTGCCGTCCTTCATGAAAAAGATCAGCGTTTAATCACCGTATTGGTGACGCCCGAAGCGTACGGGGGCGCGCCCATGTTCGATTTGCGACGGCGACTACTCGGGCGATTTCCCCGCCCCCCACAGTTCCTCCAAGCCACCTCGGAAATTATTAAACTCGTAAGAGATCAACGGGTTATTCGCGACCCCATTGGTCTAGCCGCTACCACCGACGCCACGGCGATCGAGAATTTTTCTCGTCAACTCATCGAAACGGCCCTCGATCAACGGGCGTCCGATATTCATCTCGAAACCCGAAGCGACCACGCGAGCCTTTACTTTCGGATTGACGGCATTCGCCATCTCCACTGTCACATCTCCATAGAATCGGCGCGGAGTTTAGGCATCGTGCTGTATTCCGTACACGCCGATGCGAGTTCTAAGGATGTGGTTTGGGATCCGACTCAGGTGATGGATGCGGTCATCGAGCATCGTCGTCCATCGGGACAACCTATTCAGATGCGGTTTTCGTCCGCACCCATTTTCCCGACGGGCAATTTTCACTTAGTGATTCGCCTGTTGCGGATGGATGTCTCGACGGTGGAATTAGAAGATTTGGGTTACAGCACGCTGCAACAAGCCACTTTAGAGCGACTCATTGCAGGACTTTCGGGCATGGTTTTGCTGTGTGGCCCCACCAATTCGGGCAAAAGCACCACCTTGCAGGCGTTAATGCGACGGCTGTACCACCGACTGGGTGACTCGGTCAAAATGATTACGGTGGAAGATCCGGTGGAATATGTGTTACCGGGGGCGTGCCAAATCAGCATTGCCCGACGCCAACGCCAAAATTCCGCCCTTTCCACCGCCGGCCTGTTCACGCAGTTTTTACGCGGTACCCTCCGTCAAGGCCCT
>CAZTIH010000081.1:0-1675 GCA_964613675.1 uncultured Candidatus Competibacteraceae bacterium
GACGCCAACAATCAGCTCAAGTCCTTGCTCAAGGACAAAAAGATCAGCGAAGACTCCGAGCGGCAAACCCAGGACGAGATTCAGAAACTCACCGATCGCCACATACAAGACCTGGACAAGATTCTCGCGGCCAAGGAAGCCGAGTTGATGGAAATCTTGCGCCGTCGCCAAGCGGAAGGGGTCCCGGTCGATGATGTGTATCGCGAATTAGACGAACTACGGCGTCGCCGAGAAGCCGGTGTCATTTTTGTCGCGTTATTCGGGACGATCAGCAGTGGAAAGTCGTCGTTAATCAAGGCGTTACTGCCCAATGCCGAACTCAACATTGATGTCATTGGCGGCACGACCCGCACCGTCACCCATTACACCTGGCAAAGTCCGGCGGGCGACCAGCTCATTTTGGCGGACTTGCCTGGGCTTCACGAAGCGGACGGCGATTTAGATGCCATCGCGCAAGAGGAAGCGATGCGGGCGCATGTAGTGGTATTTGTGTGTGATGGCGACTTGACCCGCGATCAATACGAGGCATTTCACCAACTCTGTCAGTTAGAGCGCCCCATGATTCTGGCGTTGAACAAGGCCGATTTGTACCGTCACGACGAACTCAATCTCATCAAAAATCGTTTACGAGAGCGCGTTGGGGACGAGGTGACGTTGGCGGTGGTGCAGTCGGGGGGGATGGAACCCATTCGGCGACGTTATCCCGATGGGCGTGAGGAGGAGTTTTTTCGGCCTCGACCGCCGCAGGTGGACGAATTGCGGTATGCCATCCAGGGCCACATCGACAACGACGCGACCGCCCTAGAACAGCTCCGTGATGCCGCCGTATTCACTTTAGCCCAGCAAAAACTCGATCAAGCCCTAATCAATCATCGTCGGGAGAAGTCCGATGCCATCGTCCAGAGTTACACCCGCAAGGCCATTATTGGAGCCGTTGCGGCGGTGGGACCGGGAACCGATGTCTTAATCCAGGGCTATTTGGGAATTTCGATGTTAAGAGAACTCTGCAATGTGTATGAAGTCCCCGCTTCAGAAGTCGATCTACAACGCTTTTTGTCGTTAGCGGGTGAACACATTCGACGAAGCCTAAATTTATTGCTCGCCGTGGCGGGAAATGTCTTTAAGGCGTTCCCGGGATTGGGCACGGTGTTGGGGGGGGCGATTCATGCCGTGGCATATGGGTTGATTTTCGAGAGTTTGGGGAAAGCAGTGGCGCGGTCGTTGGAGGCGCGAGGGGAGCTGGTGAATGGGCCGACGCTGCAAGTCTTCAATGAGGAACTGAAAGACGATGTCGAAAACCGTGCCCGACGCCTGGTGGGGTGGCTATGGGAGCAACGGAAAGCATGAACAATCGGCCCCTTGAAACCGTGAAACAGTACGTTCAGACCATTCTCGAACTCGTACCGGTGTCGATGACGACGGCGTTGGCTGATGTCGCGATCCCGCTGCGTCAGCACGGCGAAAAATTGCAGGCAAATCAAATTCATATCGCCGTATTTGGGCGGGTGAGCGTGGGCAAATCGGCGTTGCTCAATGCGTTGTTGGGGAAGGAGTGTTTTGCGGTAAGCCCCCTCCACGGCGAAACGAAGGCCGTGGCCCCGATCAATTGGACGGCATTTGAACAGGTGACTCAGGCTTCGGTGGTGTTAATCGACACGCCGGGCCTAAATGAAGT
>CAZTIH010000081.1:1685-6260 GCA_964613675.1 uncultured Candidatus Competibacteraceae bacterium
GCGGCCCTCAGCGACATCGTGTTGTTTGTGTGCGATGGCGACTTGACCCACAGCGAATTGGTCGCGTTGCGACAGGTCGCGGATGGTGGGCGACGGGTGCTGTTGGTGCTCAACAAAATCGACCGTTACACCAAAAGCGAACGAGAAACTTTAATTAGCACCCTGAAGAAACGAACTGAGGGATGGATTGGCGTGAACGATGTGTTGGCGGTGGCGGCGCGGCCCAGCGAAACGGTGTTAATTGAAGTGACCCCGGCGGGCAAGGAGCGCGAACAGCGATTTACGCCAAAACCCGATATTGCGTCGTTGAAATTGCGGTTAAGCGACTGCATTCAGCGGGAAGGCCCCACGTTAGCAGCGTTAAATGCGGCGTTGTGTGCGGGACAGGTAGCCGAAATTCTCGCGACCGAACGGGCCACTGCCGGGCGTTACCAAGCCGATCAACGGTTATTTCGTCATGCGATCGTAAAAGCGGTGCTGTGCGCATTTTTGCCGTTGCCTTGGGGGGCGATGGTCGCGGCGTGGGTGATTGACGGGGCCTTGTTGGTGAGTTTGGCGCGTCATCATGGGGTTGGCGATCGTTGGCGACGACTGCGGGCGTTGTTGGGGTTATGGCGACCGTTTTTAATGAGTGTTGGTGCAGTGACGGGGGTTGCGCTGGTGGGGACGGTGGTGTTGCGGGGGGATTGGCTGTCGGAACTGTTGATTGCGGCGCTACTGGCGGGGGTGAGCGGTATGGGCTGCTATCTGTTAGGACGGACGGCGTTAGCGCGTTTTGCGTTGGGGCAGTTGGGTAAACAGGTGCGGTTGCGATCCCTCATTCAGCAGCTCATCCGGCTATTGCCCGACGACAGCCCCTTGCGTCAGCGACAGAGCGCGTTGCTCGCTCGCTTGCGTCCGGAAGGGTGATCGGCACGCCATGAGTTGGACTTTTTGGAGCATTGTCGTATTGGGCGGCATCATCGCATGGTGGTACAGCGAACGGTCGGCCCATGAAATCGCCCGCCATGCTGTGGAAATGGCGTGTCGGCGGGCGGCGGTGCAATGGTTAGATCAAGCCGTGGTTTTACAATCTCGCCGTTGGGTACATCGCCAACTCGTGCGTCGCTACGGTTTCGAGTATGCGGCCAACGGCGAACGGCATTTGGGACAGTTGGAGGTTGTGGCGGGACGGGTGACGTGGCTTGTGCTGGGCGAAATTATTGACTCTGTCGTTGCGGAAGATGAGTCGATTTAGTCCCGTCGAAGGCCACACACGTTCCTCATCCGCCGCGCTTTGGGTTACGCCCGCCGATTGGCCAACACGCCCGTGAGCTTGGTGCGGGCATCCAAAAGCGTTTTAGCGGTCGTTTCCCAATCAATGCAGCCGTCAGTCACCGAAACGCCGTAGCGCAATTGGGACAAATCGGCAGGAATCGACTGGTTCCCCGCATGAAGATGGCTTTCCAGCATGAGTCCCACAATCGAGTGGTTGCCTTCCAAAATTTGGTGAATGCAGTCCATGAATACGAGAGGCTGAAGCTCGGGCTTTTTGTTGGTATTCCCGTGGCTGCAATCGACGACGAGGTTTGTGGGCAGTTGTTTCGCCGCAAGTTCTTTCTCGCACAACGCAATCGCCACCGAATCGTAATTTGGGGCCGTGCCGCCCCGTAACACGACATGTCCATAGGCATTGCCTCGGGTGCGAATGACGGCGCATTGGCCATCTTGATTGATGCCCAAAAAGCTGTGGGGCTGGGACGCAGACTGTAGCGCGTTAATCGCCACCGTTAAGCTGCCATCCGTGCCATTTTTGAAGCCCACGGGGGTTGACAAACCGCTGGCCATTTCCCGATGGGTTTGGGATTCCGTCGTGCGGGCGCCGATGGCCGTCCAGGTCACCAAATCGGAGAGGTATTGCGGCGTGATGGGATCGAGAGCTTCCGTACCGACGGGCAGTCCCATTTCGGCAAGTTCGAGGAGCAGCTCCCGCGCCTTAAACAGCCCTTCTTCGATATGAAACGAGTCATCGAGGCGGGGATCGTTGATGAGACCCTTCCAACCGACGGTGGTACGGGGCTTCTCGAAATAGACGCGCATCACGATAACGAAGGTGTCGGCGACCTCGGTAGCGAGTTGATGCAACCGTTTTGCGTACTCGCGGGCAGCGGTGAGGTCGTGAATCGAGCAGGGCCCGACGACGACAAATAAGCGGGGATCTTGACCATTCAAGATGGCTTCAAGGGTGCGCCGGCCCTGTAAAACGGTGGTCGCTGCCGTGTCGCTAAGGGGCAAGCGGGCCTTAATTTCACGAGGTGTCGGCAAGAGTTCTTGAGAAACGACATTCACGTTGTAAGTAGAATCCATGAGAAAATTTTCGTTAAGAGTAGCACGGGGCCAAGGGGCGAGAACCGTAGCATACTTGCGGGCTTATAGACTTTGTTGTTGCGTAGCCATTGAGATAAACCGTGTGTCAAAATTGCGGCTAATACTTTTACAAGAATGGGTTTCACAGTGATCGACGCCGAAGGTTTTCGTGCCAATGTCGGGATAATTCTGTGTAACGGGGAAAATCGGCTGTTATGGGCTAAGCGCATTCGTCAACGCGCCTGGCAGTTTCCCCAAGGCGGAATTAACGAAGGCGAAACGGCTGAGGAGGCGATGTTTCGCGAACTTTTTGAAGAACTCGGATTAGAACCCGATCATGTCGAAATTTTGGGGCGCACGAGGGGATGGTTACATTATCGGTTGCCCCCGCGTCTGATCCGTCGCCACAGTCAACCCGCCTGCATCGGTCAGAAGCAGATTTGGTTTCTGCTGAGGATGAAAGGAACGGAGACACAGGTGCGTTTGGATGCTTCACCGCAACCCGAATTCGATCTTTGGCGCTGGGTGCATTACTGGTATCCATTACAGGCGGTGGTGTCGTTTAAGCGGCGGGTGTATGCCTGTGCGTTACACGAATTTGCGCCGTTGGTGTTTTGCAACACGGCAAAAATCAGCAAACACTCTTCGGCTTCTTTTTTCTCTCCGCATCCGCGCCGCCCGCGCTTGAGGTTGTAAATGCTCGATTCGCTTAGCCGTATCGTCCAAGAGGTCAATCAAGCCTCGACACAAGAGGACGCTTTAGCCCTGATTGTCAGTCGGGTAAAAGCGGCGTTACAGGCAGATGTCTGTTCGGTCTATTTGACGGATCCCGAAACCGGCGAACATGTTCTGATGGCGACGGATGGATTAAAGCGCAGTGCCGTAGGAAAAGTGCGAATTCCCGCTAAACTGGGGCTGATTGGCTTAGTGGCTCGGCGGGCCGAACCCGTCAACATTGAAGATGCGCAGAAACATCCACAGTTTTTCTTCATCGCGAGTACAGGGGAAGCGCCGTTTCACGGTTTCTTGGGGGCACCCATTGTGCGGCGGCGTAAAGATTTAGGGGTGTTGGTGGTGCAGCAACGTCTGGTGAGGCGTTACACCCCCGAAGAAGAGTCGTTTTTAGCGACATTGGCCGCCCAATTAGCCGCTTCGATCAGTCAAGCCGAAATTAAAGAAAGTCTGAACCATCTCGACGATCAGTCTGCAGAGCATTCGATTTATCTAGAAGGCATTGCGAGTGCAAAGGGATTGGGGATTGGGACGGCCGTAGTGTTATATCCAGAAGCCGAACTCGAATCGGTTCCCGATAAATGGGTCGAGGCCACCCAAATTTCCCACGAAATCGAACGCTTTAAGGAAGCCGTGCAATCTGAAGTCGCGGAATTGGAGGAACTTGGCAAGCGAATGGGGAAATTATTGGCCGCAGGGGATCGGGCGTTGTTCGATGCGTACAGCTTGATTTTGCGCAGTGATTCGCTAACCGAGGGCGTGATTTCGCGAATCCAACAGGGAAATTGGGCGCCGGGGGCGGTGCGCGTGACGGCCCTCGAATATGCGAACGCCTTTGAAGGGATGGAAGATGAATATCTGCGCGAACGGATGGCAGATATCCGCGATTTATGTCAGCGACTGATTAAGCGGCTCCTTCAGATGCAGCATCAGACGCGGGAATATCCAGAACATACCGTGCTCATGGGAGAAGAAATCAGCGTGACACAATTTCTGGAAGTCGAACCTCATAAGCTCGTCGGATTAGTATCGGTGAGGGGGACCGGCGCATCTCATGTGGCGTTACTGGCAAGGGGTTTGGGCATTCCGGCGGTGTTTGGGGTGGGAGATGCGCCATTGCCGCGACTCAACGGTCGAGAAATTGTGGTGGATGGTTATACGGCCCGCGTCTGCATCCAACCCGCACCGGCGTTAAGACAGGCTTTTCAGAAATTGGCCGATGAAGAAACCGAGCTCTCCCGCTATCTGCAAGATCTCAAACATCTTCCCAGTGAAACACCAGATGGGCATCGCGTAGCCCTATTGGCCAACTCCGGTTTGACGGCAGACGTAGCAGCAGCGCGTGAGAGTGGGGCAGAAGGGTTAGGGCTATATCGGTCGGAATTGCACTTCTTTATGCGGGATCGGTTCCCTAGCGAGGACGAGCAAACGGCAGTTTATACAGAAGTCTTAAAGATGATGTCGCCTTTACCCGTCGTATTGCGAACGCTAGATATT
>CAZTIH010000081.1:6270-11612 GCA_964613675.1 uncultured Candidatus Competibacteraceae bacterium
CTCTTGCTGTCTTACTTTCCCATTCAGGAGCAAAACCCGTTTTTAGGATGGCGAGGAATTCGGATTTCCCTAGATCAGATCGACATCTTTAAGACCCAATTACGGGCCATGTTGCGGGCAAGTGCGGTGTTCAACCCCCTAGCGATCATGTTTCCGATGGTTACGACGCTTAAAGAACTCGACGATTCGATTTGTCTATTAAAAGAAGCCCGCGACGAGTTAATTGAAGACGGCCTTGATATGCCGTTGCCGCGGATTGGGGTGATGATTGAGGTCCCCTCGCTGATCTATCAGATAGCGGCTGTGAGTCGACGGGTAGATTTCGTGTCGATTGGGAGCAATGATCTCACTCAATATCTGTTAGCGGTGGATCGGAATAATCCACGGGTGGCGAAGCTCTATGACAGCGTTCATCCCGCCGTACTGGAGGCGGTGCGCCAGATTATCAATGGGGCTCATGAACAGGGGAAACCCGTGAGTGTATGCGGGGAAATGGCAGGGGATCCGGCGGCAGCGATGTTGCTGATGGCGTTAGGGGCCGATAGTCTGAGCATGAGTTTAGGAAATCTGCTTAAGGTCAAATGGACGATTCGCACCATTCCGCTATCCGTGACTCAGACATTACTCGCCGAAGCGTTAGCGGCTACCGACGCAGCGGAAGTCCGCCATCACTTGAACCAAACCCTAGAAAATTACGGGTTAGGGGGACTCATTCGGGCGGGCAAGTGAGGATTGGCGACCCAAAATCTACCCCTTGTTCTCTCTTCTGATGTAGATCGTAAAATTATGAATCGCAATCTTTTAGTGACCAGTGCTTTACCTTACGCGAACGGCCCTATTCATCTGGGGCATCTCGTCGAATACATCCAAACAGACATTTGGGTGCGGTTTCAGAAACTACAGCAGAATCGTTGTTACTATGTCTGTGCAGATGATGCGCATGGAACGCCAATTATGTTGCGGGCACAGCAAGAGCAGATCACCCCTGAAACCTTGATAGCGCGTATTTACGACGAGCATTTAGCGGACTTTCGGGCTTTTGGGATCGACTTCGATAATTACTACACCACGCATTCTTCTGAAAACCGCCAATTTGCCGAGCAGATTTATCATCGCTTGACCGAGAAGGGGCACATTACCCAACGCACAATCATGCAAGCCTTTGATCCAAAAGCAGAAATTTTTCTACCCGATCGCTTCATCAAAGGAGAATGTCCGCGTTGTGGGGCTGCGGATCAATATGGTGATTCCTGTGAAGTGTGCGGCGCCACATATAGTCCAACCGAACTTGTCAACCCCTATTCAGTGATTTCAAAAGCTCCCCCCATTGAAAAGGAGTCGTTGCAGTATTTTTTCAAATTAAGCGATTTTACAGCGCACTTAAAATCGTGGATTAACAGCGGGGCAGTCCAACCTGAAATTGCAAACAAATTAGCCGAATTATTTGAAGAAGGATTAGCCGATTGGGATATTTCGCGAAATGCACCGTATTGGGGATTTGAAATCCCAAATGCGCCCGGAAAATATTTTTATGTCTGGTTAGACGCGCCAATAGGGTATATGGCGAGTTTTGCTAATTTGTGTGCCCGAACGGGACTTAATTTCGATGATTTTTGGCGGCCCGAGAGTAAGGCCGAGCTATACCACTTCATTGGTAAAGATATTGCGCGGTTTCACACGTTATTTTGGCCAGCGCTATTACACGGTGCAGATTATCGGTTGCCGACGGCGGTGTTTTGCCACGGGTTTTTAACCATTGACGGCCAAAAAATGTCGAAATCGCGGGGCACCTTTATTAAAGCGCGTACTTACTTAGCGCACTTGCCGGCAGAACCCCTGCGTTATTATTTCGCTTCAAAGCTAAACGGCGGTATCGACGATATCGACTTGAATTTGAACGATTTTCAACAGCGCGTGAACAGCGATTTAGTCGGCAAATGGGTGAACATTGCCAGTCGTTGCGCGAGTTTTATCACCCGTCAGTTTAATAACGAATTGGCGAGCGAATTAGATGCCCCTGATTTTTACGCCGCGTGGTTAGCAAAAGGCGATTTATTGCCCGAATTATTTGAAAAACGCGATTTTGCGGGTGCCATGCGGGAAATCATGACATTAGCTGCGGCTGCAAACCAATATATTGCCGAGCGAGCACCGTGGAATTTGGTGAAAAATCCAGAGACCCAATTAACCGCGCATCGAGTGTGTACTACAGGGCTCAATTTATTTCGGGTATTAGCGATTTATTTGAAACCCGTATTACCGCAATTAGTCGCTCAAGTTGAACAGTTTTTGCAAATCAGTCCCCTATTCTGGCAAGACCGAGAAACGCAGCTATTGAGACAAACGATTCGCCCTTACGAACCACTCATGCAGCGAATTGAAAATCCCGCAATTAATCAATTACGCGACGCCGCTTTAGCTGATTTACCGCCCGCTCAGAATCCGAATTCGGTTGCCCAAAAATCCACTGACCCGATTAAAGCGGTGATCTCTATTGAGGACTTCGCCAAAATTGATCTACGGGTTGCAGATGTCTTAAACGCCCAATTGGTCGAGGGTTCAGACAAATTATTGAAGCTCACCCTTTCTTTAGGCACTGAAACGCGCACGGTTTTTTCGGGAATTCGCGCTGCATATTCGCCCGAACAATTGGTGGGGAAACAGGTCGTGGTGGTCGCTAATTTGGCCCCTCGGAAAATGCGTTTCGGAACTTCTGAAGGGATGGTGATCGCGGCAGGCGGCGCGGCAGACCACGAGGTTTTTCTGATTCACCCCATCGACGGGGCTCAAGCGGGTATGGCAGTGAAATAGCGACTAATTAGCACGAGATTTCAGGCGAAATTCGTAGATAAAAGCGTAACGCTTGCCAGTGATGAAGACGCGCCGTTGTTCTGCATCAAAGGCAATTCCATTCAAGACATCTTCATTGCCATGACGGTCGCGAGCAGACAAAATTCTTGAAAAATCGAGCCATTGGCGCACATTTCCCGAGTGGCTTTCAATGACGGCCACCCGATCAGAACCGTAAACATTCGCCCAAATCCGCCCCTCAACCACTTCTAATTCGTTGAGCAGATTCACGGGACGCCCTCGGTCGGTCACGGTCACTTGGCGGACGACGCTAAAGTCATCGGGGTGGCGCCAAAATAGTTGGGCACTACCGTTGCTCATCACCAAAAATTCGCCATCAAACGCCAGTCCCCACCCTTCGCCTTCATAGGAAAACTGTCCGAGTGGGGCAAAATCTGTTCTCCGATGGATGAACGCCACATTCTCGCGCCATGTGAGTTGGATCAGTCGATCTCCGACGAGCGCCAGTCCTTCTCCAAAAAAATCTTTAGGTAAATCATGGCGTAACAAAATCTGTCCGGTCTGTGCATCGACGCGCCGTAAAGAAGATTCGCCGTAAAGCCCCGTACTTTCGTAAAACACGCCATCCAAATAAAGCAGTCCTTGGGTATAGGCCGTGGGGTCGTGGGGCAACCGTCGGACAAATTGCAATTCGATAGCATGGGCGACGGAGATAAGTAAAAAAATTAATATAAACAAGGGCTTAAGCGTAAAAATCATGGGGTTTGCACTCGCTCAGTTAAAAATTTTTTGCGAAAACCTAGACAAATTTCGATGAGCGACTATATCTGACGGCCTACATTTGAATTAGGAGAAAGGATCATGCAGAACGACTACACCCATTTCACGGTGATTTTGGATCGCAGCGGCTCGATGCAGTCGATTCGAGACGATGCCATCGGCGGGTTTAACGCATTTTTATCGGAACAACAGGCGGCAAAAGGGCGGGCAACCCTGACGTTGGTGCAATTCGATGGCGGCGATCCTTACGAAGTGATTCATCACTTTCGCGATTTGAAGACGATCCCGCCATTAAATAACAAAGTTTATGTCCCTCGGGGAAATACCCCGTTGCTTGATGCTGTTGGTCGCGGAATCAATGATTTGGAACAGCAACTCAATCAAATGGGAGACCAGCGCCCTGCAGAAGTGGCCTTTGTGGTACTGACCGATGGGCAAGAGAATTCGAGTCGTGAGTTTTCTCGCAAACAAGTGCAGAAAATGTTGGCCGACAAGCAGGAAGCAGGGTGGCGAATCTTATTTTTGAGTGCAGATATGTCAGCGGTATCTGAAGCGGTCGATACAGGCGTGCGGGCGTCGCGAGCGATGTACTTCGATAAGAGTGGGGCGGGTATCGCTAATGCCTTTAGTGCGGTTTCGTCGAAAATGGCGAGAGCGCGGTCAATACGGGATGAGTTTAACTTCATGAATCGTCAGGACTCACTGCCAGAGCGTCGGAAACAGGTCGAGAAAGAGATTGACGAACTGATGGATTTTAACGATGAAGAACGCGCCGCCGCCGCGAAATCTGAACCGCCTAAGAAATGAAACCCTCTCTCCCTCGCACCAGCGTTACAGACCCTCTTCAGATTGCGACCCTCGATCTTCCCAACGGCGGGGCGGTAGGGGTCACATTTTGTCCGGGTAAACAACAACCTCACGCCCTCACCGGTTCGTGGACGCGGGATTTGAACCTTGATCTCGAAGTGATCTCATCGTGGGGTGCGGTGGCCGTCGTCACCCTCATGGAACAGTGGGAATTGCAGGCGCTTTCTGTCGAACAATTGGGCGAACGATTCACCCAATTGGGGTTGGAATGGTTTCACTTGCCAATTATCGACGGAAATGTGCCCGATGAGGCATGGAAAGCCCGATGGATCGTGGTCGGCCCAATCCTTCACGGCTATCTCGATGCAGGTCGTCGCGTGGTGGTGCATTGCAAAGGCGGCCTTGGACGTGCGGGGACGGTGGCGGCCCAGATTCTCGTAGAGCGCGGTGAGGCGGCACAAAACGCCATAGGTCAGGTGCGAGCGGTTCGCCCTGGGGCCATCGAAAACGACATACAGGCGCGTTATTTGGCCGCGTTACCGTCTGGGACATGACATGCCGTGATTTCCTTTGAACAATAGGCCAGCGATTTGCAGAAGTTGATCGCTTTTTTCGCCGAAAAGACCCAATTTTGAGGATTCGATTGTACTGAGCGCAAAAAAACGGCCCGTTCTCAGGGCCGTTTTCGTTGACTGCAACGCGCTATTTTTTAGAGAAAGCGCCTTTTTGACTGTGGGAAAGCGTTTAATTCGACTGATGTTCAAGCGACGAATGGTGGACAACAATCCGAAGCGCCCCCGCATCGTCCTTGACAAACCCCCAAGTTTTATCGACGGAAACCGCCGAACCGTCTTGGTTGGTGAGATGAACTTTCCCCATTGTTATTGCGCTGTCGCCTGTGATGAGAATCCCCGCATTATCGACTTTGCATTGCGTCCAACCCT
>CAZTIH010000082.1:0-11525 GCA_964613675.1 uncultured Candidatus Competibacteraceae bacterium
AATCGCGTTCGTCAAAGCCGCTGATGACGGGCAATAGATGGGCAATATCGTCCGCACTTCGCGCCAACCACCCCCCCTGATCCAAACTCGATGCGTAAGCAACCATGCCAAAACGCGATACGCGCCCATAGGTAGGTTTCAGGCCGGTGATGCCACAAAATGCTGCGGGCAACCGAATGGAGCCCCCGGTATCCGTACCTGTGGCTGCCGCAACCAGGCCCAACGCCACCGCACAGGCCGATCCCCCGGAAGATCCCCCCGCCACGCGATCCGTCGCCCAAGGATTGCGCACCGGGCCAAAGTGACTGTTCTCATTGGACGACCCCATCGCAAATTCGTCCATGTTGAGCTTGCCCAGGCTCACCAACCCCGCGTCCTGACAGCGACTCACGACGGTCGCGTCGTAGGGCGAGATAAAATTCTCCAATATCTTTGATCCACAGGTGGTCAACAGCCCTTGGGTGCAAAATAAGTCTTTGTGGGCGATGGGCACGCCTTGTAGGGGAATTGTGGGGCTGGCATCGCGTTGGGTGTCGGCACGTTGGGCCTGTTGAAGGGCTGTGTCATGGGCGAGGGTGATGAAGGCATTAAACTCGCGTTGGGCTTCGATGCGGTCAAACAGCGATTGAACCAGCTCGACGCTCGTGATGTGCCGTTGCGCGAGGGCTTCTGATACGGCGCGGACCCCTTGAGAAAGCAAATCGGTCATCGTTATTCGACCACCTTGGGCACGAGAAAGAGGTTGTGTTCCCACGCAGGGGCATTGTGTTGGAGGGCGTCGCGGCGGTCGGTTTCGGTGACGACATCGAGACGCAGTCGTTGAGGCAATGTAAGGGGATTGTGAAGGGGTTCGAGGTCGTTCATTTCAATGGCCGTGAGTTGCGCCACTAAATCGAGAATTTGATTGAGCTCGGGGGTGTACAACGCGACCTCCTCGGGGGAGAGTTTGAGGCGGGCGAGTTGTGCCATTTTGTAAACGGTCTCAGGGGAAATCGACATGGAAATTACCTACTCATAAGTTGGCTTTTGTACATTTAGCGAAGCCAGCGATTTTGTGACCGAAATGCGCGACAAGCTCCGTCCTTCAGGGCGGTGAGGATGTCAACTTAGCACAGCCATTGCTGCCGATTCGATGCCCTTGTTACCCTCTGAGGACTTTTGGTTGTTTAAGAAATTAATTCATGTTTAAGCGGCTTCGCGGTTTATTTTCGAGTGATTTAGCCATTGATTTGGGCACAGCGAACACGCTGATTTACATGCGGGGAGCGGGCATTGTGCTCAATGAACCGTCAGTTGTGGCGATTCACCACGATCCCCGAGGGGGCCCTCGGACCGTCGCCGCCGTGGGGGCGGATGCCAAACGCATGTTGGGTCGCACCCCCGAATCCCTCATCACGGTACGGCCCTTACGCGATGGCGTTATTGCCGATTTCGCCGTGACCGAAAAAATGTTGCAAACCTTCATTCGCAAAGCCCACGGTCGTCGACGATTATTTAATCCCAGTCCTCGCATCGTGGTGTGCGTGCCCTGTGGTTCGACGCCGGTGGAACGACGCGCCATTCGTCAGTCGGTGAACGGGGCCGGTGCCCGTCAAACCTTTCTATTGCCCGAACCCATGGCAGCCGCAATTGGGGCGGGAATGCCCGTGAGTGAGGCTCGGGGGTCGATGGTGTTGGACATTGGGGGGGGCACCTCGGAAATTGCGATTATTTCCCTAGACGGGTTGGTGTACTCGGAAGCGGTACGGGTGGGCGGGGATCGCTTGGACGAAGCCATTATCAATTACGTTCGCCGTCACCACGGAATTCTCATCGGAGAACCCACCGCCGAACACATCAAAATTTCGGTGGGGGCCGCACATCCCGAAAGCGAAAATCGTGAAATTGAAGTGCGGGGCCGTAACCTGGCAGAAGGGGTGCCCAAAAGTTTTACCATCACCAGTGCCCAAGTCTTTGAAGCCATTCAAGAGCCGTTGGGCAACATCGTGTTTGCCGTCAAAAAAGCCCTCGAACAAACCCCGCCTGAACTCATTGCCGATGTCGCCGATCGCGGGATGGTCGTGACGGGGGGCGGCGCTTTGCTACGGGACATCGACCGTCTCCTCATGGAAGAAACCTCGATTAATGTGATTCCCGCCGAGGATCCGTTGACCTGCGTTGCACGTGGGGGGGGGAAAGTGCTTGATTTTATGGATCGGTTAGGGCCGCACCTCTTTGGCATCGAATAACCTGCAACCCGCGTCCTTTCGCCTGATGCCGCAGCAGCCTTCGGCGGAGCTAAATGATGATCTCGTTTATCACCGTCACGCCCGAACGCCGCCTAGTCGCGGGTTTTTCCTAGAAAATTCGACAGAAACCCCTTCGAGTAGCGCGTGGTTACCCCACCTTAAAATGTTGCTGATTGTGGGCCTTTCGGTGACGACGATGGGGCTGGATCACCAACATGCGATGGGATTAAACGAGGTTCGTCAACTGCTGGTGGGCGCAATGACGCCGATCCAACAGCTCGCCCAGTTGCCCCTGCAAACAGTCCACTTTTGGGAACAAGCGTTGAGTGAACAAACCGCGTTGCGCGAGGAAAATCAAGCCCTTCAACGCCAACTTCTGTTGCAGCAAACCCAGTTGCACCGACTCTCCGAGCTAGAGGCGGAGAATCGTCGATTGCGACGGCTTCTGGGGTCAACGGTGGACAGTCCTTCCCATACCGGACTGATTGCGCGGATTGTGCGGGTCGAACAGAACCCCCATCGTCCACGGCTCCTGCTGGACAAGGGCGAACGACATGGCGTGGTGGTGGGCCAACCCCTCGTTGATGCCGACGGTCTCGTCGGACAAATTGAAGCCGTGTACCCCTTCACCTCGCGGGCGATTTTGATTAGCGATATTCATCATTCCATGCAGCTTCAAGTGGTGCGCAACGGTTTACGTACCCTCGCGACGGGCACCGGTCGCCGTGGCGTACTGGCCCTCGATCATGTGCTGTACGACCAAGATATTCGCCCTGGGGATTTGTTGGTGACCTCGGGGTTGGATGATCTTTATCCCGGGGGGTATTCGGTCGCACGGGTTGTTGAGGTGGAAGCGGATCCCGGACAGTCCTTTGCACGCATCACGGCGGCCCCGTTGAGTGCGTTGAATCAGTTGCGAGAGGTTTTATTGTTGCGGCCTCTCACTAAGCCCGCCGACCCCGCTGCCCTTGAACACTAATGGTCGTCCCCTCATTTGGGGGAGCTTTTTATTGGCACTCGTCGGTAACTTGGTGATTTTACCGAGCTGGGCGGACTTTTTTCGGCCCAACTGGTTGGCGCTCGTGTTGTTGTATTGGTGCATTTACTTTCCGGAGCGCGTCGGTTCGATTAACGGCTGGAGTTGGGGAACACTCAGCGACGCCGCCAAGGGCACGTTATTAGGTCAACAGGGCCTATCACTGGCGTTATTGGCCTATCTGGCGGGGACTTATCATCAGTTAATGCGCAACCTTCCGCTTTGGCGTCAAATTGGAGGAGTTCTGCCGTTACTCTTGATCGACCAATTCATCATGACCGCGATTGATGCCCTCATTGGCTACCCCCCCCTCAATTACGCCCGTTTAGGGAGTGTTTTAGGGGGACTGGTCTTTTGGCCTTGGATCGTTTTGCTCTTGCGCGAACTGTGCCGAGGATGGCGGTTAATCGAATTACAAACGGAGGAAGAACCTTAATGCGTTTCTCATCCCCTCAAGACCCCATCGGTTGGAGCAGCACTGAAGCCCATTCCTCAAGAGAGTCCCGCGATTTTTGGCGATTGCTGGGGCGTACTATCGTGGCGCTGTGTCTGAGTTTTGGGCTGCTGGGCACGCTGATTAACCGTTTATATCAACTGCAAGTCGTCGAATATGAGCAGTACCACACCCAATCCGATGCGAATCGGTTGCGCTTACTTCCCTTACCCCCCACGCGCGGTCGGATTTTTGATCGCAACGGGGTGTTATTAGCCGACAACTTGCCATCGTATCGGGTGGAAATTACCCGTTCTCAGGTCGCAAGCCTCGATCACACCCTCGAAACCCTAGGCCCGTTGATCGACCTCACCGAAGAAGAAGCCCAGCGTTATCGTCGCCAGCTCCCCCGCACCAATCGCCATCGCCCGGTCGTGTTGAAGGGCAATTTGTCGGATGAAGCGGTAGCTCGACTGGCGGTACAGCTCCATCGGTTGCCCGGGGTGGCTATTCAAACCGATCTCAACCGTCATTATCCTTTGGGAACGGTCGCGGCCCATGTCATTGGCTATGTCGGTCGCATTGATTCTCGTGATTTAGAACGGATTGATCGCACGCAGTACGACGGGACAACCCATATCGGTAAAGAGGGCGCCGAACGGTTTTACGAAGCGGCACTTCATGGCCATGTGGGGCATCGACTCGTCGAAATGGATGCGGCGGGACGAATTTTGCGGGAAATCGACAAGCGACCCTCTATTTCGGGCCGTAATTTGTATCTCAGCCTCGACATCGAGTTGCAGCGGTTCGCCGAGAACGCTTTGGGGGAAAATAACGGCGCGGTGGTCGTCATCGACTCGACCAATGGCGAAGTCTTAGCAATGGCGAGTCGTCCCTCTTTTGATCCGAATCTCTTTGTCAATGGCATTTCACACGCCGATTACCGTCAATTGAGCGATGACAAGAGCCGTCCCCTGTTTCACCGAGCGTTGCGCGGCATGTACCCCCCGGGATCCACGATTAAGCCATTTGTGGCGTTGGCAGCGTTGGAGGGCGGCTTTATTACCCCCACTAAACAGCTTTACTGTCCGGGCTACTTTTCGTTGCCCAATTCGAGCCATCGGTTTCGCGACTGGAAACGCAGTGGTCACGGCATGACGAATGTGTACAAAGCCATTTATGCCTCAGTCGATGTGTATTTTTATCGGCTCTCGGTGGAGATGGGGATTCAGCGGATGCACGATTATTTGGCCCTCTTCGACATTGGTCGTCCCACGGGAATTGATTTGCCGTTTGAACGGACGGGGGTCAATCCCTCGCCGGCGTGGAAACGTCAAAGTTATGGGAAGTCGTGGTTGCCCGGCGAAACGGTCATTGCGAGCATTGGCCAGGGATACATGTTGACGACCCCGCTGCAACTCGCCCATGCCACAGCCACATTGGCGAATCGGGGTCGAGGGTTTGTGCCCCGAATCCTTCACGCCATGGAAGATCAAGGCGACGCCCCCTTTGAACGGGTAGAACCGCGCGAATTACCGCCCGTGCCGATCAATAACCCTCGCAATTGGGACGCGGTATTTGACGGGATGGTGCAGGTCGTTCATGGGGGCGGGGGGACGGCTAAACGCATTGCTTCGGGAATGCGCTATCGCATGGCCAGTAAAACCGGGACGGCGCAGGTGTTTTCCTTACGCGGTGGGAGTTACAACGCCCGCAATTTGCCCAAACATCTCCACGATCACGCCCTATTCATGGCCTTTGCCCCGGCGACTGACCCCGAGATTGCGATTTCGGTGATTGCGGAACATGGCGGTGGGGGAAGTTCTACGGCGGCCCCGATAGCCCGTCAGGTCATGGATGCGTGGTTGTTGCGGGAAAGACAACCCAACGTGCGTCCTTTGACGGCGGCGCGAGGGGGGGGATAAAGGCCCAACCGCTACGCTCGCGATCCGCAGCGGAATAGGCCAGTCTTACTACTTGGCTACCCGACCTTGGCCAGTTGGGCATAGAGCTGTTCCAGCGGGGGGGTACGGTCGAGCACCTCAAACGCATCGTGGCGCACATGATTTTGGGCCATTTCGTGTTTCACGGTTGCTTCGTCGATCACCCCGGTTTCCAAGCATTCCTTGAGTAGCCCAAAAAAGAACTGTTCCTGTCGTACATCGGGATGGGATTTGTAGCGTCCCAACAGCGCGTAATCGCCTAACCAACGTCGCCGAGCCTGCATTAACCAACCAATGGGTGGAAATAAGCGAAATTTTTCTGCGGGCCGAAAATCTACGGGTAATCCTGCTTTCCACGGTTGCGTTTTGCGCTTGGTGTTGTGGATGAGTCGGGTGTTGGGGGTGAGCTTGTCGAAGTCGTTCCACTCGTATTCAAACTGCCCGATTGAGGTCTGATCCTCGTACTTCAAGCAAATCCATTCCCGATAATCGCGTTTCATTTCAAAGAGTTCGCGGAACTGCGTTTCGACCTGCCAGTGGGTCAACTTTGCGCAGTCCAGCAGCATCACACTCGTTGCAAAACACCCCTCGATCTTCTTCAACCCCGAACGAGGACGGCAAATCAACGCTTTCCCCTGCATCTCGCGGGTGAGCAGTTCGTACACATCCCCTACGGCAAACACATCCGGATCGACCACCACGGCGCGACCTTCGTAGCCCATAAGTTCGGGGGGCATGAAGCGTAGGGGCGTAAAAGACTGCAAATCGTCATTGAGCCAAGTCCAATTTACGCCGTCGCGCAGATAGTTTTTGCCCTCAAATTCGCGGAAAAACGGGTAATCGCTGTGTTTAATGATCTCTACGCTGAACCGGTCGGCGTGCTTTGAGTTGCGGGTCATCGAATACTGCGCGATGAGTGCTCCCAACCATTGTTTGTGATTAGTGTGGACAAAGACTTTGTAAGGTGTAGTCACGGCGTGCGCACCGAAAGCAGGGTGAAAAAGGTGAGGTAACTCGTGGATGGGGCATGGCATTAGTCATAGCGGAAACGGGGGTGCAAATGACGATGGGTGAACGCGTCGAGTTGCTGAATCTGTTCGTCGTCGAAGTAATCGCGGTACCCCCCGACCTTGGCCCGTCGAACCTTGTAAGAATCGGGATTATTGGGATTTTTGGCCACTAAACGGCCACCACTCCACCCAAAAGCGCGTTGTTTTTCTAACTTTTTCAGGTTGTCGAAACGCGCAAACTCTACTGCGTCGTGAATGGCTTCGGGCGAGACGGGCGTCCCGAAGAAGGTCATCACGCGGGTGAGTTCGTCAACGGGCCGTTGGTGCAAATCCTCGTAGCGCACCACCAAAAGTTGCTCGGGCGATAAAGTGTCTTGGGCAACGGCCCATTGGTTGAGAAATTCGATGACTTTGGGCAACCCCGAAGTACTCTGCATAAACTCAAATATCCCTAAGGTAGCGGTGGCTTCCGGATAATCGTTGAGGCGTTTTTTCGTCGCCCGCATTCGGTGTTTCCACTGAAAGAATTGCGACACCGCCGTATCGCGGGGATCGCGGATCAAGAGCACCACCCGTTTGCCGAGATAATCCCGCTTGTTATCGCGCTGGCCCGTGTAATCGCCTAAATAATTGTCGTGGGTAAACAAGAGTTTCGGAATCGCGGCATGACGGCGATGCAGATTATCAAACCCCATCATCTGGTAGCCCGTCAGGCCAAACTGGGTTTGGTAGCAACGCGAAATCATGACCCGTAGCCAAGTGCGTCCACTCTTGCCAAACGACACCACGACGCCCGACGCCTGCTGCAACTTCTGAAACTCTTCTTGACCGCGTAGCCGCCGTTCTAATTGACGCTTTTGGTCCGCAGACAACCAAAATGCCCCCCGCACGGTCACTTCGCGATGCACCTTTTTCAACGCGATTTGCACCGCGTGAACCCAATCAAGCATAAAAACCTCGTATTAATTGCAACATGCAATCTAAGAAAATGATTATTTGGTTGAATTTCGGTCATGCCGAAAAGGGAATTGTAGCGCGACTCCCTTTACAATGTGGGGCCTTTTTTCAATTCGGAAACTTTCCATGGTGCGTTTTCTTCCGCTTTTTTTATTGTCATGGCCGTTGTGGGCGGCTGAACCCGTGATTTTAGGCGACTTAAACAGCTATACCGGTTTTGCCGCCTTTACCGAACCTTACCGAAAGGGGTGGCAGTTGGCCCTAGAACAGATCAATGCAAATGGGGGCGTGTTAAATCAACCCCTGCAAGTTGTGTCCCGAGATGATGGTGCAAGCCCGGTGGATGCGGTGACGGCGGCCCAAGAACTCATTCATCGAAGCGGTGCAAAAGTGCTGTTTGGTACATTGTTGTCTCACGTGGGACTAGCCGTTGCGGATGTCGCTCATCGAGAGAAAATCGTGTTTTTAGCAGCGGAACCCCTGTCGGATACGCTGGTTTGGGAGAAGGGCAACCCCTACACGTTTCGGTTACGACCGGGCACCTATGTTCAAGCGGCGATGTTAGCGGAGGCGGCGGCCCAGCATGGGGCTTCGCGGTGGGCAACGGTGTCCCCCAACTACGAGTATGGTCAATCGGCGGTCGCGGCGTTTAAGCAATTATTACAGTCCCACCGCCCCGAAGTGACTTTTATCGCCGAACAGTGGCCCCCATTAAATCGTCTGGAAGCAGGCCCAACGGTACAGGCGCTGTTGAACGTGGATCCGGAAGCGATTTTTAATGTGACCTTTAGCAATGACTTGACCCGTTTTGTGCGAGAGGGCGTCGATCAGGGGCTATTTGACGGGCGATTGGTGGTGTCGATGTTGGGCGGTGAACCAGAGTGGATCGACCCCCTGCGTGACGAGGCCCCCGAAGGATGGTTAGTGACGGGCTACCCGTGGTACGCCATCGAAACCCCCGAACATACGGCGTTCAAAACGGCGTACATGGAAAAGTTCAATGATTATCCGCGTTTAGGATCGGTTGTTGGTTTCGTAGCCTTGCATTTATTGGCGCAGGCGATTGAGTTAGCGGGTTCGACGGATTCAGGGGCGGTCGCAACGGCGCTGCGTGGACTGAAATTCGAGACGCCCTTTGGTTCTGCCGAAATGCGGGCGATTGACCAGCAAAGCGATTTAGGGGCTTTTGTGGGGACTTTGACGGTTCAAGACGGGATGCCGCGCATGGTGGATTGGCGTTATTTACCTGGCGCGGACTATTTACCCCCGGATGAGGTCGTGCGTCAGTTGCGTCCTGCGCATTGAGGAGATCCCTAAAACCATAGGGGCGACTCGGCGAGATTTTTTCAAGCCCCCAGATCGCTGAGTAAGCCCCCCTTCGAGCACGCCGTAGTTGAGTTAAATACGACCGCCCACGCCCACCAATAGGCGATGAACCTTTTCCATGGCCTGATGAAGATTATGTTCGATTTCGGTCATGGTGATTTCTCCCGCGACCTTTCCTGCGGCCCAGTTGGCGACGACTGCGATCGTGGCGTACGACAGCCCCAATTCACGGGCTAATGCCGCTTCGGGAAGGGCGGTCATTCCCACTAAATCGCAGCCGTCCCGTTCCAATTTACGGATTTCCGCCGCCGTTTCGAGACGCGGCCCCTGGGTCACGCCCAACGTTCCAAACGGTACGAGATCCAGTGACGAATCCTCCCCTACGGCCAACAAATGCTCGCGCAGAGCAGAATCGTAAGGCGCTGTAAAATCAATGTGTTGGACGGGGTAAGTTTCAAAATGTGCGTCGTAGAAAGAGCTGATTCGTCCACAGGTGTAGTCGATGAGTTGATCGGGAATGGCGACCGTACTCGGGGTCATTTTCGGCGTAATTCCCCCGACCGCTGCCACCGCCAAAATCTGCTTCACGCCTAGATGATGTAACGCCCAGAGATTGGCGCAGTAGTTCACGCGGTGGGGTGCGATTTTGTGGGGAATGCCGTGGCGGGCGAGAAAAATCACCGGCCTTCCCTTGAGGGTGCCCCATTTAAGCGGGGCCGAGGGCAGACCATAGGGAGTCTGAAGGAGGGTTTCACGCATCATTTCGACGCCCGGGAGTTGATTCAGCCCTGTGCCGCCGATAATGCCCAAAGGCGCTAATTCAGTCATGGTTTAAGTGTTCTCGAAGTCGCGATAACGCATGGGGATTACAAAGAAGAAGAGGGACACGATGGGGCTTAACGGTCTTTTGCGGCGTAGATGGCGGGGTACTGTCGGAGATATTCGCCGTAGTCCATCCCAAAGCCGAAAACATAGCGGTCGGGGAGGGTTAAACCGCAAAAATCGACCTGAAAGTTGGGGGGTTTGCGCGGATGATCTTTGTTTGCCAACACTGCGCTGTACACCGCTTTTGCCTCGGCGGCCTTCAACGAGTCTACAATGGCCTGTAAAGTCAAGCCCTCGTCGTAAATATCGTCGAGCACGACCACCACCCGATCGGTCACCGAGAGGCTGGGTTGAGCGATCCAATGGAGTTCGCCGCCTCGGGTAGCCCCTCGATAGCGGGTTGCATGTAAATAACCGATTTCTAAGGGAAAATGGAGTCGAGGCAAGAGGTGTCCCGCAAAAATGACGGCACCATTCATCACCATCAAAAATAAGGGATCCTGATCGGCAAATGCTTCGGTGAGCTGTCGGGCCAGGTCGTCGAGGGCGACTTGGATGCGTTCCGGGGCGACAATCAGATCGGCCTGTTGAAAAATTTCACGGCTTTGTTGGGCGTTAATTCGCGGCATAAGCGACCATTTCTCGGGGTGAAGGAGGGGAGGAGTCGAGCGAAAATTTCATCTCACATAATCGGCATCCCGTCGAAAATCCCACTCAGGGAAATTTCGGCATTTTATTTTAGGACGCCTACAGTTGTGCGGTTAACCTCGCTTAGTAACTCAAAATGCAGGTGTCCGGCGCCATAATTTCACTCACGATATACGCGCTGCCCACCGTTTCCTTAATTTCGGGGATCATCTGTTTGGACGAGAGCATCAGGTTGAGCGGTAAACACACCTTTAACTTCACGCCCGAATCACAAGCTGTTTGGATGACTTCATACAGCGTTTCAGGGCTTTCACCGCAGGGTTGTTGCAGCCCCTCCGACCCAATTCTAATGATGTCCACCAGCGGGCTGCCAAAAATGACCTCAACATCGTATTCCATTCGGGCGGCCGCAATGGCTTGGCGCAAGGGAAAAGCGAGCGTCAACGGGCGCTGGGGATCGGCATTGGCAAGAAGCAGGATCAGTCGATGGGCCATGCGCGCAGCTCCAAAACAAAAGGGGACAACGATTATAGCGTCTCTAGGGCGATGCGCAGGGCCTGCCAACGGGGATTTTGTTGCAATGCGTCGAGGTTGAGGGCTTCGGTCGAGGCCGCTAGGGAACGTAATTTTTCACTGGCGACGACTTCGCCCAGAACCGCTGCGATGGTGTCCGCACATTGGGGGTCATTGCAACTCAACAACAGTTCGCAACCCGCCGCCAACGCCGCTTTGGCCCGCATCGTCGGATCGCCTGCCGTGTAAGCGCCCTTCATCTCCAAATCGTCGCTCACAATCACGCCTTGAAACCCGATCTCCTCGCGCAACACCCGCTGTAACCAATACGCCGAAAAGCCTGCGGGTTGACCGTCAAAGGCGGGGTAACAGACATGGGCAGGCATGACCGCCGCATATTGTCCCACCAGTTCGCGGTACGGGCGCAAATCCTCTGCTAAATCCGAGGTTTGACGCTCGTCCACAGGTAAATCGTGATGCGAATCCGCCACTACGTAACCATGTCCTGGAAAATGTTTCGCCACCGCCGCCATGCCCGCTTCCGCCATGCCCTCGATCCAGGCTGCGGCCAAGGTCGTGACAATCTGGGGATCCCGATGAAACGCC
>CAZTIH010000083.1:0-9573 GCA_964613675.1 uncultured Candidatus Competibacteraceae bacterium
AAAGGCATTGCAGACCCCGAAGATGCGCGACGGGCGGTACAGACCGGGGCCGATGCGTTGATTGTTTCTAACCACGGGGGACGGCAATTAGATGGGGCTTTGTCTTCCATTCAGTTATTGCCACCGATTGTCGAGGCGGTGGGGGACGACATCGAAGTGCATTTTGATGGGGGCATTCGCAGCGGTCAGGATGTGTTGAAAGCCCTAGCGTTGGGGGCAAAAGGGACTTACATCGGGCGAGCCTATTTGTACGGCTTGGGTGCGATGGGCGAAGCGGGGGTGACAAAAGTGCTTTCGATCATCCAAAACGAACTCGACATTACGATGGCGTTTACGGGGCATACGGACATTCGTCAGGTTAATCGAGATATTCTCTTGCCTGGCACTTATTAATTTCGGAAAAGACATGACGACTTCGGGGGAAAGTCACATGCGGGTTTTGGGGTTAGATCCAGGGTCGCGGGTGGCGGGATACGGAGTCGTGGAATGGCAGGGACAACGGGCGATTTATGTGGACAGTGGCTGTATTCGGTTGCCGCGTGACTGCCCGTTAAGCGAGCGACTTACTCAACTCTTCGATGGCATTACCGAACTCATTTTGCGTTACCAGCCGACAGAAGCAGCGATGGAAACCGTATTTATGCGGGAAAATGCGTCGAGTGCGTTAAAACTGGGACAGGCAAGGGGTGCAATGCTGTGTGCCTTGGGTAAGGCCAGTCTGGAAGTCGGCGAATATGCCCCTCGACTCATTAAACAGGCCATTGTAGGGCGGGGCGGTGCTGACAAGGCGCAGGTTCAACACATGATTTGTGTCCTACTCAACTTACCGCGATCCCCTCAAGCCGATGCGGCGGACGCGCTTGCGGTGGCGTTATGTCACGGTCACCATCGTCAATCCATGAGCGAACCCCGAAAAAAGGGGATTTTGCTGACCTGAATGCGCGACAAGCCCCGTCTTTCAGGGCGTAGAGGATGTCAACGGAATGCGGTGGAGCAACTTTCTGCATCGTTTATGCGTTCTCAGTTGCCCCTAGACAATGGGTGTCCCTAAAAACATCGCCCCAATGACGACCAGGGACGGTGCACACAAAAAAATGCCGCCCCAATGACGATCAGGGACGGCACATTTAACTTAGAAGTCGAGTTAGGCGTAAACGGGGGCGAACGCTTTTTGCGGATCGACGGCGGGTTTATCCCCATCCCAGTAAGGGGACAGCTTGCGCAATTGAGCAATCACGCCGGGCATGACCTCGATGACTTTTTCGATTTCTTCCTTGGTCGTGTAACGCGACAAGGAAAAGCGAATCGTACCGTGGGCGGCGGTAAAGGGGATTTCCATTGCCCGCATGACGTGGGAGGGTTCCAATGAACCAGATGTACAGGCCGACCCGCTCGAACACGCAATCCCATACTTGTTCAACAGCATCAACACCGCTTCGCCTTCCACAAATTCAAACGCGATATTGGAAGTATTGGGCAAACGATTGCTGGGATCGCCCGTCACGAAGCAATTGGGTACCGTGGCCAAAATGGCGGATTCAAGGTGATCGCGCAGCATTTTGACATGGCTATTTTCGTAGGCGAGATGGGTCATGGCCAGCTCAGACGCCTTCCCCAAGGCTACGATTGAGGCACTGTTTTCCGTGCCAGCACGACGCCCGCGTTCTTGATGGCCACCGCGCAGCAACGGACGAAACCGTACCCCCCGCTTGAGATACAACACGCCAATGCCTTTGGGGGCATGAAGCTTGTGACCCGAAATCGACAGCATATCGACCGCGGTTTCTTTGAGATTCATGGGGATTTTGCCCACCGCCTGTACCGCATCTGTGTGAAAGAGCACGCCTTTTTCGTTGGCGAGGGCGGCCATCTGTTGGATGGGAAAGAGGGTTCCCGTTTCATTGTTGGCCCACATCACCGAGACCACCGCCACTTTTTCCGTCAACACCCGTAAGTAGTCCGATAAATCTAAGCGCCCTTTCCCATCTACCGGCAGGTAATGCACGGTATAGCCTTCCTTTTCCAGATGCTGACATAGGGTCAGGATGGCGGGATGTTCAACGGTCGTCGTGATGATTTCGCGGCGGTCGGGTTGGCATTTGAGGGCCGACAAAATGGCGGTGGAATCGGATTCGGTGCCGCAAGACGTGAAGATAATTTCCGACTCGTGTTCTGCTCCCAAGAGCGTTTGGATCTGTTGACGCGCTTTTTTGAGGGCCTGACCCACGCGGTTGCCAAAATTGTGCATAGACGAAGCGTTGCCAAACTGTTCGGTGAAAAAGGGCAACATCGCTTCGACAACACTGGGATCGACCATCGTGGTCGCGTTGTTATCGAGATAAATTCCGCGCATCACTAAGCCCCCACAGGTTGTTCAGAAACAGGTACAACGCGCAAAAACTCGCCCAATTCTTCCATCAAACGCTGTTGAATACCGCCCAAAGTAGAGGTTGCCATGCCGCAGCCTTGACACGCCCCCGTCATTTTGACGAATACGGTTTTGCCATCCACATCGACTAATTCGACATCTCCACCGTCCCGTTGCAGAAAAACGCGCATCTCTTCGATGACCTTGTCGATTTTCTTAATCCGTTGGGCGGGGGTCAGCTTACCGGCCTCAATGACGGGCTTTTTGATGATATTTTCTTCGGGTTTAACGGGTTTCGGCGGGGCTTTTGCGGGAATCTTTAAGGCTTCACCGCGTTCGGCTAAGACCTTGGTCAGAATCTCTTCAATACCTTCGTGACAGGACGAGCAGCCGCCCCCCGCTTTGGTGTAATGGGTGACATCCTGCACTGTGCTCAAATTATTGGCGCGAATGGTTTCTTCGATTAATACCGCGTCAATGGCAAAGCACTTGCAAATTAAAGCGCCTTCTTCGTGGTCATCGCTCCACGCTTCGCCTTTGAAATTCGCAATCGCTGCATGTAACGCTTCACGACCCATCACCGAGCAGTGCATTTTTTCGGGGGGCAGCCCGCCGAGAAAGTCTGCAATTTCTTGGTTACTGATTTCCAGGGCTTCCGTCACGGTTTTGCCTTTCACCATTTCGGTGAGGGCCGAACTCGACGCAATGGCCGATCCACAACCAAAGGTTTGGAAGCCGGCTTCTTGGATGATTTCGGTTTCGGGATCGACTTTTAAGGTGAGGCGGAGCGCATCACCACAGCTGATCGAGCCCACATCGCCAATCGCGTTGGCGCCTTCAATCGCGCCGGCGTTGCGGGGATTGAAAAAATGTTCTTTAACGGCTTCTGAATAATCCCACATGATGCGTCTCCTTAGACTTTGAATGAGCTGCCACAGGCGCAACTGGCCGAGGCGTTAGGGTTGGTAAATTTGAAACCGCTGCCTGTGAGACTTTCGATGAAGTCAATTTGGACTCCCGTCAGCATCGTGGCACTGATGGGATCGACATAAATCGGTACCCCATTCGCATCCCAAATCAAATCTTCGGATTCGGGCGCATCTTTGAGCTTGAGATCGTATTGCAGCCCTGAACAACCGCCCCCGGTAACGGCGATACGCAAACCGTTGATGGGATCTTCAGAGGTTCGCATAAAACGGCGGACGGCTTTGGTCGCTTTTTCGGTCAAAATAATCATGTTGTCGTCTCCTGCTGCATAAGGCATGTACTGGAGAGACGCTAGAGCAAAGATAATGCCGATTATTAAATAATTGATTTTTAAGAGCTTAATGGGTTTTTTGTGGCAGTCATGGCAAGGACAATCCAAGAAAACTGTGAGGTTTGTCGGCTTATTCACAACGGCGGGCTGATTTTGTACAACGGTTGTTTCCCAACGGCTTAAACCTTGTACAAAACATGAAACCTTTTCTCGATTGGTCAAGTTATGAAAACGCCGGTTTAGGCGATGCGTATGCGGATATTCCCAAGGAAGGTGGCGATTTCGCTAAAGCGGTGGCGGTGTGCATCAACAGCAAACAATGCCAAACCCATTCGCACCAAGTGATGTGTCCCAGTTTTCGCGTGACGCAAAACCCCGCCTTTTCCACTGGGGGTCGCGTGAAACTGCTCAAAGCGGCGTTAAATGGCCAAATTTCGTTGACCGATCCCGAACTCACCGAAGCGATGGAGTTGTGCGTGAGCTGCAAGGGGTGTCAGCGCGAATGCGAAAATAATGTGGATATGGCCCTCATCAAAGCCGAATACTACGCCCAGCGCCGTCGGCAAAAAGGTACAAACTTTCGTCAATATCTCTTCGCTTATCTGCCCGATTTATTTTCGTACCGACCGTTTCACTGGTTGTTGCATTGGCGACATCGTAGTCCCCTGATGCGCTGGTTGGGCGAACGGTTGTTTAAGATTGCCCGCGTCGATTTGCCCCGCCCTGCACGGCACCCTTTTCGGCCGCCCGCGCTTACGTCTCCCGTGAATCACCAGCGCGAAGTGGTGCTGTGGATCGACACCTTTAACGGTCACTTCGATCCCCAGATCATGGACGCCGCCGTCAAAGTGCTGCACGCCGCAAATTACCATGTGCACTTTGTTCAGCCCCCCAAACAACGCCTATGTTGCGGGCGCTCTTTTTTGTCACAAGGTTTCATCGAACAGGCCCAAAAAGCTGCATCCCAGGTCATCGAAGTGCTGTTGCCCTATGCGAACCGCGATTTGCCCATCATAGGCTTAGAACCTTCCTGTTTGCTGATGCTACGGGACGACTATCGCGCACTCCACCTCGGCGAAAACGCACACCTCATCGGTAAACAAGCCCTGTTGTTTGAAGAATTTATCGCTAAAGAAGTGCAGGCCAAACGATGGTCACTGAAATTTGCACCCTATCCCAATAAAGTCCTCGTTCACGGTCATTGTCATCAGAAAGCCGTTGGGGCCATGAAGTCCATGCGACGGGTGCTCTCCTTAATTCCGCAACTCGACTTTGAACTCATCTCTGCAAGTTGTTGCGGGATGGCCGGGAGTTTCGGGTACGAAGCCGAACATGCGGCGTTGGGGCAGTTGATGGCGGAGGAGGCGTTGATTCCCACCCTCCGCACTCACCCCCAAAGCCTCGTCGTGGCCAACGGGTTCTCGTGTCGGCAACAGTTAGCGAACTATGGGATTGAATCTCCCGTGCATATCGCGCAACTGCTTGAATTGACGATGAAAAATTAGATTCCCCTTCAGAAGTTAGAGCGCGGTTCTGAAGGGGCGTGTGCTAACCGCTATTTCGCAACCCCGTCGCTAATCCATTGAGGGTCAAATGAATGCCCCGCTTTAACTGCTCTTCCTGTTCGCCTTGACGGTAACGATGCAATAGCTCGATCTGGAGATGATTGATGATGTCCAGATAGGGGTAACGGTTCTGAATCGAGCGCGCTAACTGCGGATTATCGGCCAATAGTTCCCCCTGTTCGCTGATGGCTAAAACGAATTGCTTTGTTAGGGTAAACTCTTGTTTTAATACGGAAAAAATCCGTTCCCGTAAAATGGGATCGGCCACTAAGTCGCTGTAACGGGCGGCAATCGCTAGATCGGCTTTCGCTAAAACCATCGCCATGTTGGAAAGCAACACCTGGAAAAAGGGCCAATGTCGATGCAATTCAATGAGGGGCGTTAAGGTCTGCCCCGTTTCGTCGAGCCACTGCTGTACCGCGCTTCCAAAGCCGTACCACCCCGGTAACATCACCCGACATTGCGACCACGAAAATACCCACGGGATCGCCCGTAAATCCTCAATGCGGTTCGACGACTTGCGCGACGCAGGACGACTGCCAATGTTTAACCCCGCAATCTCACTAATGGGGGTGCTTTGGCGGAAATACTCCACAAACATCGGGTCGTCGTACACCAACCGACGGTAGTTCTGAAACGCTAACGCAGACAGTCGATCCATAATCGCCAATGCGCCCGTCGGCAGGGGTTCGGCCCGCGATGAGAATAAAGTGGCATCTAAGGTGGCCCCCACCAGAATCTCTAAATTGCGCTTGCCCATCTCCGGACGGCTGTACTTGAACGAAATCATTTCCCCTTGTTCCGTCAAGCGAATTTGGCCCTGAACTGCCCCGGGCGGTTGTGCCAACACCGCTTGGTAACTGGGTCCCCCGCCGCGTCCCACCGAACCCCCCCGTCCGTGAAATAGGCGCAATTTGATCTGATGCGCGTTTGCAATCTCGATGAGGGCCAGTTCCGCCCGATACAACGACCATCCCGAGGTGAGATACCCCCCATCTTTGTTGGAATCCGAATATCCCAACATCACCTCCTGAACCTCTCCCCGCGATTGCAACCACTCCCGATACAATGGCAAAGCAAAGAGTTGCGCCAACACCGCCGCGCCCTGTTGCAAATCTTCGATGGTCTCGAATAACGGGATGAGATTGCCCATCAACACCGCGCTGTGCTGGGGGCTACGAGGCAATAGCAATCCCGCTTCCTTCATCAACAAGGCTAATTCCAATAAATCGGATGCACTTTGGGTTTTGGAGATGATGAAATTGGGGAGGGCACGGCGACCGTATTGCTGCTGCAAAGCGTGGGCAGTGAAAAATAAGGCCATCTCGCCTTGGGTCTGTTCGGTGTACTCCAGGTGCGGCGAATAAATCGGACGGGCCGTCGCCAGTTCCCGCACCAATAAATCACAACGTTGCGCTTCGTCTAACGCTAGGTAGTCGTCACAAATCGACGCTTGCGCCAGTAAATCCGCCACCGTGGCTTCGTGAATCTCCGCATTTTGGCGCAAATCTAGCGGCATTAAGTAAAACCCGAATAAATCCACAGCCCGCCGTAAATGACGTAACCGCCCCTCGGCCAACAGTTCGGCGCGGTGATAGCGTAGGGATTGGTCGATCACGGCCAGTTCGGCGGCTAAACTCGTTGCGTCGAGATACGGCTCGGCTGTGACGGGGGGCGCGGTGGGATCGAGATGATGGGCCGTTGCGGCCAAACGTTGTTGTATCCCCAATAACACCCGTCGATAGGGTTCGTCTTGGTGATACGCCGATTGACTGGGGTATTTGGCCACCAAATCGCGCAAGTCCGACGTCATCGCAATCCACCGATCACTCAGCGGTAGTTCTAGGGTTAGGGCCGCCAATTCCCGTTGATAAAACGCCATCACGCGCTGGGATTGCCGATGCAAGGTGTCGCGCAACACGTCCGCCGTCACAAAGGGATTGCCGTCGCGGTCTCCACCAATCCACGAACCAATCCGCAGAAAACTGGGCAGTGAGCGCGTAATGCCGCGTTGTCGCAGGGCGTCCTCCATGTCGGCGTATAAGGCGGGGAGTACGGTAAAAAAGGTCTGGTCAAACATCGCCAGGCCATTATCGACCTCGTCAATGACCCGCAACCGCGTTGGACGCAACATCCGCGTTTGCCACAGGCGCAAAATCTGTTGCTTAAGGGCTTTTTCATACGCTCCCCGCTCCGATGATCCCTCTGAAATACGTTCGGAACCCTGGGCGAGTAATTGGGCGATGGCGGTTTGGGCGGTTTGAATGCTGCGTCGCTGAACCTCGGTGGGATGCGCAGTCAGGACTGGCACGATTAACGCCGTATCGAAAAACGCTTCGAGTTCCGCCGCCTGCCACCCCAACTTTTCTGCATCCGCCAGTGCGTAAGCGAAATCGCCAGGGCGGGGCGGTGAATGGTCGAGTTCGTGGGCACGGCGTCGCCGCAGATGATGTTGGTCTTCGGCGAGGTTGACCAGCAACGCGAAGTAATTAAATGCCCGAATGACAATAATGGCCTGTTCAATCGACAGGGCGTGAAGTTTGGTTTCTAAGTCACTGCGCAGGGTGTCGGGTTCGCGGTGAAACGCCACCGCCGTTCGACGAATGTCCTCAATGAGCTGAAACGCATCTTCTCCCACTTGTTCACTTAACACTTCGCCTAAAAGACGGCCAAGTAAACGAATATCCTCGGATAAAGGGGAATCTTTGGCGGTATCCACAGCGTGACCTCTTGGGGAAAAATCGTCACCGTAGTGCAGGAACGGCCTGGAGAGTAGCGTTTTTACGCTTTGGCAGGGGGAGTGCGACGACGGACGAGGTAACAGAGAAGCGGCAAGGCCACCATCCAGTTCACGCCAATCAATCCCAACGCCCATGCGGGTTCGTAAAACGATACCGCCCCCAGTTGGCTCCCGCCCCAGTAAGCAAAGGGGGCAAGCAGTCCCCCGATGAGTCCCGCAAGTCTCAAGCGAAAGTGCAAAAAGCCCAGGGTTACCCGCACGAGGATCGAAAACATCCCCCATTGCAAGGCAATCCAGAGGGGGGCGACGGGCAACGAATGCGGGGCGTAACTTAGCCAGTTCAACACTACCGGCAGACTATCGAGGCTCCAGCCCATGCCCATCGCGAGGACAATCCACTGCAAGTCGCGGGGGTTGAAAACGCCATGAATCGCGATGTACCCCGTCGCCAGTGCCACGCCCCACAAGGTTGCTGGGTACAGGACGCAAATCGCCCAAATTCCCTGATACGCCAACAGGTACACAGCCAAGCGACGGGTTTCCATGAAGCACTACAATGCCGGTAACAACGCAGGGCGGTGGCAGCGGGGCTTGACGAAGAGCATTTGTGCGGTACCGATGGTGCGTTCCTTGAACCCGCCTTCGCAGTAGCAAAAGTAGTAGTCCCACATGCGAATGAAGGTCTCCGAAAACCCCAACGCACGTACCTGATCTAGGTTCGCCCTAAACCGTTCGCGCCATTTGTGGAGTGTGGTGGCGTAATGGGGGCCAATGTCTTCTAAATGAAAGAGTCTTAAGTCGCTGCAACGGGCCACCGATTGACTGAGCGCCGCGATGGACGGCAAGCACCCCCCTGGGAAGATGTACCGTTGAATAAAATCCGTTGACTTCAACGCCTCTTCGTAAAACTGATCGGCCAATGTGATGGTTTGTAACAACATCTGGCCGTCGGGTTTCAGTCTTTTGTGGCAAACCTCAAAGAAAGTATCAAAATACCGATGCCCCACCGCTTCAATCATCTCAATTGACACGAGTTTGTCGTACTGACCTTTGAGGTCGCGATAATCCTCAAATAGTACCGTCACCCGATCCGCTAATCCCGCCTGTTTCACCCGTTCGCAGGCGTAGTCGTACTGCGCTTTGGAGATGGTCGTGGTGGTGACTTTACAGCCGTACTGACTCGCGGCGTACAGGGCAAATCCCCCCCAGCCGGTGCCAATTTCCAGAACCTCATCCTCGGGGCACAACGCCAATTTGCGACAAATCCGCTCTAGCTTCGTAATCGAGGCGCGGGAGAGTTCCGCATGGTCTGTGGGAAACACCGCACAGGAATACATCATCGTGTCGTCGAGAAAGAGACGATAAAAATCATTGCCCAAATCGTAGTGTGCCGCGATGTTTTCGCGACTGCCGCGCCGCGTGTTTTCGCGGGCCTGGTGGTAACGCTGCAACCACCACCGTCCAATTTGGGACCAGCGGCTTTCTAAGGCCGCATCCATCAAGGTGTTGCGGGCAAACAGTTGTATGACTTCCGTGAGCTGTTCGGTATGCCATTCGCCGTGCATAAACCCTTCCGCCGCCCCAACGCTCCCCCGCAACGCAATCCGCCAGTACGCATTGGGATCGGTGATGGTGAGGGTGG
>CAZTIH010000083.1:9583-11521 GCA_964613675.1 uncultured Candidatus Competibacteraceae bacterium
GTGTCGTGGGGGTGACCAAAGTGCCAGACTTCGTGGCCGTCGATGAGCGTTAAGGTGCCCTGTTCGATTTTGGCCAACGCGTCGAGCAGTTGGCGGCGTAATAAACGATCCAACCACGAGATTGTGGAAGGAGCGACGGGTAATGTGACGGATTGATGTTTCATGGCGCACTCAAAGTCGTTTTGGGATGAGAGTAAAGCGAGACTCCACGCCACCAGAGCTTCAGGGCTTCCCAGTGAATTGCACCGATCACCTGTAACGTCATCAGAGGGAATCGCCATAACAGGTGGCGTAGCGCGGCAGGAGAGATCGGGCGGCGGTGCAAGTTGAGGGTGGCATCTATGGACTTTTGGCCGTCGCGCCACACACTGAGATAAATCGCAAGCCGTTCCCCGGGAAGTTGGCCGCGCCAGTCATAGTCCATGTCCATGGGGAGGAAGGGGGAAACGTGCATTTGTTTGGCGAACCGCCCCCGATGACGAGGCGATTGACCCCGAACGTCGAGGCAGTACGCAATTTTTTGGCCCCACGGCGTGTTGGTGACCTCAGCCACCACCGCTTCGAGCTGTTGATTATCGGCGTCGAAGCAGTAGTACACACTCAACGGATTGAAGCAGTAACCGAAGTAACGCAAATGGGTGAGCACGCGAACCGCCCCCAAAGGCGTAAACCCAAGCTGTTGTTGGACATGGGTTTTAACTTGTGTTTTGAGATCGACTTGGGGATCACCAAAGTGGTCGCGTCGCCGAAACTGGGCGAGGGCCCAACCGTTTGTGGACCAGCTTCGGCTCCCCTCAAAAACGGTCTCCAGTTCATCGAGATCGAGATACATCATGAACAGTCGATAGCGAAATGTATGGCGTCGTTCGACAAAGCGGCGATGTCCCACCACCCCTTCGTAAATGGCACTTTCCATCAGGCGGCCAGTCGATCGGCGGTGCTAAATCGTTCGACGGCTTCATAGGCACTGTTGACGCCATCTTCATGGAAACCATAGGCCCAGTAAGCGCCACAGTAATGAGTTCGCCGAAGACCACTGATTTCGCCATGTCGCTTTTGGGCCGCCACGCTTTCCGGGGTAAACACGGGATGGCTGTACTGGAAAGTTTGTAAAATCTTGGACGGGTGGATGAGTGCGGTACTGTTGAGCGTGACGCAAAAATCGGTCGGCACATTGAGATTTTGGAGCTTGTTCATGTAGTAGGTGACGGAGACATCGTGCTGGGTCGCCGAGGGGATGTGGTAATTCCACGAGGAACGCGCTAAGGGCGAACGTGGCAATAGATTGCTATCGGTGTGTAACACGACCTCGTTTTTCTGATACGGAATTGCCCCTAACACGGCGGTCTCGGCGGGCGACGGATCGGCCAGTAACTTGAGGGCTTGATTGCTGTGGGTCGCGATGAATACATGATCGAAATGGGCCAAATCGCCGTGCGCGGTCTTGATGGCAATGCTTTGGGGGTGGCGTTGAATTGACATGACGGGCGTATTGAAATGGATGCGGTCCCGAAACGGCTCGATCAGACGTTCCACATAACGCACCGATCCCCCAGTCACGACGCGCCAAGTGGGTTTGTCGATTAGGTTGAACAGGCCGTGGTTGTGAAAGAAGCGCAGGAAAAACGGGAGCGGCATCTTCATCATCGTCGCTGGGGGCGAGGACCAAATGGCGGCACACATGGGGATGATGTACTGGTTGACGAGCGCCGCAGAAAATCGATGTTGCGCTAGAAATTCGCCCAAAGTGAGCTGGTAATGACTGTCGTTAAACGGGATGGCTAAATGTTTCTTGGCTTCGCGGTTAAAGCGCAGAATTTCGAGTAACAAGCCGTAGAAACGGGGCGAAATCAGGTTTTTGCGTTGGGCAAATAGGGCGTTCATGCTATCGCCACAGTATTCCAGCCCCGTTCGGTCGCAACGCAGCGAAAATCCCAT
>CAZTIH010000084.1:0-11230 GCA_964613675.1 uncultured Candidatus Competibacteraceae bacterium
ATCGTTGAATAGCCCCACGAAAAGAATCGCCGTCAGGGCCAAAAAGCCGATCAAGGGCAGGGCAAATAACAGACGTAAATTAGGCATGGACGACCTGTGACTGCGCATTTTTGACTTTGTGTTTTAGGCGATAACGACGGTCACTCAAAGCAATTCCGCCCCCTAAAGCCATGAGCAGCGTTCCCCCCCATACCCATCGCATAAACGGTTTGTATTGAATCCGAACCGCCCACGCGCCATCGGGCAATGGTTCACCCAACGCCACGTAGAGGTCACGGGTGAATCCCGGCAACAATCCTACCTCGGTCATGGGCATCTGACGGACGGTGTAGAACCGTTTTTCGGGATGCAGAATCGCGATAATTTCGTCTGTACCGTCTGCACGCCGACGAATAATTTCGATGTCGGCTTTCGTCGAGGTGTAGTTGGGGCCTTGCAGATTCCGCAAGTTGATCATGTGAAAATCGTACGGGCCAACGGTAGCCGTCTGATCGTTCCCCAAACGGACATCGCGTTCGGTGCTATAGGCCGACGTCAACGCAATCCCCACCGTGGTCACTGCTAACCCAAGGTGACCTAGCACCATGCCCACATAACTCCGTGGAAGCTGCATCAAGCCCAACAGTTTGTTTTTACGGTGACGAAGCTGATCGTGGACATCGACGCACGCTCCCAATGTCACCCAAATCGCCAAGCCCACGGCCAGTCCTACCATCAGAGTCACTTCACCATAGCCCCAGTACGGCAGTGCAAATCCCGCCACTAGACTCAACAGGGCAAAGGGAATCAAGCGGACGAGGCGATGAGGCTCGTGTTGTTTCCAGCGAAGCAAGGGACCCACGCCTAGAAACGCCATCAGCACCATCATGAGCGGCAAAAATAGCAGATTGAAGTAGGGCGGCCCCACCGACAGTTTTCCCATCCCCAACACGTCCCAAGCCAAGGGAAAGAGCGTCCCGATGAAGACCACGCTTAACGCAGCCATTAGCAATAAGTTATTGATTAATAACCCCATTTCCCGCGATACGAGACTGAATGTGCCGCCGGGCTGTAACAGTGGTGCCCGCAACGCGACCAGCAGGAGTGCTCCCCCGGTGATTACGACTAACAAGGCCAAAATGAACATCCCGCGACTGGGATCGCTGGCGAAGGAGTGAACCGAGGTGAGTACCCCCGACCGCACCAAAAATGCCCCCAACAAGCTCAATGAAAAGGTCAAAATTGCCAATAACACGGTCCAAGCTCGAAAGACGCCGCGTTTTTCCGTTGCTGCAAGGGAGTGCATCAGCGCCGTTCCTGCCAACCAGGGCATGAAGGACGCATTTTCAACCGGGTCCCAAAACCACCAACCGCCCCAGCCGAGTTCGTAGTAGGCCCAAAAGCTCCCCAACGAGATTCCCAGTGTCAAGAAACCCCACGCGGCGGTTGTCCAAGGGCGGGCGTAACGGGCCCAGGCGCTGTCCAAACGCCCCATCCACAACGCCGCAATCACGCAGGCAAAGGCGACCGCAAAGCCGACGTAACCCATGTACAGCAACGGTGGATGGAAAATGAGTCCCGGATCTTGTAGGAGCGGGTTGAGATCCTGACCCTCCAAGGGGAAGAAGGGCAGGTAACGGTTGAAGGGATTGGAGGTAAACAGCACGAAGCCCAAAAATCCCGCGTTAATCAAGCCTAAGACGGCCAAAACCCGTCCCCGCAACGCGATATGAATGGTGCGGCTCCCCCACGCGAAAGCAGCTCCCCAGCCCGCGAGAACCATTACCCACAAGAGCAGTGAACCTTCGTGGCCTCCCCAGACGGCCGAAATTTGGTAATACCACGGCAGTTTGGTGTTGCTGTTCTGCGCGACATAAATCACCGAGAAATCGTTCTGCAAAAACGCCCAGCACAAACAGATAAAGCTGATAAAACAAAAGACAAATTGGCCATAAGCGGCGGTAGGGGCGGTATAGAACAGCGCGATTTGATGGCGCGTACTCCCCCACAGGGGCAAACCAAACTGTAACAGGCTGAGGCTAAAGGCCAGCCACAACGCGAAGTGCCCAATTTCCGGTAACATGATTGACTCCTATGGATTGGTGTTGGCGAGCGCGTTAACGTGCATTTTTTCGAGATCTGCTGCGATTTCGGCGGGCATGTAATTCTCGTCGTGCTTGGCTAACACCTCGGCCGCCTTCACAAACCCCTCGCCCTCCAACATTCCCCTCGCCACGATGCCCTGACCTTCGCGAAATAGGTCGGGCAAGATGCCTTCAAATTGCACCGTCACCGATGCGCCGTAGCTATCCGTAAGATCGAAGTACACCCTGAGACTTTCGGGATCGCGTTTAACACTGTTTTCCACGACCACCCCGCCGACGCGAATGACGCGATTCGAGGGCGCTTCACCGTTGCGAATCTGATGGGGAAGGTAAAAAAGATTGAGATTCTGACCGAGGGCGTACAGCGTGAGCGCGACAGCACTCCCGACGCCTACCACAAGGCCCAGAACCATCGCTAATCGACGACGACGACGTGGATGCATGATTATTTTTCTCCTAGATCGGCCGTGAGAGCCGTTTTTACTTTGGATTCAGCGAGTTGCTTTAAGAGCACACGATGACGGCGGTACGGAGCGACATAAAGATAAATCGCTAAAAGCACTGCAATGGCATAGGACGACCAGACAAACTCGCCGTACCCGCCCATCGCGATAAAATCGGATAAACTATTGAATTGTAACATAATTTTCGGAGGTCGTTACGGATGTAACTTGCGTTCGAGTAGGTGATTGCGTGTGCGTTGCAGAACGGTTAACGCCGCAAAACAGCTACAGGCCGCCAACATGACGAGTAGCGGATACAACATTTCCGCTGCCATCGAAGGCCGACCAAACTTTAGGAGCGTGGCAGGTTGATGGAGGGTGTACCACCAGTCCACCGAATACTTAATGATCGGAATATTGATGACCCCCACCAATGCCAACAACGCACTGGCGCGTTCTGCCTGTTCGGGGTCTTCGATCGCGTCCTGTAAGGCCAAATAACCCAGGTATAAGAAAAACAAGATGAGCGTCGAGGTGAGGCGGGCGTCCCATACCCAGTAGGTGCCCCACATGGGTTTGCCCCACAACGCCCCCGTTACCAGGGCGAGAAACGTAAATGCCGCACCGACGGGCGCACAACTTTTAGCAACTGCCGCCTGTACGTTGATGTGCCAAATGAGGTAAATCGCGCCACAAAAGGCCATCGCAACATAAAGCCCCATGCCCAACGCCGCAGCGGGGACGTGAATAAAAATGATTCGATAGCTGTCGCCTTGTTGGTAATCGGGGGGGGCAATCGCCAGTGACCAGGGAAGCCCAATCAAGAAGAGAACCAATGTAAGGATCGTCAACCACGGAATGAAGCGGTCGGCGAATTGGATAAACGCATTGGGCGACGCGAGGCGGTGTACCGAATGGGGCAACCAGAAACGCGGATGAAAAACCGAGTGAGCAGACATGATGGGGTGGCTGAAGCGTTGTTTAGGAAGAGGCAAAATAGAGAGCAAGTAATTTTGCAATCCTACACAACGCACTTTCTAAGACAAAGATAAATAAGGATTTTTAGCCAATTCTTAAATTCAATGTTGTGTGCTGTGAGGCTGTTTTTTCAAGGACTTGCGCCTGAAACTGACGGTCAATTAACCACACGGTTTGGGCCAGCGTTCCGTAGTCGGGGCTGTCGATAAAAATGGGGGAAAGTCGCCGTTCCCACGCAATGCCCACGCCGGTATCGGGTAACTCGTCATCTGGCGGGGTGTTACGGTCGCTGAGGATTGCAAAAAGGTCGTTGGGTGAAAACGGGCGTTGTAAACATTGGGTGAACTGTTCTCGACTGCGACGCACCTTCGGCCAAGGCGTATCCAGTGACGCATTGCTGAGGGCGTAAATCCCCGAGGGGAGTGGGCGTAAATCGTGATTGCTAGAGAGGAAGTACAGGTAAGGATTTTGCGGATTGAGACTTCCCATCAGGAGGTTAACGCCGCCGTAGTCCGCCATGAGCCGTGTTTCTGCCCATACCGTCGGGGGATCGTGACCGACTAAAAAATCCTTGACCAAGTCTCCTCGTGACCGCTTGCCCGCTTCCAAAGGGCGTCGTCGGATATTTGTGACTGCTGCAAACCGTCCGTTTCGATGGAGACCGCACCAGGTTCCTCCTGCCCGTAGGTCGCGTCCCGCCAATATGTGCGGATGATCCGACCAAAATCCCAACGATGCGGTGGGACGATTGCGAAATTCATCCCGATTTGCGGCAAAAATGAGGGAATAATCGGGGTGGGTGTTCCATGCGAGCAAAATCAGACACATGATTCATTCCCCCCAAAAATCCTTCGACTTCTGTAAACGAAATCGAAGAGATCAGATATTTAAGTAGAAATAGGTTAGTGGCTGACTGCGCCCTCAGCACCAATCCCCGTTTGACAGCGGATGTCTTGGGCAGCAAAGCCCGCACGGTCTTTTTGTCCCCGAGCGGAACGGTCGAGTACTGAAAAGACATAGATTCCGACAAACGCCACCGTCACCGAAATTAACGCCGGATGCGTTGAGAAGAAAATTGGGGTCTCGTAGCCCAAAAGGTCAACCCATACGGTTTTGCTCAAGACTACCAGTGTCACCGAGGTGATAAGGCCCAACAATCCGCCGATTAGCGCCCCTAGGGTCGTCAATCCCGGCCAGAACATCGACATAAATAGCACGGGAAAATTGGCACTCGCCGCAATTGCAAAGGCTAATCCCACCATAAAAGCGATGTTCTGATGTTCAAATATAATTCCGAGCACAATCGCCAAAATTCCCATGACCACGGTCGCGATTTTAGAGATCAACATCTCGGTGCGTTCGTTGGAGCGGTTGGCCATGAAGACGCTGGCGTATAAATCGTGAGAGACCGCCGATGCCCCCGCCAACGCCAATCCCGAGACCACCGCCAAGATCGTCGCGAAGGCTACCGCCGAAATAAATCCTAGGAAGATGTCGCCCCCAACGGCCTGCGCGAGGTGAATGGCGGCCATGTTGTTGCCCCCAATCAGTACGCCCTGGGCATCAAAGTAGTTCGGGTGGGGCATGAGCATGACGACGGCCCCAAAGCCGATGATGAAGGTCAAGATGTAGAAATAACCGATAAATCCCGTCGCATAAAACACCGATTTACGGGCTTCTTTTGCATCGGACACTGTGAAAAAGCGCATCAAAATATGGGGTAACCCCGCCGTACCAAACATGAGCGCCACCCCCAACGACACCGCATCGTAAGGTGAAGTCACCAATCCGCCAGGGGCCATGAGGGCGTCCCCTTTGGGATGGAGCTGGATGGCTTTGTCGAAGAACAACACTAAATCAAAGCCCGTGACGGTTAACGCACCGGTCGCCATGAAAGTCGCTCCTGACAGCAGCAAAATGGCCTTGATAATTTGGACCCAGGTCGTGGCCAACATGCCGCCAAAAGTGACATACAGAATCATCAGAATGCCGACTAAGATCACAGCCACCGCGTAGTTTAGGCCAAAAAGAATCTGAATCAGCTTCCCTGCGCCGACCATTTGGGCAATCAGATATAAAGCCACTACCGCTAAAGAACCGAATGCAGAAAGGGTACGAATGGGGGTTTGGGCCAGACGATAAGAGGCGACATCGGCAAAAGTGTATTTACCCAAGTTTCGCAGCCGTTCTGCAACGAGAAAAAGAATGATGGGCCATCCCACTAGAAATCCAATCGAATAAATTAAGCCGTCAAATCCACTGCCGTACACGAGCGCGGAAATCCCCAAAAACGAGGCCGCCGACATGAAATCACCCGCAATCGCTAGGCCATTCTGAAAGCCCGTAATTCCGCCGCCCGCTGTGTAAAAATCCTTGGCGGTGCGGGTCTGCAAAGCGGCCCAGTAGGTAATCCCCAGCGTAGCCATCACGAAGATCAGAAACATCGCAATGGCCGTAAGATTCAGGGGCTGGACCTCGACCGCGCCGTGAAGGGCGTCCGCTGCCCACAAAGGGATGCCCGCGAATAGAGCCGCCGTCATGAGTAAACCCAAAGAAAATCGCAACATGAAAGACCGCGCCTCCAGAGTCTGAACGCTTGTAATTTAAGGGGGAGGAAGAGGTTAGATTTACAGTAAATCTTGTTTGATTTGCTGGGTGAGCGAGTCAAATTCGCCATTGGCGCGATAGACATAAACTCCTGTCAAAACAAATGCGCTCAAAATAATTAGGATGCCTAACGGAATCCCAATCGAAATCGACCCAATGAGTTTGATGCCCAGAACACTTGGGAAAAACGCCACAACCATCACAAAGCTATAATAAATTCCCAGCATGATCGCGGATAATGTCCAGGCGAAGCGGGTCCGTTTGGAGACAAGTTCTTGATATTTAGGATGGTTGCGAATGCGCTCGATCTGGTCTTGCTGCATGGCGGAGTTCCTTAGTAGAGAGGAGAAAACAGGGGGACGGCGACCTGAGTGTTGCCGTCGAAATGTAACACAGCACTTCGGAAGTTCACGGCTAAAATACGCATTGTCCACAGGGATTTTTGCGTTGCAGCGAGCAGCATGGACAAATTAATCAGCGACCCATTAGGATTTTTCGGCTGAATTCGCCCCGTTAATTTACGCGGTCATTTTAATTTTAATTGGCAAAAATCCGCCCAGATTTTTGCCTTCAATTTATAGAGGGGAACGTCCTTGCAAACGCGCGCTTTATTAGCCCTTGCCGATGGTTCGTTATTTTGGGGGAATGCCTTGGGGGCACGGGGACAAATTACGGGAGAAGTGGTTTTTAATACGGCTTTAACGGGCTACCAAGAAATCCTCACCGACCCATCTTATTATCGTCAATTAGTCACCCTAACCTACCCGCATATTGGCAATGTGGGGACGAATTCGGGCGATAGCGAATCGGAAAAAGTGTACGCAAGTGGCTTGATTATTCGAGACTTTCCCAAGCGACTGAGCAATTGGCGAAACGAACAACCACTAGACGCCTATTTAAGTGCTCATCAAGTCATTGGCATTAGCGATATTGACACCCGTAAATTAACGCGCCATTTGCGTAATTCAGGTGCCCAAAATGGCTGTTTAATGAGTGGTGACGGAATTGATGAACAGGCGGCGGTATTCGCGGCGCAAAACGCTGAAAACATGGCCGGATTAGATTTAGCAAAAGTCGTTTCTACGACCACAAGTTACGAATGGCAACAAGGTACTTGGCGATTAGAAACAAATTCGTTCTCCCAAATCACGGACCCCCAATATCACGTTGTCGCCTACGATTTTGGCGTAAAACGCAATATTCTGCGGATGTTGGCCGAGGTGGGGTGCCGAATTACGGTGGTTCCCGCCCAAACTCCCGCGAAACAGGTGCTCGATAGGGCGCCTACGGGAGTATTTCTCTCCAACGGCCCGGGTGATCCGGAACCCTGTCAGTACGCCATCGACGCGACTCAGATCATTCTGAATGCCAAAATTCCGTTATTTGGGATCTGCTTGGGCCATCAGATTTTGGGCCTCGCGAGCGGGGCGAAAACGCGCAAAATGAAGTTTGGTCACCACGGGGCCAACCATCCCGTACAGGATTTAGCGACGCGGCGTGTCTTCATCACCAGTCAAAATCATGGGTTTGCGGTCGATGAAGCCACCCTGCCAGATCATCTGCACGCCACCCACCGTTCGCTGTTCGACGGGTCACTCCAGGGAATTCGGCGTACCGATTGCCCTGCGTTTAGCTTTCAAGGGCATCCCGAGGCCAGTCCCGGACCGCACGATATTGGACCGTTATTCCAACAGTTTGCCGCGCTCATGGCGGACTATCGCTTATCAAAATAATTAAACCGTATATCGAGACACTTTATTTATGCCAAAGCGCACAGACATTCAAAGTATTCTCATCATCGGGGCGGGGCCGATTATCATCGGTCAGGCCTGTGAATTTGACTATTCCGGGGCCCAGGCCTGTAAGGCGCTCAAGGAAGAGGGGTACCGCGTGATTTTGGTGAACTCCAATCCCGCCACGATCATGACCGATCCCAATACCGCCGATGCGGTGTACATCGAGCCGATTCATTGGCGATTTGTAGCGAAAATCATCGAAAAAGAGCGTCCCGACGCCATTCTCCCCACGATGGGCGGTCAAACGGCGTTGAATTGCGCGTTGGATTTAGATCGCGAAGGCGTGTTGGAGGCTTACAAAGTAGAGTTGATTGGGGCCAAAAAAGAGGCCATTGACATGGCGGAAAATCGCGAAAAATTCCGTCATGCGATGCGCGAAATCGGCCTAGAAACCCCTAGATCTTGCATCGCCCATAACCTCGACGAAGCCTTCAAAGCGCAAACCGAGATCGGCTTTCCGGCCATTATTCGTCCCTCGTTTACCTTAGGCGGGACGGGCGGGGGGATTGCGTACAATCGAGACGAGTTTTTAGAAATCGTAGAACGGGGGCTTGATCTTTCGCCCACCAACGAACTCCTCATCGAAGAATCCGTCCTGGGCTGGAAAGAGTTTGAAATGGAAGTCGTTCGCGACTCTCACGATAATTGCATCATCGTATGTTCCATTGAAAACCTCGACCCCATGGGCATTCACACGGGAGATTCCATCACGGTCGCCCCTGCCCAAACCCTCACTGACCGCGAATACCAAGTCCTTCGGAACGCTTCAATTGCCGTATTGCGCAAGATTGGCGTCGATACCGGCGGGTCTAATGTGCAATTTGGCATCAATCCGGACGACGGTCGAATGGTGGTGATTGAGATGAACCCACGGGTATCGCGGTCGTCGGCATTGGCATCAAAAGCTACGGGGTTCCCCATTGCGAAGGTCGCCGCAAAATTGGCGGTGGGCTACACCCTCGATGAACTCAAAAACGAAATTACGGGCGGTGCGACCCCGGCGTCCTTTGAGCCATCCATTGATTATGTCGTGACCAAGATTCCGCGCTTCAATTTCGAGAAGTTTCCCCAGGCAGATGCGCGATTAACTACGCAGATGAAGTCGGTGGGCGAAGTCATGGCCATGGGGCGAACCTTTCAAGAGTCGTTACAGAAGGCGTTACGCGGTTTGGAGATTGGGACTGATGGCTTTGATGAGATGTTGTCCGACCTCAGCACCCCCGAAGCAACCACAAAATTGCGTCACGAATTGGCGGTCGCGGGGGCACGACGGCTTTGGTATGTGGCGGATGCGTTCCGTGCCGGGTTTTCGTTGGAGGATCTTTTTGGCTTAACTAAAATCGATCCATGGTTTTTATCGCAAATTCAGTTGCTTATCGAGGAAGAGCAGCAGGTTAAGGCCCAAGGCATTCTTGGATTACGTCCCCCCAAGCGCTTATTTGAGCTGAAGCAAATGGGGTTTTCCGATCGTCGATTGGCGAAGTTAGTCGGGGTATCTGAGGGCGAAATTCGCGGGTTACGGCGTGAACTTGGCGTAAAACCCGTTTACAAGCGGGTGGATTCTTGTGCGGCGGAGTTTGCGACCTCTACCGCGTATCTCTATTCAACCTACGAGGAAGAGTGCGAGGCCGAACCCACAAATCGCAATAAAATCATGGTATTGGGTGGTGGTCCCAATCGAATTGGTCAGGGGATTGAGTTTGATTATTGCTGTGTTCACGCGGCATTGGCCCTGCGCGAGGATGGGTTCGAGACCCTCATGGTGAATTGCAATCCCGAAACGGTTTCCACCGATTTTGATACCTCGGATCGACTCTATTTCGAGCCCCTCACCCTTGAAGACGTCTTGGCAATTGTCGAGGTGGAGCAACCCAAGGGGGTCATTGTGCAGTATGGGGGACAGACTCCGTTGAAATTGGCGCGAGAGCTGGCGGCAAATGGCGTACCGATTATCGGCACCTCGCCTGATGCGATTGACCGTGCGGAAGATCGCGAACGGTTTCAACAGATGATTCACGAGTTGCAACTGCGTCAACCGCCCAATCGCACGGCCCGAAGCGAAGAAGCGGCGGTGGCGTTGGCCAGTGAAATCGGTTACCCCCTAGTGGTACGGCCTTCTTACGTATTGGGGGGGCGGGCCATGGAAATCGTGTATGGCGAAGCGGATTTGCGGCGTTACATGCGTGAAGCGGTTCAGGTCTCGAATGATTCCCCCGTTCTGCTCGACCGATTCTTAAACGATGCGGTGGAAGTCGATGTCGATGCTATTTGCGACGGTGAAGCGGTGTTGATTGGCGGGGTAATGGAGCACATCGAGGAAGCTGGGGTGCATTCGGGGGATTCTGCGTGTTCGTTACCTCCCTACTCTTTAAGTGATGACATTATTCTTCAGCTTGAACAGCAGGTCGCTGCGATGGCCCATGCCCTTGGCGTGGTGGGGTTGATGAACACGCAATTTGCGATTCAGGGCAGTGACATTTATGTCCTCGAAGTGAACCCACGGGCGTCGCGAACGGTGCCCTTTGTCTCCAAAGCGACGGGGCGTCCCTTGGCCAAAATTGCGGCGCGCGTGATGGCGGGTAATTCGTTGAAAAATCAAGGGGTAAGTGGGCAAGTGAATTTGCCGTTCTTTGCGGTAAAAGAGTCCGTTTTCCCCTTTGCAAAGTTTCCCGGGGTGGATCCGCTTTTGGGGCCAGAAATGAAATCGACGGGGGAAGTTATGGGGGTTGATCGCGATTTTGGGTTGGCCTTCGCGAAGGCGCAGATTGCAGCGGGCAATCCCTTACCCAAGAGCGGTCGTGCTTTCATCAGTGTGCGCGATACCGATAAACTCAAAGTCGTCGAGTTGGCGCGGCGTTTGGTGGAACAGGGCTTTAGCCTGGTCGCTACCCGAGGGACGCGCCAATTTCTCGTCGAACGGGGAATTCCCTGTCAATCGGTGAACAAAGTGGGTGAGGGGCGGCCTCACATTGTGGATTTGATTAAGAATGAAGAAATCGACTTAATCATTAATACTACGGAAGGTAAGGCCGCGCTCGCTGCCTCCTTTTCGATTCGTCGGGAGGCCCTCATGCACCGCGTGTGTTACACCACTACCCTGTCTGGCGCCCAAGCGATGTGTTTAGCCCTCGCCGCGCTAGGACGGGAAACGATTTATTGCTTACAGGATTTACATCGAGAGTTAGCATGACAACCAAAATTCCCATGACCGTCGGCGGCGCCGAAAAAATGAAACAGGAGCTTGAGCAACTCAAAACAGTGGCCCGTCCCAAAGTCATTGCCGCGATTGCCGAGGCCCGAGAGAACGGTGACCTCAAAGAAA
>CAZTIH010000085.1:0-11073 GCA_964613675.1 uncultured Candidatus Competibacteraceae bacterium
GTGCAACGGGCTGAGGTCTCGGCGATTCGGCACGCGGTGTCTGTGCAACGGGCTGAGGTCTCGGCGATTCGGCACGCGGTGTCTGTGCAACGGGCTGCGGTCTCGGCGATTCGGCACGCGGTGTCTGTGCAACGGGCTGAGGTCTCGACGATTCGACACGCGGTGTCTGTGCAACGGGCTGCGGACGCACAGGCTCCGTAATGCGTACCGCAACGGGGTCAGGTGGCGCCGAAAGCGTTTGCGGACGAGACGGCGGTAGTGGCGTGAAACTGTCTGCGTTGCGGGGCGGCAAGGGGCTGGTTTCGAGACGCCGTTCACTCAGTGCGACGGGCCGCACATTCGGTGACCGATTGGCCGCCACCTCGCGCACCGATGGCACGTTGTTCGTGGGGCTTGGTAACTCGTTGTAGAACCCCAAAGGAGAAGTCGGGATAACAGCGATGGGCATTTCAGCAGGGGGCGGGGCGGCCGCAGCTGTCGTAGATACAGTTGCGGGCACTGGCACCGGCACGACTTCAGATGTCGTTTCGGGGGCCGAAGGGCGGTTCAACCAGTACCCAGACGCACCCGTAATCCCTCCACCAAGAACCATCGCGCCCAGCAACATCACGCTTTGCGGAAGCGTTTTACGGGCGGGTTTAGCAGCGGGGGCATAAACAATATTTTTGTAATCGCTACGAGTCATAATTACATCGTCTCCGGGGCAGTTACACCAATAAGAGTGAGGCTATTGACCAGCACTTGACGCAGGGCCAAGCACAGTCCCAATCGCGCAAGTCGCAACTCGGGGTCGTCGCACAAGACCACGATACGCGGTTTGAAGTCATAATAACGGTGTAATTCCGTCGCCAAATCAAGCAGATATTGGGCAAGAAGATGGGGTTGTCGTTGGAGGGCTGTTGCTTCGAGCACTTCGCTGTAACGGGCGATTTGCACCATCAATCCTTCTTCTAACTCGTGCGTTAATAGATGCCAAGGGGCAGTTGAGAAATTGGGGGACAATCCGAATTGCTTCTGCGCTTCGTCAAAAATGCGACAAATTCGGGCATGGGCGTACTGGATGTAATACACCGGATTGTCTTTGGACTGGCGCTTGGCCACTTCTAAATCGAAGTCGAGACGTTGGTCTGCATTGCGCGAGACATAAAAAAATCGCGCCGCATCATTGCCCACTTCCTGGCGTAACTCGCGGAGGGTCACAAACTCGCCGCTGCGCGTGGACATGGATACAGGCTGGTTGTCGCGCAACAGTCGTACGAACTGAATAAGTTGCACAATCAAACGGTTAGCATCGAGATTTAGGGCGGTAAGCGCGGCTTTGACTCGGGGGATGTAACCGTGATGATCCGCACCCCAGATGTCGATTACCGATGCAAACCCGCGCTCGAACTTCTCTTTGTGATACGCGATGTCTGAAGCGAAGTAGGTGGTTTGACCATTCTCCCGTACGACGACACGATCTTTTTCATCGCCAAATGCCGTGGAACGAAACCACTTTGCGCCTTCCGCTTCGTACAGATAACCGCTGTTTTCGAGAGCGGCTACCCCTGCTTGTAACGCCCCCGCTTCGCTCAAACTTTTTTCTGAATACCAACGGTCGAAATGCACCCCAAATTCGGCTAAATCGTCGCGGATGTCGTCGAGAATGCGTTGCAATCCCAGATTAAACACCGTTGCGTAAGTTTCATCGCCTAAGCGCGTTTTGAGTTCGGCAATCACGCCGTCGATATGCGCTTCTTTATCGCCATTTTCCCCATTCTCCGCATCCTCGCTCCCCTCATCAGGCGGAATGACCCGAAATAAGTCCTCTAAATCGACGAGGACATGTTGTGGCAATAAATCGGCTAATTCTTCAGCAATTTCCTTGACATACTCACCGCGATAGCCGTTGCGCGGAAAGCTAAACTTTGCCCCTTGGGATTCGGCAAACCGTAAATAAAGACTCGCAGCCAGGATGTCCATCTGCCGACCGCCATCGTTCACATAATATTCCTGCTGCACCACAAAGCCCGTCGCCCGCAGGATATTCGCCAACGACGCGCCAAAGGCCGCCCCGCGACCGTGTCCAACATGCAGCGGTCCAGTGGGGTTCGCCGAGACATACTCGATCTGCACCGTCTGTCCTTGCCCAACTGCGGTGGTTTCCCCAAATGCGGTTTTTTGCGTCAACGCGGCGTTCAGAACGGTGAAATAGGCGTGTGAGGATAGGTAAAAATTGATGAACCCTGGACCGGCAATCTCAACTTTGCGGAGTAACGGAATAGTCGGCAGAGCGCGGATGATCTGGTCGGCGAGATTGCGGGGTTTCAGACGAAGGGTTTTGGCCAGCGTCATGGCGGTATTGCTGGCAAAATCGCCGTGTTGCCGCTCACGGGTGCGTTCTAAATGGAGTGCGTCCAAGGCTTCAGCGGGAAGGTGCCCCTGCTCGTGGAGCGCATCGAGGGCAGTGCGAAGGGCGTGTAAAATGGGCGATTTCAAGGGTGTCAACAACTAAATTGTATCAAAGGAGAGACGGATTGTAGCGCTGCTAATACAACATAACGAGTTTGGGGCAGCGGTTTGGATTAAAAATTAGCTAATATTATGGGAGTTAATCGACATCGTAGGGAAACGGCAGTCGCGTAATGGCCGCAGAACTTGAAGCTAACCCTAAAGGCGTCGCAACGAGGTTTTTAGCCGCCGAAAACAGCACGAGATAGTCACTGCTTTCTCCGAGAGAGACGACCTCGACGAGCGTTCCTGTTTCTTCATTAGCTGCCGCTGCGGGCGAACTCAATTTATCCCCGATGCGAGGGGCTTCTTCAGAAGTGACGGTCCCTAAATAAAGTCGCCGCTTGATGCGTCCTAAATGCTGGGTACGGGCCACAATTTCCTGTCCGGTGTAACAGCCTTTTTTGAAGTTAACCGCTTGAATTAAATCGAGATTTATGGATTGTGGGATAAACATTTCACTGGTATCGGGGTAGATTGTGGGAACCCCCGCAATCATCTCGTTCGCTTGCCATATTGCCGCTTTGCTCAAAGCGAATTCCTCCATTAGAGCCGTGATTTTGTCTATCGGCCCTGTAATTTCGATCCGTGGGTAATCCCCCCACATCCGCGTTACACAGCCCACTTCGGTTTGCATCGTGCTAAGAGGCGCAGTCAAGTCACACTGAAATCGCTGTTGTACAAGGGCGATCCCTTCCGTCCCCCCCACCCCCAGCGTCATCAATTCATCGCTTTTGTTCGTCAGCACCACTTTAGCGCGCAACAGATAACGTTTGAGATGATCCTGGAGCCTGGCCACCATCGACTTTGGTAATAACCACCAAAACCCCGTCTCCTGTCGCAACAACCGCCCGAGGGCAATTACCCGTCCTTTGGGGGTACAGACTGCTGCTAATTGACTCATTTGGAGGTCTATCTGGTTGATGTCGTTGGTGATTTGTCCCTGCAAAAAAGTATTCGCGTCACTCCCTTCTATAGAAAGTACGCCGTAATCTAGCTGGCAGAATAAGGCCATTGGCTGTACTAACCCAATGATTTCATTAAAACTTTTCATCTAGTCAACCCTAGCTTTCAGGTGCCATTGTGGAAAAAGAAACGCCTCCCTCAGACCCCATTAACCCAACAGAATCTCTGCCCGCGTCACCCCCGTCGGCCGAGTCTCCCGAAAAATCTTCGGACAAACCCAAAGAAATTGGTGGCCCCCGAGGTTTAGAACCCACGCGCTACGGCGATTGGGAACGTAACGGGCGGTGTATTGATTTTTAGAGGGAAAGTTCTAACCGCATTCTAAATCACCGTCAGAATCGGTTAACATTTGATGCGGCGTTGGTGCACAACCGTTGAGTTCGCACCATTAGCACCCTAAACACCCAAAAGAGGCATTTAAAAATGGCTAAGAGCAACCGACCGCTCTCGCCGCATTTGCAGGTGTATCGCCTGCCGCTGCTGGCCTATCTCTCTATCGCTCATCGGGCAACGGGCATTGCTTTGTCCGTAGGCACGCTTCTCGTGGTTTATTGGTTTGTTGCGTTGGGCAGTGGTAAAGAAACATTTGAAGCCGCTCAAGGCTTTTTTGGTCATTTTATCGTGCAATTCGCCTTATTTGGCTGGACTTTGGCGCTGTTCTACCACATGGGAAACGGGATCCGACATCTGTTTTGGGATGCGGGCTATGGCTTCAAATTAGCGGATGCCGACCGTTCAGGCCACATCGTGTTGGGGGCCGCCGGTATCCTCACATTATTGGTGTGGTTGATTGCCATTTTCAAATAAACGAGGATAAATCATGCACTTACGTACTCCCTTATCGCAGGCTAAAGGTCTAGGTTCGGCGAAAGAAGGCGTCAACCACTGGTGGATGCAACGCGTAACCGCAGTCGCTAATGTTCCTTTGACATTGTGGTTTGTTATTTCAATGCTCGGGTTACAGGGCGCTGACTACACCACTGCGATTACGTGGATTCAATCGCCAATTAACACCGCTTTGGCGGCACTCATGGTGGCAAATTTGTTCTACCACATGAGTCTTGGCCTGCAAGTCGTGATTGAAGACTACGTGCATATTAAGCCAATCAAACTGGCTGCCTTACTGGCCGTGCGATTTGGCACGATCTCACTAGCGGTTCTTGCCATCGCGTCGATTGGCCGAGCGGCTGCTGTTGTATTGAACTAGGAGTCAACGAACTCAATGAATGCGTCTGTAAATCCGAGTTATCAAGTTATTCATCATTCTTACGACGTCGTGGTGGTTGGCGCAGGTGGGGCAGGGCTACGCGCAACGGTCGGGTTATCCGAGAAGGGCCTTAAAACGGCTTCCATCACCAAAGTATTCCCCACGCGCAGCCATACCGTCGCCGCTCAGGGGGGGGTATCGGCCGCATTGGGCAATATGGGGCCTGATCGTTGGGAATGGCACATGTACGACACCGTTAAAGGTTCCGACTGGCTCGGCGACCAGGACGCGATTGAGTTCATGTGCAAAGAGGCCCCCAGCGCGGTCATCGAGCTGGAGCACTACGGCGTACCCTTTTCGCGGACGGACGACGGTCGCATTTACCAACGCCCCTTTGGCGGCATGACCACGGAGTTTGGCAAGGGAACCGCACAACGTACCTGTGCCGCCGCCGACCGCACCGGTCATGCCATGTTGCACGCCCTTTACCAACAATCCCTCAAACATCAAGCGGAGTTCTACATCGAGTACTTCGCAACGGATTTGTTGATGGATGAAGACGGTACCTGTCGCGGGGTTTTGGCGTGGGATTTGTCTGAAGGCACGCTGCACGTCTTTCACGCCCACATGACCATTTTAGCGACGGGGGGTTATGGACGTGCTTACTTCTCTTGCACCTCGGCCCACACCTGCACCGGAGACGGTAATGGGATGGTTTTACGGGCTGGGCTACCGTTGCAGGACATGGAGTTCACGCAATTCCATCCCACGGGCGTGTACGGCGCGGGGTGCTTGATCACGGAAGGGGTTCGTGGTGAAGGGGGCTATCTCACCAACGCGAAAGGCGAGCGTTTCATGGAACGTTATGCGCCAAATGCGAAGGATTTAGCATCTCGCGACGTGGTAAGTCGTTCGATGACCATTGAAATCAACGAAGGGCGTGGCGTTGGCGACAAAGCCGATCACATTCACCTGAATTTGATGCACCTAGGGCCAGAAGTGATTCACAAACGACTGCCTGGCATTGCTGAAACGGCTAAAATTTTCGCTGGCGTCGATGTCACGAAAACCCCCATTCCGGTTCTGCCAACGGTGCATTACAACATGGGTGGCATCCCAACCAATTATCACGGTGAAGTCCTCACCAAACGGGGCGATGAAAACGATTGTGTCGTTCCCGGATTGATGGCGATTGGCGAAGCGGCTTGCGTGTCGGTGCATGGTGCGAACCGTTTAGGATCGAATTCGTTACTCGATCTAGTGGTCTTTGGACGGGCGGCGGCGCGGCGCTGTGCGGAAGTCGTAAAACCCGAACAGGCGGTGAAGAAGGCTTCAGCGGCGTCGATCGACAAAGCGCTTTCGCGTTTTGATCAGCTCCGTCACGCCAAAGGGACGCTCCCCACGGCTAAAATCCGCGACAACATGCAGCAAGCGATGCAGAAACACGCAGCGGTATTCCGTACGGGCGACAGTTTGGCGGAAGGCGTCAAGAAGATGGATGACATCTACCAATCCTTTGGCGATATACAGGTTACGGATCGCAGTCTCGTGTGGAATTCTGATCTCGTTGAAACCTTCGAGCTCGAAAATCTATTGGGGTCGGCACAGGTATCAATGCGTTGTGCAGAAGTGCGGAAAGAGAGCCGAGGCGCCCATGCCCGCGAAGATTTCCCCGAACGCGACGACGAAAATTGGATGAAACATTCACTCGCTTGGGTGGATGAAGAAGGCCGCGTAAAACTCGATTACCGCCCTGTTCACGAATACACCTTGACCAACGAAGTCGAATACATCGCGCCTAAGAAGCGCACCTATTAGGAGATTGTTATGGCTGAGTTTCGTTTACCGGCAAACTCGGTGGTCGGCAAGGGAAAAACCTTCACCAGCCCCGAGAAAGGCGAGCGCATCAAAAAATTTCATATTTATCGTTGGGACCCAGATAACGGGCAAAACCCGCGTCTGGATACTTACGAAGTCAATATGGACAAATGTGGCCCGATGGTCCTCGATGCCCTCATCAAAATTAAGAATGAAATCGACCCGACGTTGACCTTTCGGCGCTCGTGTCGAGAGGGAATTTGCGGTTCGTGTGCGATGAATATCGACGGCCGCAACACCCTTGCGTGCATCAAAGCCGTCGAGGATGTAAAGGGTGATCTGAACATTTATCCCTTACCTCACATGCCCGTGGTCAAGGATTTGGTGCCCGATCTGACGCATTTTTATGCGCAGTACGCTTCGATTAAACCGTGGTTGCAAACTCAAACCCCGCCACCGCCGGATCGGGAACGGTTGCAATCTCCAGAAGACCGCGAACAAATCGACGGCATGTACGAGTGCATTTTATGTGCGTGCTGTTCGACGAGCTGCCCGAGCTACTGGTGGAACGGCGATAAGTATTTAGGCCCTGCGATTTTGTTGCAGGCGTACCGCTGGATTGCTGACAGTCGCGATGAGTTTACGGGCGAACGTCTGGACAATTTAGAGGATCCGTTCCGTTTATATCGCTGCCATACCATCATGAACTGCGCCAAAGTGTGTCCCAAAGGGCTTAACCCTGCAAAAGCCATTGCCGAAATCAAGAAACTGTTGATTGAACGCCGTCACGCAGCTTAACCCACTGTTTTATAAAGTAAGTGATAGGCGGCGTGAGGTCGCCTATCTCGTTTCAACCCTTGAGAATTTAATGAAGGTGTACTGTGGACAGTAAATCGAAATTGCGCTGGCGTTGTCGGCGGGGGATGAAAGAACTCGATGTCATTCTCAACCGCTACCTCAACAATCACTTTGAACAAGCGGATGAACAGGAAAAACACCTGTTTATTGAGCTGCTTGACGCGACCGATCCTGATTTGTGGAATTATTTCCTAGGCCGTGCACAGGCCCCACGTTCAGATCTGCAAAAACTAGTGGAAAAACTCTTGGAGGAACCCATTTGAGGTTCGCTAAATGCCTGTGCGTTCATTGTTTACACTAAAGAACAGATTACAACGCACGAAACGAAACGGAAATTATTGTGCAAAGGGCGTTAAAGTGGTGGCACAGTTATCGTGCAATCTGAATACAAAAGAGGTTAAGCCCTGATGGGCGAACGAAATATCGATCGTGAATTAGTTCTGCGAGTCCAAAAGGGTGAAATAGCGGCATTTGATATTCTTGTTCGTAAATATCAGGCCAAAATTATCAAACTGATTTCCCGTTATGTTCACGACCCTAGTGAAGCACTAGATGTATCGCAAGAAGCGTTCTTAAAGGCTTACCGCGCCCTTCAAGGGTTTCGCGGTGAGAGCGCGTTTTACACATGGCTTTACCGTATCGCGATTAATACAGCGAAAAATTATTTGGTCGCTCAAGGACGACGCCCCCCAAATGCGGATATTGATGCGCAAGATGCAGAACAATACGACGGTCAATCGTACTTAAAGGAATACCAAACCCCAGAGAAACTTTTGCTCAAGGAAGAAATCGAAACCATGGTTTTCAAGGCCATAGAAGAACTTCCTGAAGATTTACGCACCGCCATTACGCTGCGGGAATTTGAGGGACTCAGTTATGAAGAAATCGCGCAAACGATGGGTTGCCCAATTGGTACAGTCCGCTCACGCATCTTTCGTGCCCGCGAAGCCATTGAAAACAAATTACGCCAACTGTTGACATAAAATCGGTCGATTCATGCGATGAATAACAACTTATTACACGAGCAACTATCGGCACTTGTCGATGGTGAATGCCGCAACGAAGAAATCTCTTTATTGACGAAACGTCTGCTGGCAGATGAAACCCTCAAAACGAAATGGACGAATTACCATCTCATCCAAAGTGCCCTCGCTCAACATTTACCCGACCAAATCGCGCCTAGCTTTTCCCAAGGTGTGATGGCGCGGATCGCAGACGAAGTGGCACAAAATCCCGTCCCGTCCCGTCCTGTCTCGCACTCATGGCAGTGGTCGGCGGTCGCTGCGCTACTGTTTGTCGTAGGGGGGGCGGGCTTGAGTGTTTTCTATTCCGAAAAGCAAACCGTTCAAGTCGCCGAATCTTGGTCTCAAGCCACCTCTGTCGTCGAACAGGATCCCATGCGCAACCCTGTTCTCCGTAGCTATCTTGTTACCCACATGGGATATGCCAATAACAACCCGATGAGCGGGGCCATGCCCTTTGTGCGCGTCGTAGGTTTCAGTGCGGACAATCCTTAACACTATGGTGAAGTGGGTTGGTTATTACGCTTTGGGGTGGTTGCTACTGGGATTGAGCGCGATTTCCTCGGCTGACACGCCCGAATTTTGGTTAGAACGCATGGTCGATCCCCAACGCGATTTAACCTATCGAGGGCGCTTTGTTTATGTACAGGGACAAAACATCGAATCGATGGAAATTCTGTTTCAACGACAACAAGGTCGCGAACAACAGCGCTTGACCGCACTTAACGACACTTTACGAGAGATCATCGTCGGCGCGGATGGCCACACTTATATTATTACCTCCCAAGGGGTGATGGTAAATCGCACCCAACGCGACGCAAATGCCTCCGCTTTCCCCCTCACAGACGCAAAAACGCTCAACCACATCAGCACCACCTATCATCTCGAATTGCGGCGCACGGGTCGAATTGCAGGCCGTCATGCGGTTAACATTGCCGTTTCTCCTCGTGATCACTATCGATTTGGCTATGATTTATGGCTCGATCAGGATACAGCAACGGTCTTGCGCTCGGCTCTTTTGGACGAAAACCAACAGCCGATTGAGACCATGACTTTTGTAGAGTTTGAACCTTTAGGCCCCCTACCCGAAATCCATTTTCAGGTACACAACCTGCCTGTCATTAGAGACAACCACGCTGAAATCACTGCGCAGATAACCCCTATAGAAATTGGAAAAATGCCGGTGGGGTTTCAGAAAATTTCTCAGCGCAAATACCAGCGTTCTGCTACGGAAGGCACGGTAGAACAAATCGTATTTAGCGATGGACTCGCCACGGTGTCGGTCTTTTTAGAAGTTTTAGATGCCCAAAGATCTTTTTTAGAAGGCCCCTATCGCATTGGTGTGATGAGTGCTTACGGTCGGGTACTCAATAACTTACAAATCACGGCGATTGGAGAGGTCCCGATTGTGACGACTTCATCGGTCGCAAATAGCCTTCAAATGTCTCCCTTAGAGCAATAATGAGCCGCCATGACGGAAAATGAAGCCCTCGTTGTCGAAATTTCGCCCCAGTGGGTCAAAGTTCGCGTTCTCGAAACGCAATCTACGGATGAAAGCTGCTCAGCTAAAGGCTGCGGACAATGTGCGACGGGTTGTTCAGCTAAAGAAAAAATTGTTCAAGTTCAACGCGAATCGGTTGATATCGGGGACGATTTATCTCTAGGCAAGCGCGTCGTTTTAGTCGTCGATGATACGCGACTCTTCCGCAGTGCCGCGACGATGTTTTGTGTACCGCTTGCGGGATTTTTAGGGGGGGCCCTATTAGCCCAACAGCTCGAATGGTCAGCGGGCGAATCCTTTGCGCTTGCGGGGTTAGGTCTTGCTATTGCCGCAGCGATGACTCGGGGTTGGCTTGAAAAACAAACCCGTCACATATTTCAGATTAAAACAATAGGTTAGAATGGTCGGTTTAGCGCAATCGCAAAGCAGGCGGCCACATGAAAAACATTCGTAATTTTTCGATTATTGCCCATATCGATCACGGTAAATCAACGTTGGCCGACCGTTTAATTCAAATTTGCGGGGGGCTTACCGCACGTGAGATGTCGGAACAGGTGCTCGACTCGATGGACTTAGAACGGGAACGCGGCATTACGATTAAAGCGCAGAGCGTTTCCCTCGATTACAAAGCCCAAAACGGTGAAATCTATCAACTCAACTTCATCGACACCCCGGGTCATGTCGATTTTTCTTACGAAGTGTCTCGCTCACTTGCCGCCTGTGATGGTGCGCTTTTAGTCGTTGATGCAGCACAGGGCGTTGAGGCTCAGAGCGTCGCCAACTGTTACACCGCGATTGAGCAGGGTTTAGAAGTTTTGCCCGTTCTGAATAAAATTGACTTACCTTCTGCAGAACCCGAACGCGTAATCAAAGAGATTGAGGATGTCATCGGGATAGACGCGACAGAAGCGTTAAAGATTAGCGCTAAAACGGGGTTTGGCGTCGCCGAACTGCTGGAACAAATCATTGAGAAAATTCCCGCGCCCAAGGGAGACCTGGATAAACCCTTGAAGGCCCTCATTTTGGACTCTTGGTTCGATAATTATCTGGGGGTCGTCTCGCTTGTTCGCGTTGTGGACGGTGTTTTACAGGTGCGGCAGAAGATTCGCATCATGTCCACAAAACGCACTTTTCAAGTCGATAAAATTGGTATTTTTACGCCCAAACCTCGGGAACTCCCCCAACTGCGTGCGGGGGAAGTAGGCTTTGTC
>CAZTIH010000086.1:0-10957 GCA_964613675.1 uncultured Candidatus Competibacteraceae bacterium
CGGCCATCTTTTTGACTTGGTAAGGAATCGACTTCGCCCAATTCGGCAAGGCCGCTATCACCATTTTCGCTGCACCCATCCAGTGCTTCTCCCTCAAGTCCTTCGGCTGGTTCAGATGTTTTACTGTCTCGTTGTAGACGAATCGCGAAGTCCCGAACCATTGCCGAAAAATCTCCCGCTGTTCCGCCGTCGGATGGATTCGCACTCGCTTTGTTTTGATGAACTCGTTGAGCGAAGTGGTGGAGGATGGCGAGGAGGTCTTGGGTGAGTTCGTCGGCGGGGCTTCCCAGTCCTGGATCGAGAACCACGATTTGTCCGCCGTTTTTCTCAACGAGGAATCGGAGCAAGTCGAAGCCAAAGCGGGCAAGTTTGTCGCGGTGGGCAACCACAAGTGTGAGCTTATCTCCGCGCAAAAGTCGTTCCAGTACGGCACACAGTCCTTTCCTTTTGAAGTTGAGACCGCTCGCGATGTCTTGGATGATTTCCGCTTGGGGGTAAAGATCGCGCATTCGCTCAACTTGTCGTTGCAGGTCGTCGCGCTGCTTTCTTGAACTAACGCGGCAATAGCAGATAACAACTTGCTCGCCTTGTCCGCGCAGATAGGCATCGACATCGAAAAGTCGATTTCCCTTTGGCGTTCGGATGGACGGGATAATGTTGGCATCTGCGTATTTTCTCAAAGTGTTGGGATGAAGCCCGAGCCGCTCGACGGCTTTACGGAGTGGAATAAAGGCCATTGCATGAGTTTTGTATAGCAGAAGTTGGTCTATGTTAGTATATCAGCATCAGTTAGAGAACCCTTTTTTTAAGAAAACGCCCCCTTCAAAACGGAAAGGCTTTACAAAATGAGATTTTTCAAACCTAGTTTGACAAAAATCCTTACTTTAGGCATTGGTTAGAGACCACCTCAGAAGATTTCTAAAAAACTATGCTTGCTGCCTTCGATGCCTTAGAAAAACTCCGTGCGGGGAATCGCCGATTTGTCGAAAATCTCCAGCAACAACGCCCCTTGACCTCGCCGACCCGTCCCACCGAACTCGTAGCGGAACAAAATCCTTTCGCTATCATTCTCGGCTGTTCGGACTCACGCGTACCGGCGGAAATCGTCTTCGATCAGGGATTAGGGGATTTATTTGTGATTCGCGTAGCGGGCAACATTGTCGCGCCATCCCAGGTGGGAAGTATTGAATTTGCCGCTGAAATGTACCAAGCCAAATTAGTCGTCGTATTGGGACATACCCGTTGTGGTGCCGTACTGGCGACTTTGGACGAATTGGAGCGTGAAACGGGGAGTCGCTCCCCCAACCTCCGTTCCATCGTGGATCGCATTCTTCCCGCCGTTGAAACCTTATGGGAGGCACAAGCGCTGCGGGATGACCGTAAAGCCCTCGTTCATCACGCGGTACGGGCGAATGTGCGGGCTTCGGCGAATCAATTACGTCATGGTTCCGTGATTATCGAGCGATTGATCCAGAGTCGGGGATTGCATGTGGTTGGGGCGGAATACTCGTTGGAAACGGGAGAAGTCGTATTTTTCGATGGTGTCCCGTAAAATTTACCTTTTTTGATGGAAAGTCACGAATTTTGGGTTGGCGAATTTCCTGAAGTCGTCAGGAAACGGAGTATAAAGTGAGCAAGGATCCCCAAAAGAGAAAGCACCAGGATGGTGATCAGCGTGCTATAAAACAGATCCAACGCGATTGAAATTACAAGAATAATAACTGCAAACGAGGTAAGGATGCCTCTGTTTTTCTCGATAAATCCAAAAATCTGGCCATTTTCCGTTGAAACATGGATAGCTGATTCGTCTACTTTTTTCTCATCGTTTTTCGTGTCTCGGTCGGTTTCAGCAGAAAACACGACTTTTTGAGATTCTTCCTTGAAATAAAGCGCTCGGTAAGGATCGTTTTGGCCTAATTTCAACCCTTCGAGGTAGGGACGCAGTAGGTAACTTGAAACGGGGAATAAAATTAGCGTGATAATCCCAACCATCATTAAAATCGCTAGGAAAAAGGCACCAAACCACAGGGCACTGCGCAGGAATGCCGTCCCCAAGGTTTGAGAATAGGTAAACACCGTGGATGCCGTAGCCGTTGGCGTCTCAGAGGACGCTTGGGTATCTACTGCAAAGGGATCCTCCACCTTGCGCAAAGAAACACCCGCATTTTCAACGACTTCTGGCGTTTCAGGCGGGGTAAAAGACGCCAATTCGACGCGTTGCGTGTCGGCAGGGGCTTGGATTTGGAACTCGGCTTCGACCTGCTCTTTGAGTCTGTCTAGCAGATGGCGTAACGGAAAACCTGCGTACTCGCTCGTTTCGGCAAAAAACCGCCAGTAAAACCCCAATTCCTCAAATGCAGCGCTGAAAAAATCGAGAATCAATAGCCCCAATGTATCGAACAATTGTATCGCCATGGGGATCAGCCACTGCAATACGCTATTTAATTTGAGGAGCAGAAGTAATGAGATATAAACAGGGATTAGCAAAATGACAACAAAGTTGTTACTGCTGTTGCTCAGGCTACCCTTCATATTCTCCAGAATGCGATCCAGCGTGCCTAAAATCGTCCTTTTAGACGGTTGATAGTCGAATTTACGGAATTTCTCCCGTGCAGTCTTTAATCTTGTTTTCCACTTCTCAAGCATGATTGAAACGCCTCTCTGTCGATCAAGCCAAAATTATTCAAACCCCTTTCGGGCGTTCAATGAGTCCTACGCTTGCGATTTTTGCTACAGAACAGTGCTAATAGCGTAAATATATTGCCCGTTTTACCCGCATTCCAAACAAGGAAAAGTTTATTTATTCTGCTAATTTCGGAAAATTTAAAAAACCTCGCCCTGAATGTAAAGAAAATGTCAAAATAATGTGATTTGCTGCAAAGACAATTTCTTAAACCGCAGCAGGTCATCCACTAATGAAGACTTTATTTTCTTCGCTACTCGCTTTCGTTGCGACGACTACCCTTTCCACCGCAGGGTTTACCGCAAATCTCCCCTCCATCGGATTTCCCCTCGATAGCCGCTTTGTCGATAACGATGGAGATATGATCGCCGACATCCCCACCGATCCCAGCCAGTGGATCGACCCGCCCACCCTCATTTTTGCCTACACCCCCGTCGAAGATCCCGCCGTGTACGCCGAGGTGTGGAAGGAATTTCTCGACCACCTCGCCGCCGTGACGGGCAAGCGGGTGCAGTTTTTCCCCGTGCAATCCAACGCCGCCCAAATGGAAGCCATGCGCGCCGGTCGCCTCCATGTCGCGGGTTTTAACACCGGCTCCAATCCCTTAGCCGTTGCGTGTGCGGGATTTCGTCCGTTCACCATGATGGCTTCCAAAGAGGGCCTGTACGGCTATGAGATGGAGATCATTACCTATCCCGATTCGGGCATTAATGAACTCGCCGACGTGAAAGGTCGCCAGCTCGCTTTCACTTCGGAAACTTCTAACTCTGGCTTCAAAGCCCCCTCGGCCCTCCTCGAAGCGCAATACGGTTTAGTTGCCGGGCGCGATTTTGAGCCGGTCTTTTCGGGACGCCACGACAACTCGATTTTAGGGGTGGCGAATAAAGATTATGCAGCGGCTGCCATTGCGAATTCTGTGATGAATCGCATGTTTGAACGGAACGTCGTGCGCCCTGAGCAGATTAAAACAATCTATCGTTCAGAAACTTTCCCCACCACAGGTTATGGCGTGGTTTACAACCTGCACCCCGATCTGCAAGCCAAAATCCAGGAAGCGTTTTTTAGCTTTGATTGGGAGGGCACGAATTTAGCGCAAGAATTCAACCAAGCCCAACCCCCGCAAGAAACCTTTATGCCGATTACGTTCAAGGAACATTGGTCAGTGGTTCGCGAAATCGACGCGGCCATGAATGTTTCTTACGACTGTCGTTAATCACATAACCCACGGTTTGTGCGACGTTTCGGCGTCGGCAAGCCGTGAATTCTGCTCATGCTCATCCTCAAAGAGTTACGCAAACGCTATCGCACAGGAGACGAAGCCCTCAAAGGGGTCTCGTTTTCCATTTCGGCAGGGGAAGTCGTCGGGCTGATCGGGCCTTCGGGCGCTGGAAAATCCACCCTCATTCGCTGCATTAACCGCCTCATCGAACCCACCGATGGGGAAATTTATCTGGACAATGTCGCGTTACGCCCCCTGTCGCGCACCCAATTACGCCAAACCCGTCGTCGTATCGGCATGATTTTCCAAGAATATGCCCTCGTCGAACGGTTAACCGTGATGGAAAATGTGCTTTCCGGACGATTGGGGTACGTATCGTTTTGGCGGTCGTTACTGCGCCAGTTTCCCCAAAGCGACATCGACAATGCGTTTTCGCTTCTGGATCGGGTCGGACTCGGCGATTTTGCGGACAAACGGGCCGACGAACTCTCCGGGGGACAACGCCAACGGGTAGGGATTGCCCGCGCCCTCGCACAGAATCCGCAACTCCTGCTCATCGACGAACCCACAGCGTCGCTTGATCCGCGAACCTCTCGTCAAATTATGCGATTGATTCGCGAGGTCTGCGCCGAACGCCAGTTGCCCGCCATCATCAACATTCACGACGTGGTGTTGGCGCGGGGATTTACGGATCGAATCATTGGGTTACGGGCGGGGGAAGTGGTCTTTGACGGTTCGCCCGACGCCCTAGACGAAACCGTGTTGACGCAGATTTACGGCGAAGAAGACTGGACACAGATGCAACAGGCCGTTCGGGAAGACGCGGAAGATGCGCAAGCTGATCGGGAAAAGCTGGATCGTTTGCAGCACAAGGCGACAGAAGCGTTATGACGACAACGGTTTTACCGAGCGCGAATCGCACTTGGCGACGTCCCCCGCAGATTCTGAAGCAGGCGTGGGTACGGTGGACGGTGTACGGGGGTGGGTTGATTTATCTGATATTCGCCCTTTCGACGGTTCAGATTAACTGGACTCGGGTATGGCTGGGACTCGAACGGGGGTGGCGCTTTATTCAGGGGTTTTTGGTGCCCGACTTCACGAGTCGTTGGACGGATATTGCCGTGGGCTTTAGCGAAAGTCTCACGATGACTTTCACTTCAACGATAGTCGGAATTGCGGTTTCGATTCCCATCGGCATTGGTGCGGCCCGCAACCTGGCCCCTCCCCTGATTTACTACATTTGTCGGGCGATTATCGCGGTTTCGCGGTCATTCCAGGAGATCGTGATTGCGATTCTATTGGTGGCAGCCTTTGGATTTGGGCCTTTTGCGGGTTTTTTGACCCTCGCATTCGCGACGATTGGGTTTATGGCCAAACTTCTCGCCGAGGATATCGAAGACATCGAAGCCGCACAGGTCGAGGCGATTCGAGCGACGGGGGCAACTTGGCCACAGGTGGTCAATTATGCCGTCCAACCCCAGGTGATGCCGCGTCTGTTTGGGCTATCGCTGTACCGTCTCGACATCAACTTTCGCGAATCCGCCGTGATAGGGATTGTGGGGGCGGGTGGCATTGGCGCAACGCTCAACACGGCCATTGACCGTTATGAATACGATTCTGCGGGCGCAATTCTAATTCTCATCATCATCGTGGTGATGGGGGTTGAGTACAGCTCTAGTTACATTCGGAAACAGGTGAGTTAGATGGTCGGTTTATCCTTCAGAACGCCCGACAAGGGGATGACAATGCCGATTTATCCTTCAGAACGCCCGACAAGGGGATAGCGATGCCGGTTTATCCTTCAAAATCCTCAGAAGGGGGACGCATTTGGCGCATTCGGACGCCTAAGCAGAGTCTGCTACGTTGGTTGGGCACTTTATTCACGGTGGCGTTATTCGTGTACTGCTGGCAGGTGATGACCCAAGACACTATGTGGATGTTTGTGTACGACGCGCCGCGCCAAATTGCCGACATCACCGATCGCATGTGGCCACCGCGTTGGAGCTATCTCGACCGTTTATGGCGACCGCTGTGGGATACCCTCAACATCGCGACTTTAGGCACATTATTAGCGGTTCTTTTCGCGGTACCCGTAGCATTTTTGGCCGCCAACAACACGACGCCAAGCCGTTTTGGGATACGTCCATTGGCGCTTTTAGTCATTGTGGCTTCGCGGTCGATTAACTCGTTAATTTGGGCCATGTTGCTCGTGGCCATTTTGGGACCAGGGATTTTGGCCGGCATTTTGGCAATTGCATTACGGTCGATTGGGTTTATCGCCAAGCTCTTGTACGAAGCGATTGAGGAGATCGACCCCGCTCAAGTGGAGGCCGTGACGGCGACTGGGGCGGGATCGTTTCAGGTGATGGACTATGCCGTCGTCCCGCAGGTCATGCCTGCTTTTTTGGGCATTACGGTATTTCGATGGGACATCAACATCCGCGAATCGACCATTTTGGGCCTCGTGGGGGCCGGTGGGATTGGGGGGCCGTTGCAGTCGTCGATTAACATGCTGGCGTGGCCCCAAGTGACCGTGATTTTTATCGCCATCTTGGGGACGGTGGTGGTTAGCGAATGGGTATCGGCGAAAGTGCGCCACGCCGTAACTTAATAAATGTCTGAAAAAGATTCTTAACGCGAGGCTGTTTGAGGAAAAGTTCTTTAAGCCACCGTTAGGAACTTTACACAATACTGCTTTAACGATCTTTCCTTCATGTCGATAATCTCCGCAGTTCGCCCCCAAAGCAAAGCTGTCCGCACAGGAGATAATAAATGACTTTAGGCCAACGATTTGTCACCGCATCCATAGCGATTTTACTGGTCACGATGGGTGCTGCACTGTTTGCCAGTCGCCACCTTCAAGAAAAAGGATTAACCGACCTTCAGCAGTACGCGACCCAAATTTTTGTCGATGCCCAAGCTAATCAACGGAAAGACGAAGAAAGTCGTTTGGTACAGCGCACGGTGTTTCAAGCAGCAATGTGGGCAAATCTCGCCCGAGTTCCGCTGGATGAGATGAATCAGCCATTGCTCGCAGAGTTTGTGCGGAGTGCGCGAACCGATCCAGACATGGCGTATGCCGCAATTTTAGGGCCGGATATGGCGCTGATTTCCGAATCAGGGGATCTCAATTCCGTGCCGAATAATCTGAAAATGACCATGCCCGTCGCCACAGACCAAGGTCAAATGCTGGGATTTATTGTGATTGGGTACACGATGCAGCAGCGCGACGCCTATCTGATGCGGGCCGCTGCTGCCGTAGAAGCCAAGATGAGTGATTTAGAGAATGTGGCAAACACCGAACTTGAATACGCGCTATTTATGTTGACTGCACTATTTGGCGGCTTACTGGCGTTCAGCAGTTTAGCCCTTCTCCTGGTGAGTCATCTTGCGACCGCTAAATTGCGGCGGGCCGTACACTCGATGGAGGAGTTGGCCAGCGGGGACGGAGATTTGACCCATCGACTCGATGAAATGGGCAACGATGAGGTCAGCCGTTATGCGCGGGCTTTTAATCGTTTCTCGGAAAAAATTCAGCAAATGATGACCGATTTACTGCAAGTGGGCGAAACGGTCGCGACCAATGCGCGGGAGATTTCATCGGGCAATACGAGTCTGTCTCAGCGTACGGAAGATCAAGCGTCGAGTTTGGAGGAGACGGCGGCGTCGATGCAACAGATGACGTCAACGGTTCAACAAACCGCCGAAAATGCCCGCAAAGCCGATCAATTAGCCCGCAAGGCCAGTCAACGCGCTTCTGAAGGAGCACATATTCTGGAAAACACCGTGGCTGCGATGCAGAACATCAGTCAAGCCAGCGACAAAATCAGTAACATCATCAATGTGATCGACGAAATTGCGTTTCAGACCAATCTGTTAGCGCTAAATGCCGCCGTCGAAGCGGCGCGTGCCGGAGAACAAGGACGAGGATTTGCAGTGGTGGCCACCGAGGTGCGGAGTTTGGCACAGCGTTCAGCCGCTTCAGCCCAGGAAATTAAGGAATTGATTGAAAATTCGTCTCAGAAAGTGGCCGTAGGCTCCAAATTGGTGGCGGAGTCGGGTAAGAGTCTCCAAGCGATGCTAAAAGACATCCAAGCCGTCGCCACCGCCATGACGGCAATTGCAGAAGCGAGTTCAGAACAATCTTCGGGAATTGATCAAGTGAACCAAGCGGTGATGCAGATGGAACATGTCACCCAACAAAACGCCGCGCTCGTAGAACAAATCGCGGCGGCCAGTAAGTCGATGGAGGAAGAAGTGGTGAAGTTGAATCAGCTCATTAGTCAGTTTCAGCCGCGCTCGTAATTACGTAGCAACGGCGGTCTGCTCGTCTTTTACTGTGAAAGCGCGTTGCAAAATCGGGTTAAGCGTCGGTTCGCGCCGCCCGTTTACGTTCGTGTTCTAGCAAGCGCTTTTTACGAACGCGAATGGATTGCGGCGTCACTTCCACGAGTTCGTCGTCGTCAATGAACTCCAACGCTTGTTCCAATGACATTCGGATGGGGGGCGTCAAAATTAAGTTTTCGTCTGTACCGGCCGCCCGAATGTTGGTCAGTTGCTTGGCTTTCAAGGGGTTCACCACCAAATCGTTGTCGCGAGAGTGAATGCCAATCACCATCCCCTCGTACACCTCTTCGCCGTGTCCCAAAAATAACCGTCCCCGTTCCTGTAGAGAAAAGAGCGCGTACGCCAAGGCTTTTCCCTGACCGTTTGCGATCAAGACTCCGTTAATGCGTTGACCCAACGCGCCCTTTTTCGCAGGACAATAAGCGTCAAACACATGGTAAAGCAGCCCGGTCCCCGAAGTAGCGGTCATAAATTCCGTTTGAAACCCAATTAATCCCCGCGATGGCATGAAGTATTCGAGACGCACCCGTCCTTGACCATCGGGCTGCATGTCGCGCAATTCTCCGCCGCGCATCCCCAACTTCTCCATCACCGCGCCTTGGTGCGCTTCTTCCACATCGATCGTGACCTGTTCATAGGGTTCGTGGCGTTCCCCGTCCACCTCCTTGAAAATCACTTCCGGACGGGAGACCCCCAATTCGTACCCTTCCCGCCGCATATTTTCGATCAAAATACTTAAATGCAGCTCACCGCGCCCAGATACGCGGAATTTGTCGGGATCTTCGGTGTCCTCGACGCGCAACGCCACATTGTGAATCAACTCTTTTTGGAGTCGTTCGCGGATCTGGCGACTGGTCACAAACTTGCCCTCGCGGCCCGCAAAGGGGCTGGTATTGACCTGGAATGTCATGGTCACTGTGGGTTCATCGACCGTGAGGGGGGGCAAGATTTCCACCGCATCGGGATGACAAATCGTATCCGAGATGCCTAGGGGGTCGATTCCGGTGAACGCAATGATGTCGCCGGCCTCGGCTTCGGGAAATTCTATCCGTTCGAGTCCCTGGAACCCCAAAATTTGCAGCATTCGACCGTTGCGCCGCTGGCCCGTCCGATCCAACACGGCAACTGCGCTATTCGCTTTAATCTGCCCGCGGGCAATGCGTCCGATGCCGATTACCCCGACATAATTGTTGTAGTCCAGGGCGCTGACCTGCATTTGGAACGGGCCATTTCGATCGACTTTGGGGGGATGGACATGCTTTACAATGGTTTCAAACAGCGGGGTTAAATCGCCTTCCGTCACCTCGGAAGTCAAGCTGGCGTACCCCCGCAAGGCCGAGGCGTACACCACGGGAAAATCGAGCTGTTCTTCCGTTGCGCCTAAGCGGTCAAATAAATCGAAGGTGCGATCCAAAACCCAGTCGGGTCGGGCCCCGGGACGGTCGATTTTGTTGATGACCACAATGGGTCGAAAGCCCATCGCAAAGGCTTTCTGGGTCACGAAACGGGTTTGGGGCATGGGGCCATCGACGGCATCGACGAGCAGTAAGACGGAATCGACCATCGACAACACCCGTTCGACTTCACCGCCAAAATCGGCGTGACCGGGCGTATCGACGATATTGATGCGGTAATTCTGCCATTTAATCGCGGTATTTTTCGCCAAAATCGTGATGCCGCGTTCTTTCTCGATGGAGTTGGAATCCATCACCCGTTCGCCGAGATTAGCGCGTTCGTTGAGGGTACCGGACTGTTGCAGCAGTCGATCGACGAGGGTGGTTTTGCCGTGATCGACGTGGGCGATGATGGCGATATTGCGTAATAGCTCAATCACAAAAGTATTTTCCGCAGTGGTAAAAAGTTCCCGATTATAGACACAAAAAAACCCCGTCGCGGAGGACAGGGCGATTTTGCCAAAAGTTTTTGAAATTAGGGCGCTTTTTCGACGCGAGTCGCTTGAGGGCCTTTCGCACCGGGCTGGACTTCAAACTGAACCCGTTCACCTTCCACGAGGGTTTTAAAGCCTTTGCCGTCGATGGCGGAGTAATGGACAAACACGTCGCGGCTGCCGTCCTCCGGGGCGATAAAGCCATATCCTTTAGCTTCGTTAAACCACTTCACGGTTCCCATCGGCATAAACAACGTCCCCAAACTAAATCAGGATCACAGTAATGGCGTGGGGGCCTTTAGGACCCATCTCCACATCAAACTGCACCCGTTGACCTTCGGTGAGGGTTTTGAAGCCCTTACTGTCGATCTTAGAGTAATGTACGAAGACATCTTTGCCGCCATTTTCAGGCGAAATGAAGCCGTAGCCCTTTGCCTCGTCAAACCATTTCACGGTGCCAATCATTGAAACATCAACCTCTTAAAATCCAAATGCTTATCGCCAGCGGCAGACCGGCGGATTTACTTACGCGACTGTTCTTCCAGAAAAAACAATCCACGCAAAACTAGTTCAACCGCGCCGCGACGGCAACCAAAATCGGTGTGCAGGTGCATCAAGTTCCGTGAATTCAACGAATTTAATGATGCCACTTTGCGCAATTTATTCGCCAAAAGGCCAAAGTGGTGAGAAAAATTCCCCCTGTTCAGGACAAGGGGGCCGTCAGAATTACGCATAATTGCTTACTGATTGCGGTAGATTTCCAATAGACCAATCCCCGTCGTACCGTCCTTACCGAAAAGAATCGGTGTGTACACGCCCG
>CAZTIH010000087.1:0-10756 GCA_964613675.1 uncultured Candidatus Competibacteraceae bacterium
CATTAGAAGTCGATTGCGGAACTGGTTCTCCAGCCAAGGAACCCCTTCCATCGAAACGACCTGTATGCGCTTAGTCACCGTTACGGGTGCGCCGAGTGTGTTCCCCGAAGATTCTGAAGCGAATAAAGATCAAGTTGAATTGCTCAAGGCCTTAAACAGCGTGACTCGTCCTACCAGCGGGGGATGGGGAGATATTTGGAACAATATGCAGCGGTGGTCTAACGAGAAACTCGAACAAGTACAAGGCGCTTTAGGGGGTTAATCCTAAGCGACGGTAGGCCAGTTCGCTTGAAGAGTGGTTATTATTTTAACCACTCTTTTTTGTTGTCCGCTTTAACACAGAAACAACCTCTACTTGCGTGGGAAAAATTTTATGTCTGCAAAATTGACTGCGACCCGACACCGTGTATTCAGAATCCTCTGCACCACATTACTCGCTCTGCATCTCTCAAATGCCGATGCTCAGGAACGTCGATTTTTCGCGGGGGCTTTCGGCGGCGGCGACTATTTAGAACTTTTTTGCCCTTACATCATTTCAAGTCTCGCGAAATTTCCGTTCTATTTGAAATCGTTCTCGTCGTGCGAAGTCACGCGGGGCAGCGCCGACAATATCGAACGCGTACTCGTTAATCCGCAACATGTAGGGTTAGCACAAGTCGATGTCGCGTTTGATGCTTTAGCCAAATATCCAGAACAACTCGTGGTTTCGACGGCCAACATTGGGCGCGAATGCCTGTTTTTTGCGACCAATGTCAATGAGATTAAAAATCTGGATCATCTACCTCATCGACTTCCTTTAGGTCTCGCGGGCGAAGGCAGCGGCAGTGATCTCACATTCAGATTTCTACAAACGCTGATGCCTAGCCTAAATAATCTCCAAGACATTCAGCGGTTCAATAGCAGTCGTGATGCGGTCGATGCCCTCATTCGCAATGAGATAACGATGGCGTTTTTCGTCCAGTTTCCCAACATGCAGAACTCTCTGTTTCAACGTCTGCTCAACGCGGGCAATATCACATTTGTGCCCGTCATCAGTATGCCGATTCTGCGTCGCGAGGTAGATAGCGTGGGTCGGCAAATGCTGCGCCATGAAGTGGGCGGCACAAGGGTGTACGAAGCAATGGAAATCGAACTTCCCCAAAATACAACGAGCCGATTTATCGGTTGGTGGACGGGAAAACCGATTTTGGAGACAACCTGTATGCGAGTTGCGGTCGTGACTGGTCACCCCAATCGCTTTGCTGGAAACGATGCCGAAATCGCTAAACAGTTGGAGTTAATCGACGCCCTCAACCGTTTGACCCCTCCCACTGATGACGGTTGGCAGAACATCTGGGATGGCATGAGAACTTGGTCTTCAGACAAACTTGAAACGGTTCAACGGGCTTTAGGCGGGTAATTTTTACCGTTTATTGTGCAGTGCGTAGCTCATTTTACGCCGCTTTTCGGTAGAATCACGCCCCTTTTTTTCTGCCATAGAATGACATCATGACGGACGATTTTGACGCCCAAGCCCTGCATTACCATCGTTATCCTACGCCAGGCAAAATCCAAGTACTTCCGAGCAAACCCGTTGCCAATCAACGGGATCTGGCGCTCGCTTACTCCCCGGGTGTAGCAGCGGCTTGTCGGGCCATTGTCGATGATCCGCAGACGATTGCCGATTACACGGCACGTTCTAATTTAGTGGCAGTCATCAGCAATGGAACAGCGGTATTGGGCTTGGGCAACATTGGTCCTATGGCTTCAAAACCCGTGATGGAAGGCAAAGGCGTTTTATTCAAGAAGTTTGCCGGCATTGACGTTTTTGATATTGAGATTAACGAAACGGATCCAGAACGTCTGATCGACATCATTGCCAGTCTGGAACCCACCTTTGGCGGCATCAACTTAGAAGACATCAAGGCCCCCGAATGCTTTGTTGTTGAACAAACCTTACGAGAACGAATGCACATTCCCGTCTTCCACGACGACCAACATGGCACGGCAATCATCGCAGGGGCCGCTATTCTGAATGCCTTAAAACTCGTCGATAAATCATTAAACGAAGTCCGATTAGTCGCTTCAGGGGCCGGTGCGGCGGGGATCGCTTGTCTGGACATTCTGGTGAGTTTGGGACTTCCCAAGGAAAACATCATTGCCTGTGACAGTCGCGGCGTGATTTACCAAGGACGTAATCAAGGGATGGACGGTCGTAAGGGCGACTATGCGGCGAAAACCAAGCATCGCAACTTGTCTGAAGCCATCAGCGGTGCCGATATTTTCCTAGGGGTCTCCGGTCCCAATTCGGTCTCTGCCGAGATGATTCAGAAGATGGCGAGTCGTCCTATCGTGTTGGCGCTGGCGAATCCGATCCCCGAAATTATGCCCGATCTCGTTAAATCGGTGCGTCCTGATGCCATCGTTGCGACCGGGCGTTCCGACTTTCCGAATCAAGTCAATAATGTTTTGTGTTTCCCCTACATGTTTCGCGGCGCATTGGATGTGGGGGCCACAACAATCAATGAAAACATGAAGTTAGCCATGGTTAAGGCCCTGGCGGATATGGCCTTAACGCCGCCGGGAGAGGAAGTGACTTCTGCGTATGGTAAGGAATCGTTGCACTTTGGCCCTGATTATCTCATCCCCAAACCCTTCGATAATCGTCTGATTGTGGAACTTCCCCAGGCCGTTGCGCGTGCAGCGATGCAAAGTGGGGTTGCAACTCGACCGATTACCGATATGAACGCCTATCGCGCGAAGTTGGAGGCGTTCGTCTTTCGAGCGGGATTGGCCATGCGTCCCATCATCGACCGCGCTAAGGCAGCGCCTAAACGGGTGGTTTATGCGGAGGGCGAGGAAGAACGGGTGTTGCGGGCGGTTCAAGTGGTCGTCGATGAAGGAACCGTTCATCCCTTTGTTATCGGTCAACGCAGTGTCATTCAGGAACTCATTGAAAAACATAGCATTTCTTTGGAACCCGAACGGGATTTCACGCTGATTGACCCCCTTGACAATCCCTATTTCGAGGACTGTTGGCAGGCTTATCACCAGTTACGGGAACGGTACGGGGTTGATCCGGCGACGGCGAAAATCCGAATGCGGACACGCCCCACCGCACTGGGCGCCACATTAGTGCGTTTAGGCTTCGCGGATGCGCTGTTATGTGGCATTACGGGCAGTTATTGGGATCATCTGCGCCACGTCAAAGAAACGCTCCTGAATCCAAGCCATCCGCCCCGCACCTTGGCTGCGATGAGTCTGCTGATGACGCCCAAAGGCACGATATTTTTAACCGATACCAACGTAAATCCCGACCCTAACGCTCAACAGATCGCGGACATTACGTTGTTGGCAGCACAGGCGATTCGACGATTTGGGATCGTGCCGAAAGTCGCGTTGCTGTCTCACTCGACCTTTGGCACCAGTCAAGCGAGTTCGGCAAAAAAGATGGCTGAAGCATTGGCGGTCATCCGACATCGCGCCCCCGAACTCGAAGTCGAAGGAGAAATGCAAGCCGATGTGGCGTTAGATGAAGGGCTGCGGCGACGGGTATTTCCCCACTCGGCGTTGTTGGGGAGCGCTAATCTTCTCGTCATGCCCAATCTGGACGCGGCTCATATTGGTTTGAATTTACTGCGTTCGGTGGGCGACTGCGTGTCGGTGGGGCCGATGATTTTGGGACTAGATTGGCCTGCCCATGTCATCAATAAAAATGCCCGCACGCGCCGCATCGTGAATATGAGTGCAGTCGCGGTTGTGGAAGCCCAAGAACGCGCTAATCGGTGAACTGGATGCGGGCGCTGGGACTGCGGCGAAATAACACGGCAATGTGACCGATCTGCTGCACGAGTTCCGCCCCACTTTCCGCTTGAATGGCCGTGACCATAGCCTGTCGTTCATCTCGATCCGCCCCATTGATACGCATTTTAATGAGTTCGTGGTGAGCTAATGCGTTATCGACTTCCGCTGCCACTGCCGCCGTCAGTCCCTTGTTTCCAACGATAATAATCGGCTGTAAATGGTGTGCTAATGCCTTTAACTGACGCTTTTGGGCGTTATTTAACATAAAAATGCCTCACATGCCCCGTTAAACGGGATGGCTTTACAATCGGGGGAGTTTCTCTTAGAGACTTCATTTTTGGCACAAACAAACGATGTGGTACACAGGCATGGCCCGCAGCAGAACCAGTCATCAATGGTTAAAAGAGCATTTTCAAGACGAATACGTGAAACGCGCCCGTATCGACGGGTATCGCTGTCGTGCGGTGTACAAGCTGAAAGAAATTCACGAAAAAGATCAACTCCTTAAAGTCGGTCAAACCATTGTCGATTTAGGCGCCGCCCCGGGCGGGTGGTCGCAATTTGCGGCGGAAATCGTGGGGGAAAAGGGTTTAATTATCGCGCTCGATTTACTCGAAATGGCGCCAATTCCCCATGTGAATTTCATTCAAGGGGACTTTCGGGAGGAAACCGTGACGGCGGCCCTTCTCGAACAGCTCGCGAACCGCCCTGTTGACCTTGTGCTTTCAGACATGTCCCCCAACATCAGCGGCATGAAGGCGATGGATCAACCTCGGGGAATGTATTTGTGCGAATTAGCCGTCGAATTTGCCCAACAAACCCTACGACCTGAAGGCGATCTTTTGATGAAAGTCTTCCAAGGTACTGGATTTGATGAATTACTTCGCCACTTACGCACTCAATTTAAACGTGTGGCCACGCGCAAACCGCAAGCCTCGCGGTCGCGTAGTCCCGAACTTTACTTACTGGCGCGGAACTACCAGCCCAATGACCGTATCAACTCTGAGTCTTCGCCCGTAAACCATTGATATTATTAACAAATCAGAGGGAATCACCTTGAACGACATCGTGAAAAATATTCTGCTGTGGGTCGTCATCGCTGTTGTGCTGATGTCGGTCTTCCAGAGCTTTGGTCCACGCACCACCCCAACTGCACAGGTTTCTTATTCCCAGTTTTATCAACAAGTTAAACAGGGTCAAATCGCGAAAGTCATCATCGACCGCAATGTCATTCACGGCCGCACCAACAACGGCGAACGCTTTACGACCTTCAACCCGGAGGATGACAACCGTTCTTTGATCGGCGAACTTCTGAATAACGGCGTTGAAATCGAAGGTCGCCCCCCCGAACAACAATCGTTGCTCATGCAGATTTTCATCTCGTGGTTCCCGATGCTGCTGTTAATTGGGGTCTGGGTGTTCTTTTTGCGGCAAATGCAGGGGGGAGGCGGCGGTCGGAGCGCTATGTCGTTTGGTAAAAGTCGCGCCCGCATGATGGGGGAAGACCAAATTAAAGTGACTTTTGCCGATGTCGCCGGCGTCGAAGAAGCAAAAGAGGAAGTCGTCGAACTCGTTGAGTTTTTACGTGACCCCAGCAAATTCCAGCGTTTAGGTGGCAAAATCCCCCGTGGCGTCCTGATGGTCGGCAATCCGGGGACGGGAAAAACCTTGTTAGCCAAAGCCATCGCGGGAGAAGCGAAAGTACCGTTTTTCTCCATTTCGGGGTCTGATTTTGTCGAAATGTTTGTGGGGGTCGGCGCAAGTCGGGTACGCGACATGTTTGAGCAAGCCAAAAAACATGCGCCCTGCATCATTTTCATCGACGAAATCGACGCTGTAGGTCGTCATCGGGGGGCCGGCTTAGGGGGAGGCCACGATGAACGCGAACAGACACTGAATCAATTGCTCGTTGAAATGGATGGTTTTGAAGGAAACGAAGGCATCATCGTGATTGCGGCGACAAACCGTCCCGATGTATTGGACCCCGCATTACTGCGGCCAGGTCGCTTTGATCGGCAAGTTGTGGTGCCTTTACCCGACGTTCGGGGCCGCGAGCAGATTCTGAAAGTACACATGCGGCGCGTTCCTCTCTCCAATAACATTGATGCAGCGATCATCGCCCGAGGCACGCCTGGCTTTTCGGGGGCGGATCTCGCGAATTTGGTCAACGAAGCGGCGTTATTTGCGGCGCGGGCCAACCAGCGCGAAGTCACTATGGAAAACTTCGAGAAGGCCAAAGATAAGATCATGATGGGAGCAGAACGGAAGTCGATGGTGATGAGCGAAGAGGAGAAAAAGCTCACGGCCTATCACGAAGCGGGTCACGCTATTGTCGGTCGCATGGTGCCAAGCCACGATCCGATTCACAAAGTGAGTATCATTCCACGGGGTCGGGCGTTGGGCGTAACCCTATTCTTACCCGAAGGTGACCGTTACAGCGCCTCTAAACAGCGTCTGGAGAGCCAAATTTCCACGCTATTTGGGGGACGGATTGCGGAAGAGATTATTTTTGGGCCTGAAGCGGTGACTACGGGGGCATCGAACGACATTGAGCGCGTAACGGATATTGCCCGAAATATGGTAACTAAATGGGGGCTATCAGAACGGTTGGGGCCGCTAGCGTACAGTGAAGATGATGGGGAAGTGTTTTTGGGTCGCCAAGTGACGCGCCATAAGAATGTTTCAGATAACACGGCGCATATTATTGACGAAGAGATTCGCTCGATCATTGACCGTAATTATGAGCGCGCCAAGAAAATCCTTGAAGAAAATTTGGACAAACTTCATGCGATGTCAGAGGCCTTAATGCAACATGAAACCATTGATGCAGAACAGATTAACGCCATCATGGAAGGGCGCGAGCTTCCCCCGCCACCTCCTGCGAAGTTGGCGAAAAAACCAGAGGGTGGGGAAGGTGGTAACCGCCCACTTCCGCCCATTGGCGATCCCGCACAACAACATTAAGTGCTATCTATAAGACACACGGCGGCCTCGAGTCGCCGTTCCTTTTGATATGGGAGCGTTTCCAAATGACAAAACCCAAGTTGATTGCCGGAAACTGGAAGATGCACGGCAATTTACTGACTAATCAGCAACTTGCTACTGATATCGTTGAGCAGACTCGCGAATTATCGGTGCAACTAGCAGTTTTTCCCCCTTTAGTTCACTTGATGGCTATCGCAGAAATTTTAGCCCATTCGTCGGTTTTATTAGGGGCGCAAAATCTCTGTGACCATTCTGAAGGAGCCTTTACGGGTGAAGTTAGCGGCACCATGTTGAGGGACTGTAGATGTCATTTTGTCCTAGTGGGTCATTCTGAAAGACGCACGCTCTACGGAGAAACCGACGAGGTCGTAGCCCAAAAACTGCTTTTAGCGAAAAAGGCGGGATTGAGACCGATTTTGTGTGTTGGAGAAACGCTTGCGGAACGCGATCAGGGGTGGACAGAACTCGTGATTGCTAGACAATTAATGGCCGTGCAGCAGGCACTGGCGAATGACTTAACCGATGTAGTCATTGCCTACGAACCTGTCTGGGCGATTGGGACGGGCAAAACGGCGTCGCCTGAACAAGCCCAAGCAGTGCACCAATTCATTCGTCAACAATTAGATAATACTTTGAAAAGTTTACCGATTTTGTACGGTGGGAGCGTCAACGAAAACAATGCAGCGAAATTATTTGCTATGCCAGATATTGACGGCGGTCTAGTTGGCGGTGCATCTTTGCGGGCCCATTCATTCGCTGCCATTGCCCAGGCTGCCGCCGAAATCTGAGCCTAACCCATGATTCTTCACTCGCTTTTCCTCGTCATCCATGTTGGCTTGGCCATTGCGCTGCTTGCGCTCGTTCTAGTGCAACAAGGCAAAGGCGCTGAAGCGGGCGCCGCATTTGGTGGGAGTGCAACCGCATTCGGTACGAAAAGCGGGGCAACATTCGTGACGAAGCTCACCAGTGGCGTTGCTGCGGGGTTCTTCGCGACGAGCTTGGCGCTAGGCTATTTCGTTACTCAATCCCGCGAGCCGACCAGCGTCATCGAGCGGACTGTTATTGAAACGCCTTCTTCACTCACTGTTCCGAGGGTTGATCGACCAACTGACTTGCCTGCGCCTGTAGAACCTATCGCAGACCCTGCTCTTTCAGACGAACCAGGGTTAGAGGTAGAAGTGGAAAGCGAGCCTGTCTTGTCTGAAGATCGCGTTGAGAATTAGAATGAAACCGTTTTACGCCGATGTGGTGGAATTGGCAGACACGCTACCTTGAGGTGGTAGTGGGTAACTCCGTGCCGGTTCGAGTCCGGCCATCGGCACCAATTTAAGATAAAATCGGCGAGTGCAACTCATTAAATGTTGACTCGCCGATTGCAGTTAAACGGCCACCTTAGTCACTAGCGCCTCGCGTTTAGCCTCACTGACAATACGAATGCCTCCCCAAAAAACCAATGCGGCGACTGTTAAACCGATGACTAGATCTGGCCATGAATTGCCTAGCGCGTAAACCAATCCGCCCGCAACCACGACACTCAAATTTACAATCACGTCATTCGCTGAGAAGATAAAACTGGCCCGCATGTGAACTTCTTCATTCCGATGCTTCGCAATGAGCGCTAGACAAATCGTGTTTGCGACTAGAGCGACCAAACCGACGCTTACCATCAACCAAGATTCGGGGTCGCTCCCCCACCACATTCGCCGCATTACCTCCAACACGACCCCTAACGCAATCGCCATTTGCACGATGCCACTGGCCAATGCGGCATGGGTTTTGTGGATTGCTGCCCGCCCCACTGCATAAAGCGCGACCCCGTAAACCAGTGCATCGGCCAACATATCCAGTGAATCAGCGATTAAACCGGTAGAATCCGCCCAAATGCCCGTTATCAATTCCACGACAAACATGATCGCGTTAATGATTAACAGTATCCACAATACACGTCGTTCTTCTTGATTTTTTGCCGTTAGCCCTGCACTGCAACCACAATTTCCACAATCAGACATTCGCTTACCTCATTATAATAGTGAGACCTTCATTGATTTCGGGATATTGCCTTGTCTGCGTTCTATCGCCTACGTCTGCAAAGTCAACGAATTGCCAGTGCAACCCGCAGACCTCTCGCCCTGTGGACGATCCTCAAACTTCTTGGGATGCTCACCAGTCTCTTTAGCTTCACACTACTTCCTCCCCTTGGTGTGGCGCTGTATTACGGAGATGGAGGCACGAGGATTTTCGCGCTAAGTTTTATAATAACATTACTTTTGGGAATTTTACTCTTTTTTCCCACGAGATCGTTACCTACAAGACAGAGCAGACGAGATGGATTTATCGTCGTTGTCGTATTTTGGGCGACAATTTCCTTACTTGGCGCCATTCCTTTCTACCTTGGAGGAGTTCCCAATACTTTTGTCAATTCGGTATTTGAAGCCGTGTCTGGGCTGACGACTACGGGTGCTACAACAATTGACCACATTGATTCCTTACCTCACGCATTTAAGTACTATCGAGCACAACTACACTTTTTTGGAGGTCTAGGCATTGTCGTCCTTGCTGTGGCGCTGATGCCTCATTTAGGAATTGGGGGTATGGATATTTTCCTTGCTGAAACCCCTGGCCCGATGAAACACGAAAAATTAACACCGCGCATTACTGAAACCGCGCGTTTGTTATGGCAAGTCTATTTGAGCTTAAACATTATTTGCGCTCTAGCCTACTGGTTAGCGGGCATGGAGCCTTTTGATGCCATTTGTTACGCCTTTTCGACGATGGCTTTGGGGGGAATGGCCAACCACAGCAATAGTCTCGGGCATTTTGACAATTTAACTTTTGAATTCCTTGCGACTTGGTTTGCCTTACTTGCTGGTCTTAACATGGCACTTTACTTCCTCGCATGGCGAACATTGGCAATTGACTTACTTTGGAAGGGAAATCGCACAAAATTGCCACGTCCGTGGACGGCTCTAAAACTCTTTTTAACTGACCCCGAAGTACAATGCTATGCCTTTGTAATGTCGGTATTATTGATCATCTCTTGGATATATTTAGCGATTAATACGGATTTTTCTGGCGCTGAACTTTTCATTCGTGGTGGATTTCAGTCTGTTTCCATTATTACAGGGCTTGGTTTTACCACTGCTGGCTACCCCAATGATCCTTGGCCCACCTTTATCGTCCTACTGGTGCTCATGGGGAGCTTTTTTGCGGGCTGTGCCGGTTCTACCTGTGGGGGTATTAAAGCCATTCGTTTTTTATTACTTCATAAGCAAAGCGAACAAGAACTCAAAATCTTGATTCGTCCTCAGGTGCAAGCGCCGGTCACTTATCATTGTCGAGCGGTTCCTGGTCGCGTGATTCGTGCGGTCTGGGGTTTTTATTTTCTCTACATTTTCTGTTATTGCGTGTTATCGCTTTGCCTGGCTGCGACAGGACTCGATTTAGTATCTGCTTTTGGCTCGACGGCGGCGGCCCTGAACAATATGGGCGTAGGTTTGGGTGAAACCGCAGGACATTTCGGCGATATTAACGATGTCGCGAAATGGTTACTCATTCTGGGGATGTTATTGGGACGACTTGAGATTTTCCCGGTCATCATCCTATTTTTGCCTTCATTCTGGCGATAATTTTTGGAGAAATTATCCAATTTGGATGATTACGGCCAAGTGTCCTTCGGAGAGGGAGGGATTCATTCATTTTTAGGTTTTCCGTTGCTTTGTGTGCTCAGATTCACTTGTTTTGTGTACCTGTCAAGCGGGCGGTTTTAAGGTCGCTACCCTCACCTGTGGAAAATCATCTCTAAGAATCTGCCCTCTCATCGGTAGCTCAGAAACATGATTCAGAAACATGATGGTATCTTAGCGCCATAGCAGCCAGCGGGGGCGTCTGCCAGACGCCCCGCTTTAACAGATGGTTGAGGGTTCTAGCTCGCCCGTTTTCTAAGGGCGCTAACAACGCTATTGCTGCAACGCATTAGTTTCGTAATCTC
>CAZTIH010000088.1:0-10756 GCA_964613675.1 uncultured Candidatus Competibacteraceae bacterium
GGGGCACCCGATCTCCCCCGATAAAATCTCGGTTGCCGGGATGCACGATCTGCCGTTTGCCGCCTGGCCCATGATTGAAGACCGGTTCAGACAAATCCCGCGAGGGGATGGTCACTTTTTCGCCACTCGCCACATCTTTAATCGAACGTCCAGACATGGCGTCCGTGACGGCGCGTTTTAACTGTTGTTTGAAGCGCCGAATAAACCGTTGACGATTAACGGCGCTCTTGTTTTTTCCATCTAATCGACGGTCGATAAAGTGAGACATAGCGTAATCGGCTCGTGAAGTGCGCTCGACAAGAAGCGTCAAAAAAGTGAATGAGAATAGGAAATGATCGTTTAAGAAGCTTTACGGACGCGTAAATACCATTCTGAAAGCAGCTTCACCTGTTTGCGTGTGTAGCCTTTTGCCACCATCCGATTGACAAAATCTTCGTGCTTTTTCAGCTCATCAGAAGAGGCTTTCGCACTAAACGAGATGACGGGAAGCAATTCTTCAGTGCTGGAAAACATTTTTTTCTCGATCACCGTCCGCAACTTCTCATAACTCGTCCAGGTCGGGTTACGGCTATTGTTATTGGCCCGTGCCCGCAGCACAAAGTTGACGATTTCGTTGCGAAAATCCTTGGGATTAGAAATGCCTGCGGGCTTTTCGATTTTCTCTAATTCGGTATTCAGCGCCCCTCGGTCGAAAAATTCGCCAGTGTCTGGATCGCGATACTCTTGATCTTGAATCCAGAAGTCGGCGTAAGTGACATAACGGTCGAAGATGTTCTGCCCGTATTCCGAATAAGATTCCAGATAGGCCGTTTGCAGCTCTTTTCCGATAAATTCGGCGTAACGGGGCGCGAGATGACCCTTGATAAAGCTGCGGTACTTTTCTTCGACTTCACCGGGAAACTGTTCGCGCTCGATTTGGCGTTCCAAAACATACAGCAGATGAACTGGATTCGCGGCGACTTCTGAATGATCGAAGTTAAAGACCTGCGATAGAATTTTGAAGGCGAAACGAGTCGAAATCCCCGTCATGCCCTCATCAACGCCCGCATAGTCGCGATATTCTTGAATCGACTTCGCTTTGGGATCGGTATCCTTTAAGTTTTCCCCGTCGTAAACGCGCATTTTTGAGAAGAGATTAGAATTTTCGGTTTCTTTGAGACGCGATAACACGGAAAATTGTGCCAACATCTCCAAAGTCCCCGGTGCACAAGGCGCTTGTCGTAACGAACTGCTTTGCAAAAGTTTTTGGTAAATATTGACTTCTTCCGTGACGCGCAAACAGTACGGGACTTTGACGATATACACGCGGTCGATAAAGGCTTCGTTGTTCTTATTATTCTTAAACGCCTGCCATTCCGATTCGTTGGAGTGCGCCAAAATCAACCCGTCGAAAGGCAATGCGGAAATTCCCTCGGTTCCCTTGTAATTGCCCTCTTGGGTCGCGGTTAACAGCGGGTGCAGCACCTTAATCGGCGCCTTAAACATCTCCACAAACTCTAAAATGCCGCGATTCGCTAAACACAAACCGCCCGAATAACTGTAAGCATCTGGATCGTTCTGCGCGAACCGTTCGAGTTGGCGAATATCGACTTTCCCCACCAAAGACGAAATGTCTTGATTGTTCTCATCGCCCGGTTCGGTTTTCGACACCGCGATCTGCTTGAGCACTGACGGATAAATCTTAACGACCTTAAATCGCGTGATGTCGCCGTTGTATTCCTCCAACCGTTTCACCGCCCACGGGGACATAATGGTCGTCAGATAGCGGCGCGGAATCCCATAATCGTCCTCCAAAATGGGGCCATCTTCGTTCACATCGAATAGCCCCAACGGCGACTCGTTAACGGGTGACCCTTGAATGGCATAAAACGGAATCTTCTCAATTAACGACTTCAGACATTCTGCTAAAGACGACTTTCCGCCCCCTACAGGGCCTAAGAGATACAAAATTTGTTTCTTTTCTTCCAACCCTTGCGCCGAGTGTTTCAGATAAGACACGATCTGTTCGATCGAATCTTCCATGCCAAAAAAGTCTTTGAAAGCGGGATAAATCTTAATGACTTTATTGGAAAAGATACGGCTTAAGCGGGGATCCAGGCGGGTGTCGATGAGTTCGGGGTCACCAATCGCCATTAACAGACGTTCTGCTGCGGTGGCATAGGCGCTTTTGTCATTCTTGCAAATATCCAAATACTCTTGCAGCGAGTAGACCTCCTCACGACTGGCTTCGTAACGCGAGGTGTAACGTTCAAAAATACTCATGGGACAAATCTCCAGAAGAGGCAATTTCAACGGGTTCCCCCCTTTCAGATTGGGCGGAAACGCCGAATTTCGCGAATGGGGGACACGATGACATCAGATAGGGGATCAAGACGGAAAACATTAAGATTGACAAGCAATTACGTACTGTTTCACTAGAATGACGACAACCCTAAAAAAGGTTTGTTTCACGGAATATCAACCCGTTGCATTGTCGTGACAACGGGAAAATTATCAGGGTTGCTGCTTATTTAACTTCTGTTATTGAGCGCGAAAGTTTTGATAAAGCGATTAATCCAATATTGCAATGCGCAATAGATTTGTCGCGCCAGGCGTACCAAAGGGGATCCCCGCCGTAATTACAATCCATTGCCCTCGCTGGCCAAATCCCTCGTGTAACGCCATCCGACACGCATCTTGAACCATTTCTGTTGTGTTCTCGCAGTCCTTCCCTACGACTGCGTGAATTCCCCACACCACGCTCAACCGCCGCGCGATGGTCGCACTGGGGGTCAAGGCCAAAATGGGCGAGGCGGGACGTTCTCGGGCGGCATGAAGGCCCGTTCCGCCTGAACGGGTGTAAGCCACCGTTGCCGCTATGGGAATCGTTTGTGCGACCGTCGATAGCGCCGCACAAATCGCAGCGGCTGCCGTTGCTGGGCGGTGTTTCTGCAAAGTCACATGAACGCGATAACTTTCATCATGCTCGGTTCGAGAAATAATGCGGTTCATGATCTGCACCGCTTCTACGGGATATTTCCCCGACGCCGTCTCCGCCGACAACATCACCGCATCGGCCCCGTCATAAATGGCCGTCGCTACATCAGAAGCTTCGGCCCGCGTCGGCGTTGGATTGTAGATCATGGATTCGAGCATCTGAGTCGCGACGACCACGGGTTTACCATATTTACGGGCCTTCTTAACGATGCGCCGTTGTAAGCCCGGAACATCCTCAGGGGGCATCTCTACCCCTAAATCGCCCCGCGCCACCATCACCGCATCCGCCGCCTCCACAATAGGTTCAAGTCTTTGAATTGCCGATGGTTTTTCGAGTTTCGCCATGACCCCTGCCCGCCCTGCCACCTTCGCTTTCAAAATCTGTACATCGTCTTCTGTCTGCACAAACGATAAAGCAATCCAATCCACGCCCTGGGCCAATCCAAACGCTAGGTCGCGCTCATCCTTGGGGGTGATTGCGGAGAGCGGCAAGCGTGTATCTGGCACATTCACCCCCTTGCGATCCGCCAAGACCCCGCCCACCACTACCTCCGTCACCGCCTGTTGCCCATCGCACTCGATGACCCGCAATCGCAGTTTGCCATCGTCCAATAGCAGTTCCGCATTTGGTTGCAGGGCCTGAAAAATCTCGGGATGAGGAAGTTGTACGCGCTGGTCGTCGCCCAATTCATCTTTTAAATCAAGGCGAAAGGTTTCTCCCGCCACCAGTTCCACCGCCCCCCCGTGTAATTGCCCCACCCGCAACTTCGGCCCCTGCAAGTCCAGCAGAATCCCTATGGGGCGACGCACGGTCTGTTCGAGTTCGCGAATCAACCGAATACGTTCGAGGTGATCGGCATGGGTTCCGTGACTGCAATTGAGTCGAAAAACATCCACACCCGCCGTAAACAGGGCTTTGAGCGCGGCAGCTTCGCTACTCACCGGACCGAGGGTGGCAACAATCTTGGCGTGGCGGTGGCGACGCATGGCTAATTGATCCGACGGTAACGAATGGATTCGCCGCGGCCCTCCATCGGGGCAATTCGTAACCCTTCCCCGTCGCGGGCCACAAAAAAGCGTGCCCCATCAAAGATGAATTGACCGTCGTCGTAAAAACCTTCGTAGGGGAAACCGTTAACTTCGGCGAAAACCAGACCGTTACGACGCACTTCGAGATACACATGAGCGCGTTGTGTCGGATTAAACCCCGCAAATTCACCGGCGACCCAGCTCGGAATTCGCCGATTGGGACTAGGGCGTTGTGTGCCAGCTAAATGAGGCGGTTGAGGTGGCTGAGGGGGACGACCTTGGATCGCCGGGGGTTGAGGGGGACGACCGTGAATCGCTGGGGGCTGCGTGGGCGGAACCGCTGGCTGGGGCGTTGGGGTGTTATTGAGGGCGGCGATGGCCCCCAACAGCGCAATTCCCGCTCCAATTGCAATAGCGGTGTCGCGATCCCGATTAGAACGGTTGTTATTTTGATTGTTATTCGAGTCGTTGCGATCCCGATCTCGATTCCGATCACCTCGATTCTCCCGATCCGCTTGGGCTTCACGGCCCACCCGAAATTCAGCGCTACACCCGTCTTTCACCCATACGCCCCGTCGATTAAATCCCCAACTTTCGCCTTCTACACAGGGCGCCGTAGAGAGTCGCCGAACGAGGGTGACTTGGTTTTGCGTTTGCACTTCACAAAGCTGTCGGCGATTGCCTTGGCTCGAACAGGTGAGGGTACTTTGTTGAGCGAGAACGGGAAAACTCAGCGTGGTGAGTAGAATTAACGTCAATGGCGATTTCATCGGACATTCCTCATGAGTGAAAATAAACCTTACACCCCGATTTAAAACAACGCCGTTAAACTGAAAATGATTTTGAGTGGGTTGGAGAAAATTATTATGTCTTTCAAGTGGCTCTGGCTGGTGGGGTTGAGCCTATTGCTGATGGGCGATGGGGCAACCAGCGAACTGGGCAAATTAGTCGGTCGTTATCCCCGCGAGGTGAAGTTGTGGGAAAGCGAACCGCTGAAAAGCCGTTTACAGACGTTATTGGGTCAACGTGCAGAATTATTGCGACGCAATATGGAAGTTGAAGGGCCGATACAGCATGAGGGGCCGCTGTATTTCGTCATGGGCAATCGTCCTCATTACGGTGGTGAGGAAGCGGCCATTATAGCGATTGATGAGCGAGCAGATGTCATACATGTCTGGTTGTTATCAGGAGGTCGTCTCGACTATTACGCCGATGGCAGAAGCGATCTACCGATGCCTACAGACATCGAAATGATGTTGAGTGACTGGGAACAGTAAGGTGGCTTTTTGGGCACTCGAATGAGGGTCGCCGAAATAATAAAATCAACTTATTTAGGCGACCGAATGAGTGAATGTAGAGATTAAACGACCGTGACGGGAATTTTTCCGATCTTTCCGCGCCATTCAGCGGGGCCAGTGTTGTGAACGGAAATGCCTTTTGCATCGACGGCGACCGTCACGGGCATATCGACGACCTCAAATTCGTAAATCGCTTCCATCCCCAAATCCTCAAATGCCACGATTTTTGCGGCTTTAATGGCTTTGGAAACCAAATAAGCGGCCCCTCCCACCGCCATCAAGTACACCGCGCCATGATCTTTAATGGCTTCGATGGCAAGTGGCCCGCGTTCTGCTTTGCCAACCATTCCCAAAAGCCCTGTAGTTTCAAGCATTTGGCGCGTGAATTTATCCATGCGAGTTGCCGTGGTTGGGCCGGCTGGACCGACAACCTCATCGCGTACCGGATCCACGGGGCCGACGTAGTAAATAAACCGATTGGTGAAATCGACGGGTAATGCTTCCCCCCGCGTCAGCATGTCTGTCATGCGCTTGTGCGCCGCATCGCGACCGGTTAATAGTTTTCCGTTTAATAAAATGACATCACCGGGTTGCCAAGTTGCGACCTCTTCTTTAGTCACACTTTCCAGAAAGACACGCTTACCTTGACTGGTGTCGTAAGTTAATTGCGGCCAAATGTCTAAATTGGGCACTTCAAGTTGCGCAGGGCCTTTGCCATTGAGCACAAAATGCACGTGACGGGTAGCAGCACAGTTGGGAATCATGGCGACCGGCAGGCTAGCTGCATGTGTCGGATAGTCTTTAATTTTCACATCCAGAACCGTCGTCAATCCGCCTAAACCTTGAGCACCGATCCCCAAAGCGTTGACTTTTTCATATAGCTCAAGGCGCAGTTCCTCGATGCGATTTTGCGGGCCACGCTGCATAAGTTCTTGAATATCAATGGGTTCCATGAGGGATTCTTTGGCCATTACCATCGCTTTTTCTGCTGTGCCCCCAATCCCTATCCCCAACATTCCGGGGGGACACCATCCCGCCCCCATCGTTGGAACGGTCTTCAGAACCCAATCGACAATTGAATCAGACGGATTAAGCATGACGAACTTCGATTTATTCTCTGATCCACCTCCTTTAGCCGCTACATGCACTTCTACTTCATCTCCTGGGACAATTTCGTAGTGAATGACGGCGGGGGTGTTGTCTTTAGTGTTTTTGCGGGCACCGGCGGGATCGCTAAGAATTGAGGCACGCAGCTTATTGTCGGGGTGCAAATAAGCCTGCCGAACCCCCTCGTTCACCATCGCTTCAACGCTCAGAGTCGCGTCCCAACGAACATTCATCCCGACTTTCAGAAAGACCGTCACGATACCGGTATCTTGACAGAGCGGGCGGTGACCTTCGGCACACATTCTGGAGTTAATCAGAATCTGCGCCATGGCATCTTTAGAAGCGGGTGATTGTTCCATTTCATAGGCTTTTGCGAGGTTCTGAATGTAATCTACAGGGTGGTAATAGCTAATAAATTGCAGACTGTCGGCGATGGATTGGATGAAATCGGTTTGGCGGATGATCGTCATGGTTATTTTCCCCAAGGGTTGACATTAAAGATCATAACAAGGCTTAGACCACAAATAAATCGCGGCTAATAAAAGGGTGATTAAAGGGTTTTGAAGGGCAAATAAATGAGTAAAATCCCGCCTAATGTAAGTGCCCCGCCTAAAATTAATTGAATAGTTAATTCATCATCCATAAAAATAACGCCTAAACCAATAGAAAATAATGGGGCGATGAGTAAGAAAGGGGTAATTACACTGATGGGATGACGACCTAATAAATAAGCTAATAATCCGTGACCTAATAACGAAGCGGCTAATGCAGAGTAAATAGGCGCGGCTAAATGGAACCATTGAGCAGTGGCTAAAGCCGTTAATTGGTGCGCCTCAAATAATAGGCTACCCAATAATAAACCTGGAGCGGCTAATGCGGATAACCAGGCTTGTAATACTATTGGGCTGACTTGGCCTTTTAATTGGCGAATTAAAATACTCGCTATTGCCATAACAAATGCCCCTAGTGAGACGAGTAACAGACCTAGGGGCGCTTGAAAGATGATTGGATCAAAACCCAATAATGCGACGCCAAAACAAGCAACAAAAATTCCCATTCCGCGTTGCCAATCAATGATTTCTCCCAACCAAAACCACGCGAGTAAAGTCGCTATTGGGACATAAAGTTGACTGGCAATGGCGACCGATGAAATGTCGTGACTCGCCGATAACCCCATGAAAATCAAACCAAAATGCAATACACCTTGGGTGAATCCGATGGCGAAGACATAACGCATGTGCCCAGGAATGATCTGTAACCAAGGCCATAAAATGAGTAGTAAAAAGCTAAAGCGAATGCCCGCAAATAAAAGCGGTGGGATGTGATCGACGCCGATTTTTCCAATTAAAAAATTAAACGCCCAGGCTAAATTAATAATGGCAATGAGTGAAAAATCAGTAGGCGTCATAGAAAGGCTCTCGCAAAACGAACTGAGAGCCTATCAATGTCTAATGAATCTCGCTAATGACTGGGCGATGGAATAAGCAATTATTGATATTTAATGGTGCAACCGTAGGGACGAGTCGAGGCATTCGCAATAGGTTCACCCGCCAGCACTGCACGGATGGCGTTAGCGGTGAACGGCTCAGCTTTTGGAACATCCGCTGGGTTGGCACTGGGAATACTGTCGATACCGCCCATATAGACCAGTACACCGTTTTGGATGACATACATGTGGGGGGTTACGCGGGCATCGTAAGCACGCCCCATAACCCCTTCTTCGTCGATGAGCACGGCGGTGGGGAAGGCTTCTCGCTGAGTCGTCAAAACGTTGGCCTCTTCAGGGGATACATGACCTTGTTTACCGGGCGCGGAGGAAATCACGGTCAACCAGATAACCCCTTGTTGAGTAAACTCTTTTTGCAATTCTTGTATGTTGTTGCTGACATAATGTTTGCGGACAAAGTGACAGTCGTGATTGCTCCATTCCAACACCACGATTTGGTCAGCAAAATCGCTGAGTGCCCGCGTCTGACCAAAGGTATCTACAACGGAAAAATCGGGCGCCGGTTGACCAATTTGCGGTTTTGCCCAAGCAAACGGCGTAAATAAGATGAGAAATAGTAGCAGGCAAACGATTAGGTAAAGGTATCCCTGTAAACCTAATTTCCCGAAAGTTCTCGCTAATGACATAAATGAGAGTGACATAAAATACCTCTGTTTACAGCGTTTCAAGGGCGTCAATAACCGTGTTGACGGTTAATAACTGGGGTAATAGTTTGGGCGACTGATTAGGCAAATAAAGCGCGTAAACAGGTACTCCACTGCGGCCTAATTCGCTCAGTAATTCGGTAATTAAAACATCGCCATTAGTCCAATCACCTTTTAACGCAATGATGCCTTTCTCCCGAAAGGTATTTTGGACTAATTCGCTGCTTAATGCAGTGCGCTCATTCACTAAACAAGTGATACACCACGCGGCTGTTAAATTAACAAATACTGGTCGATGGGCTGCCCGCAATTCGGCTAATCGCTCAGGGGAATAAACCTCCCACATGACCGTTTGCCGACCATTTTGTAATGGGCTTGCAAGACTGGAGGATGGGCCGCCCAGCAGCGGGCTGAATGCAACGCCAAATGCCGACAGGATAAGCACGAGGCTCAAAGCATTTTGCCAGCGAGGTGCAGTAAGTCTTTGTTCCCACAACCATAATCCAAAGGCCACAATCACTAAACCGATCAATAATATGGCCATGTCATCGACGCCGCGTTGTTGCCCGAACACCCACAACAACCATACTGCTGTCAAGTAGAGTGGGAAGGCGAGAACCTGTTTTAAGGTGAGCATCCAGGCGCCAGGGCGTGGTAACAGTCGGTGAACGACGGGGAGTATGCCCACCAACGCGAGGGGTAATGCCATTCCCAAACCCAGCGTGGCAAAGATGAGTAGCGCTTCAATTGGGGGACGCACTAAAGCGACGCCTAATGCCGTGCCCATAAATGGGGCAGTGCAGGGACTTGCCACAATGACGGCTAAAATTCCCGTGAAAAAGGCCCCTCGTGCATCGGATGAACGGGTGAATTTTTCGCCTACCCCTCCCAGTTGAGTACCAAAATGCACGACACCAGAAAGGCTCAGTGCCATGATAAACAAGAGAAAAGTTAGGCTCGCAATGAAAAAGGGAGACTGTAATTGGAAACCCCATCCGAGCTGTTGCCCTGTTGCTCGCAAAACCAGGAGTACACTCGCCAATGCCACAAAACAAAGCAAAACACCGCCTGTGTAGGCCACGGATTGCACCAAAGCTGTGCGCCGATGAACAGATTCTGCGAGGGTTAATGCCTTCAGAGAGAGAATCGGAAAAACGCACGGCATAAAATTCAGCAGAATACCGCCTGCAAAGGCCAGCCCTAATAAGATTGGCAAGGAAAGCAATGCTGTTTCATCAGAAATTGTAGAAAAATCATTGTTTTCAACGATGGATTGAATCGGTAACGCCGCAAAATCTCCAACTAAAAGAGATTCTGTTGCACGAATGGCGAAGGCTTGCGGAAGATCATTTGCGTAGTTAATTCGGATAATCCCTTCTATCGCATCAACGGGATTCTGAAAAAAACTACTTTTGCGCTGTTTCAGACGAAGTTGCGTTCCATCGGTTGCGACAGATAGCGGAGTGGCATGGTCAACCAGTTCGTTGTCGAAAGGAAAAAATTGAATCTCTGAAGCAGAAGCGAATTTTTCTTCTGAAGAGACAACATCTATCACCACTTCACTGTCGCTTATCTGATAGCTAGCAGGCCAATCGACAGTTTGGGGCCATTTCGCCCGAGCTTGCGAGAATAACGCTTGGATTTGGCCGTCAAATTGAGGCGATTCTGCCGTAGGAAGGGTCAGTGATAACTGGGCATCTCCGGGAATACAGACATCGTTGCAGACCAACCAACTCACGGTCGCTTTGAGGTTAACCGATTGATTTGAAGGCCAATTTTCGGATAACCGCACTTCATTTAACAATAGAACTCGCTCGCCAAATCCGTAATTTGTCAGCCCCTCGTAGGGCTTTGCCGTCGGCATGGGCCAATGAATCGGTCCCACCGTCACCCCTTCGGGCAGTTCCCAATCAATGCGCGTAGCCAATCCAGAATCGCCGGGATTTCGCCAATAGCTATACCAATTGGGATCATGATCGAGTTCTATAGCGACCCAGAATGGTTCTGCTACGGTAATTTGCGTCGCTTCGGAAGTTATTCCGACGGTGATATGGTCGCCGCGCACAGGGTTTGCTGAGAGATTTGCACCAAATAATAGATAAATGGTTCCGACTAACCACACGAGTTGCTTCATTTATTCCGATTCGCTTTTGGGGAACTAATACTTTCCAAGACAGCCATTAGGGGGGCTTGGT
>CAZTIH010000089.1:0-10647 GCA_964613675.1 uncultured Candidatus Competibacteraceae bacterium
TAACACATTCAAGGCCCCGACAAAATCGGCGTTCTCCTTGAATCCGCATTCTGTGGCCAATCATGTAGGTGGTGGGGACCCCACGAGGAGCGTCCCCTTCCGTGATTTTTTTGGGCCCCCACAGGGGGTATCCCGACTACCGAAACCCGTAACTTTGTCTGAGTTCGGTTAGTTTTCCACTGTTATCAAGACGTTGGATGATTTCTTCTAACGCGGTTTTTAACTCAGGACGATCCGTTTTTACCGCAAGCCCAATCGGCCATTGAAATAATGCGGGTTTCGGATCGGGGAAGGTGTCAATCACCATGCGTTTGGCCTGGCGTGCACAGTAAATCGCTTGACCTTCCGTCAACACGAGCAGTTGTAAGAATCCCTCGTGAATGGCGTCACACATGGCGTCCACAGTGCGGAAATGGCGCACTTGATTGGCTAATCGACCATTTTCAAAGCGTAAAAAGAATTGTGAACCGATAGAAGCCATCTCTACGCCAATTTTTACGGGTTCAGCGGTGGACCAATTCGTCACTTGGGGGACGGCTTCGGTGTCGCGCAAAATGACGATTTGTTGAGTGAGATAGGGGCCAAAAATCGCCACTTGACGGTTTTTTTCTGCAAATCGCGCATCGACCGGTATGTGTAACATAACATCTGCCACGCCCCCGCCGAGATAATGGCCACGCCACACGTTGTTGCGCAGATCGTCGTTCATCGCTTCATCGGAAGCATTTACGACCATTGGACTGAAAAAAACGCCCAGTTCAGCCGCTAAGAGTTCGCCCAATTCCACATCAAGCCCCGTCAGCTTACCGCCTTGGTTGAACGAGAAGGGGGGGTGATCGCGATAGACCGCCACGCGCAAATTCCCCCGTTCTTGAATAGCCAAGAGGGCATCTTCCCGTTCCTCTTCAACCTGTCCGTAAACAGGGGTGATAGAGATCAATAAGAATGCAAAGCTAAGAATTTTTAACAAAGGGTGTTTCATAAAATGGTGAAGGGCCATTGCTGGCCCTTGTCTCCTCTCTTTGAGCAATGGAACTGACTTAATTAGATGCGGTGAACGGGGTATGGAGCTTGAATACCCAAACCGAACCGCCTTGGTTTAAGAAGCGGATGCGTTGCGCCACATCGCCCCCCCACAACGGAACTGCTCCGCCCCACCCTGAAGACACGGCAACATATTGTTCGCCATCCATTTCCCAGGTGATGGGGGAGCCGATGACGCCGGAACTCGTGCGAAATTCCCAAACTTTCTCGCCCGTCTCGGCATTGAAGGCCATTAAGAAACCTTCCGGATTGCCAGTGAACACGAGGTTCCCTGCGGTCGCCAAGACGCCGCCCCATAGAGGCGCGTTGTTTTGATACTCCCACTTAATCTCGCCCGTCGCGGGATCAATCGCCCGCAATGCCCCGATGTAATCTTCATAAAGCGGTGTGATGGTGAAGCCGGCCCCTAAGAAGGCCGCCCCTTTGCGATAGGTAATGGGTTCGTTCCAAATGTCCATGCCCCACTCATTGGCGGGCACATAAAACCAACCGGTTTGTTGACTGTAAGCCATGGGCATCCAGTTTTTGCCACCCAAAAAGCCGGGTGCAGTGAAAGCGGATTCGCCTCGTTCGCCATCGGCACTCAATGCCGGGTCACCGGGACGATTGTCGTTTTCGACGGGACGACCGGTTTCTAAGTCGATGTGGCTGGCCCAGGTAATTTTAGTGACAAAAGGCGTCGCGTTGAGGAGTTTGCCGTTGGTGCGATCCAGCACGTAGAAAAACCCGTTACGGTCGGCCTTGGCGCCAGCTTTAATCACTTCACCGTCTTTTTCTAAATCGAAAGAGATGAATTCGTTAACGCCATCGTAGTCCCAGCCGTCATTTGGCGTGTTTTGGTAATGCCACACGATCTGGCCACTATCCGGATCAATCGCCAAGGTGGACGCGGTGAATAAGTTGTCGGCCATTTCGCCATTGATACGACGGTTATGGCTGTTCCAAGGAGCGGGGTTGCCGGTTCCGAAGAACAGTAAATCGGTTTCTGGATCGTACGTTCCGCCTAACCACGGAGCACCGCCACCGGTTTGCCAGGTGTCGCCGGGCCAAGTCAACCCTGCTTCGCCGCCCGTGATCCCGTTATCGACGAGTTCACCGGCTTCGTTGCGAATTTTCCCCATGTGACCTTCGAGGACAGGTCGAATCCACACCAACTCTCCGGTTCGCGGATCTCGGGCTTCGACCCGACCCACCACGCCAAATTCGCCGCCCGAGACACCGGTAATGAGCAGGCCCTTTGCGATTAACGGCGCGGCGGTGAATGAGTAACCATCGCGGAAGTCGTCGATGCGCTGTCTCCAACGTACGCGACCCGTCGCCCGATCTAGCCCTACGAGCTGCGCGTCTAAGGTGCCAAAAATGAAGAGGTCGTCGTACAGCGCGCCCCCTCGATTGATGACATCACAACAGGGCAGAATGCCGTCGGGTAAACGATGGTTGTATTCCCAAATCTCTTCGCCCGTGCGCACATCAATCGCGAACGCCCGTGAATAGGAGGCGGTGACATACATCACGCCTTCGTGAATGAGGGGCTGTGATTGTTGACCGCGCTGCTTTTCGCCCCCAAACGAGAACGCCCAAGCGGGGACAAGGTTTTTTACGGTTTCGGTGTTGATTTGACTCAAGGGACTAAACCGTTGGCCCTGTTGACCTAAACCGTAGGTCACGACTTGGTGAGTGGTTTGCGCATCGTTGAGGATGTCTTCATCGGTTACGGCGTAAGCGGCACCGCAAACCGTCATCAATAACGCAGCTAACAGTTTGTTTTGCATAGGAAGGTCTCTTGCTCTTGTGGTGGGTGGAGTGAAAATTATGGGTTAACCCTAAATGTAAGGGCGAGTGACCGATTAACCGTTCATCGCCCTTCATTCTCTTATTCTTTATTTAAGTAAATCTATTCCACTTTAGTTTCAAGCCAAGCGCGAATAGCCCACATGGCTTCTTGGCTCAAGGGACCGCTGGGGGGAGCGAAGGCAGGCATGTAGGTAATTCCATTGCGAATCGCGCCATTCCGCACGCGCTCCATGAACCATTCATCGCCAAATGGACCAACTTCGAGTTCGCGTAAGTCCGGGGCAATCCCCCCAGAAATCGCATCTAACCCATGACAACGAGCACAATTTTGGTTGTAGGCCGACGAACCAATTTCAATGGCACGCTCGTTACCCGTGTAGGGGTTAGTTTCCAACCAGGTTTCTCCCAAGGCAGGAAGTCCTGATACATCAACGGCTTGGGGTATGACGTCGCCATGAGCTAAAACCAAACCCGACCAAACGAGCAATGTGCTACCAATAAGTGTGGCGAGTTTCATTAAATTAAGGTCTCCGAAAAGGTGATTATGAATCTGAGCTGAACTTTGTACGGGGATTTTTCGTTGTGCAAAACTTGCAGAGCAAAGGAGATGCCACCCCTGTAAAACCCACAGCTTTTGCGAGTAACCTTTTGATTTTTAGTGACTTTTTTTTGCAAATTTTGCCAAAAAAATGTGGCGTTGCAACTTGGGTTTGCACAAGAACTGTGTCAAAAATTGAACAGTTGCCTCAACACCTTTTCACCGCATCATCAAAAAGAAACAGCGGTCACTCTGAGGGAGGAGTGTTTGTGAATGCCTCAACCATCACCCATCAAGACCATATCAACGCGGTCGTTCAACAATTTGCCACAAGACTGCAACGGTTACCCGACCCCATAATTGCGCGCGCTTGGGAACGTTGCTTACAACGTTATCACCTCCATCCCGATCGGATTCATTTCCCCGCCGCACTTGCTGCCGAGCCGCTAGACAGTCGCATTCAAGGATTGGGGCCGTTGTGGGAGGTTGCGTCTCGTGAAATGCACACCCTTCACCAACAACTTGGCGCTGAACACACGACCATTGCCCTTACCGACATCGAAGGTGTGGTATTAGCCGCGTTGCATCAGGGCGACGAATGCACATTGCGTCTCACGACGGGCCAGTCATGGCATGAAAGCGCCCGTGGGACCAACGCGATTGGGCTATGTCTCAGCGATTTAGAACCCGCCATCGTTCACGGAGACGATAACTTTGCGACGGTGTTAACGGATTTAAGCACTGTTGCGGCCCCCATTTTCGATGCCCACGGACGACTACAAGCGGTGTTAGCGGCCATTTCCCCCGCAAAGGCCCACAATCGCCGCAGTCAATTGCAAACCCTCGCGTTGCTGACCCTCGCCACCCGTCTCATCGAAAATGGAGGTTTTTTGCAACAATTTCAGCGTCAATGGGTCCTGCGGTTTCATGTACAACCCGCGTTTATCGGCTTGCTAAGTGAGGGCCTGTTAGCCTTTGACGAGGCGGGGCGTTTGTTGGCCGTGAACCAGAGTGGCCTCGAACAGCTCGGGTTACGAGATCGGCGGCCCTGGTTGGGACAAAGCATTGATCGGCTGTTTGAGCCTTTTGATTGGCGCAATCGGCCGCAACTGTTTCCCCCACAGCTTTCCCTAGTGCGTCGTTGTGATGGACAAAGTTTAGGGGGATTGCTGTGTGTCCCCGACCAACCCACATGTAACAGCGAACCCACGACGGCAGGGTATCGCGTTGACCTGGCCGATCCGCCCTATCTCGCCAATGATTTGGAGGGCCTTGAAGGGGGGGATCCGACCATGACCCAACAGCTCAAGTGGGCACGACGGGTCATGAATCGCGACATTAACCTCTTGATTTTAGGAGAAACGGGAACGGGAAAAGAAGCAGTGGCCCGTGCCATTCACAACGCGAGTGAACGGGCCAACAAACCGTTTGTCGCCGTCAATTGTGCGGCGTTGCCGGAAAGTCTGATTGAATCGGAACTCTTTGGGTACAAGCATGGAGCGTTTACGGGCGCACGACGGGAGGGAATGCGCGGCAAAATCTTGCAATCCAGTGGCGGGACGCTATTTCTCGATGAAATTGGCGATATGCCCGTCGCCCTGCAAACTCGCTTGTTACGGGTGCTTGAAGAGGGGGAAGTCCTTCCTCTGGGAAGCGAGGTCCCGATTCCGGTCACATTGCGCGTCATCAGCGCGACCCACCGACGGTTGTTACAACGGGTGCAGGACGGTGATTTTCGGGAGGATTTGTATTACCGCCTCAACGGATTAACGCTCAACCTGCCCGCGTTACGGGAACGCGTCGATCGGGCGGCGCTGATTCGGCGCGTCATGGCCCAGGAGAGTGCGAACACGCGAGTTCAGTTGGCGCCGGAAGCCTTTGCTGCGCTGATGAACTACGGTTGGCCGGGCAATTTGCGTCAGTTGCACAATGTGTTACGCACGGCGGTGGCGCTTTGTGAAAACCACATCATTCGGCTTTACGATCTCCCACAAGAAATCCAGCCCCATGCACCGTTGCCCGAGCGAATCGAAATCGCTGAAGCCCCCGAACAGCCTTCGGCCAGCACCTTGGCAGCGGCAGAACGACGGGCGTTGCTGCGAGAACTTGAAACGCAACGATGGAACGTCACGAATACGGCAAGTCAACTAGGTATGAGCCGTAACACGCTGTATCGCAAGATGAAAAAGCATGGCATCACACCACCCACCCTGGTGTGATTGCGTATTTGGCATTGCCGTAGAGTTGTGCTAACAATCCAAGAGCGGGCTTTTGATATGGCCCTGCGCCACCACACATTTAAACATTCTGGGGAAACGCCATATGTGGACCAAACCGAGCTTTCAAGAATTGCGTTTAGGTTTTGAAGTCACGATGTACGCCGCAAACCGCTAACTAAATCATGCGCTGACCGACGGGAAACCGTCGGTTTTTTTATTCCCCGTTGCCCCTTCCAAATAGCCACCAAAATGAACGCGTTTACCGAAGATACGCCGCTTTCGCGGGAAGAATTCGCGTCCCGCCTGCGGGGTTTTGCCGACTACTATCATATCCACCACCCTTACCATGTGCTCATGCACGAGGGAAAGTTGAATCGTCAACAGATTCAGGGGTGGGTTGCCAATCGGTTTTATTACCAAATTACGATCCCGCGCAAGGACGGTGCGGTGTTGGCCAACTGTCCCGACCGTGAAGTTCGTCGCCATTGGATCCAACGCATCATCGACCACGACGGCCAAGACGACACGGGCGGCATTGAAGCCTGGTTACACCTTGGGATGGCGTGTGGTCTTTCCCGAGAAGAATTGCTCGATTTGCGCCACGTCCTTCCTGGGGTTCGGTTTGCGGTCGATGCGTATCTCCATTTTGCAAAATCGGCCCCGTGGCAGGAGGCGGTGTGTTCGTCCTTGACCGAGCTATTTGCCCCCACCATCCATCGTCAACGCCTCAATCATTGGCCGGAACGTTATCCGTGGATTGATACGACGGGCTTGCAGTACTTCCGCAATCGGTTAACTGAAGCCCATCGCGATGTGCAGCACGGCTTACAAATCACCCTTGACAGCTTTCAAACCCGTGCCCAGCAACAACGCGCCCTCGACATCCTGCGATTTAAACTCGACATTTTGTGGAGCATGGCCGACGCGATGTATATGGCGTATGTCAATGATATGCCGCCCTATTTTCACTTGCGGGACGCGGAAACATGAGTCACTTACACCTCGCACCGGGTTACCGCTTCCAGTGGGAACCCACGCAAAACGCCCACGTACTCCTGTACCCCGAAGGGCTGATTCAATTAAACGACTCGGCGGCGGTTATTTTGTCGCTCTGTGACGGTCAACGGGATGCTGAGGGCGTCATCCATGCTTTAATCGAAAAATTCCCTGAAGCGGATCCGCTCGTCATTGCCGCAGATGTCCACGAATTTTTGGAGGTTGCTCGTGAACGAGGTTGGCTTAAAGCGTAACCCGATGTCTCCCCCCCTGTGGCTGTTGGCGGAGCTAACTTACGCCTGCCCGTTGCAATGTCCGTACTGCTCCAATCCCCTCGATTTTGCCGACTATCTCAAGCGCGAATTGACCACCGAGGCGTGGATCGCGGTGTTGCGGCAAGCGCGACAATTGGGAGCCGTTCAACTGGGGTTTTCGGGAGGGGAACCGGCAGTACGGAGCGATTTAGAGGCCCTCGTCGCGGAAGCCCACCAATTAGGGTTTTACAGCAATTTAATTACCTCGGGGTACGGTCTCGATCACGACCGCATTCGTCATCTGAGGGCGGCGGGTTTGGATCATATTCAGGTGAGCTTCCAGGCCAGCGATGCCGAAATGAACGATTTTCTGGCGGGAACGCGGTGTTTTGACCAAAAACATGCGATTGCCCAAGCCGTAAAAGCAAACGGTTACCCGATGGTGCTGTGTTGCGTCATTCATCGCCACAACATTGACCATATCGCCCAAATTATCGAAATGGCGCAGGAACTGGGGGCCGACTACTTAGAACTCGCCACTGCGCAGTACTACGGATGGGCGTTGAAGAATCGGGGGGCGTTGTTGCCCACGCGGGAACAAATCGAGGGGGCGGAGGCGGTAGCGCATGAGTATCAGGCAAAGTTTAAGGGCAAGATGAAAATCTACTATGTCGTGCCGGACTATTTTGAAGGGCGACCGAAAACCTGTGCCGCAGGATGGGCCAAGTTGTTTTTGAACATTGCCCCCGATGGCACCGCGATGCCCTGTCACGCCGCAAAACAGTTGCCCATGACCTTTCCCAATGTGCGCGACCACGATTTGGCGTGGATCTGGAACCAATCCCCCGAATTCAATCGTTTTCGCGGCACGGATTGGATGCGTGACCCGTGCAAGAGCTGTCCTGAGCGCGAGAAGGATTTAGGCGGTTGTCGTTGCCAAGCCTTTATGTTGACGGGTGAACTGGAAAATGCCGACCCAGCCTGTGACAAATCCCCTCACCATCATCACATTCTCGATGCCATCCAACAGGCCCAAACTCCTTCTGCTCCCTTAGTATTTCGCCGTCCTCAAAACGCAAAAGTGTGAATCGCGAGATGGGACAACCCCAGATCTCTCCACAGGTTGAGGGTGTGAACCGCGATGAATTTTGGATGCGACGTGCGCTAAAACTGGCTCAGGCCGTCATTGCTACGGGGGAAGTGCCGGTTGCTGCGTTACTAGTTAAAGGGGATCGCCTGGTCAGCGCGGGAATTAATGGAGCCATCCGTCACCACGATCCGACCTTTCATGCGGAGATTCAAGCGATTCGACGGGCTGCGCGGCGACTTCAAAACTATCGTCTGCTGGACACCACTTTGTATGTCACTTTGGAACCCTGTCCCATGTGTGCGGGGGCTTTGGTTCATGCGCGGATCAAGCGAGTGGTTTTTGGAGCCTATGACCCGCGAACTGGAGCCTGTGGTACGGCGCTCGATGTGTTGACCGTACCCAGCTTAAATCATCGGGTGGACATGACGGGGGGCGTGCTCGGAGAGGCGTGTGGAGCGTTTTTACGGGCATTTTTTCGTCAAAAACGGTTAACGGCCTCCCTGATGGGGTCACAAAAGTCCGTATCACCCTAAACCCCTCCCTACTCCCTCAACTTTAGCTAATTACATCGTTGCAAAGGCGAGCATTCCCGAGCCGTACCCCGGGATAGTCACCTTAAACGCCGCTTTCTGCACCATTTGTGCGGTTGTTGCCCGAACATCGGTCGGAATGGACTTGGGTTGCCCAAACACTTTGTCAATTTTGAGGTGATGCGTGTACTCGTCCATCATCAAACGCGAACAAATATTCATCACTTCATACAGGTTTTCAGGCAGAGGACTAAAGAGCTTTTTGTCCTGAATGGCATCATCGGCCCCTGACTTGGGGATCATCGACAAAGCCGCCGCGCTATATACCCCAAAAGTTAGATCCATCCAGCCCAGCGCGACCACTTGCCCTTCTGCGTCGATATAGCTCGCACCGAGTCCGTCAATCGAAGGCTCCGTGCCCGATACGACAACCACGTCATCAAACAGCATATTGAGCATGTCTTCCACTTCTTGAGGGGTAGGCAATTTATATTTCATGATGACAGACCATTAGGTGGAGGGAAGAAAGTTAAGTTAACAGGGACTCTAAATGCACCCGAAACGACTCTGCCGTAAAGGGTTTCGTGATTAAAAACTGGCAGCCAGCTTGACGTGCTTTTGCCCGCATTTCGCCCGTCGATTCGGTGGTAACAAAGCCAAAAATCACCGGATTATTTTCCGAACGCAACGTAGTCAGTAGCTCAAGCCCCGTCATTTCCGGCATGTTCCAGTCGGATAGTACGAGATCGGGCTTTTCTAAATCGATCTTAGTCAGTGCATCTTTGCCGTTAATGGCTTCGATATATTGGTGACCCGTAAACCCAGCCTGTCTCAGCGCTTTTTTCACCATTAAACGCATGGCTTGGCTGTCATCGACGATTAAAACTTTCAAGATAAATCTCCAATTTTGTTAGGTTGAATGTCAGGGGGTTCGCATTCCAACTATAAAACGGGTTGAGGTTTGTCTAAAGCCCATTATTGTAGCGTCGATAGCGCCCTGTGTTTTCGCTCGTTTACCTATCGAATAAGGTTCTATTGCCATGGTTAAGATTCTGGCTGTTGATGACTCTCCCTCAATGCGCATGATGGTGGCCGCAACTCTGCGAAGCGCAAAATATGAAGTCGTTGAAGCAAAAGACGGGGTTGAAGCCCTTGATATTGCGAAGCGTCAGCAATTTCAACTCGTCATCACCGATGTCAACATGCCCAAAATGGATGGCATCACACTGATTCGCGAGCTACGACAGCTCCCGACTTACCAATTTACGCCCCTCCTCACCCTCACCACCGAATCGAGTGCCGAAAAAAAAGCACAAGGTCGTGCCGCCGGAGCGACGGGCTGGATTGTCAAACCGTTTAATCCCGAAAAATTGCTGTTGACAATCAAAAAAGTCATTGGCCAATGACCCTCCTGGAGCCGCGCCCATGTCTCTCGATCTTGATCTAGACGAATTTCGTACCGTTTTCCTCGAAGAATGCTTTGAAAATCTCGACAGTGCTGAAACGGGTTTATTGAGCCTCGATAGTGGCAACCCCGATCCCGAGGTCATTAACACGATCTTTCGTGCGGTACACTCGATCAAGGGAGGGAGCGCTACCTTTGGGTTTACCACACTGTCGAGCTTTGCCCATGTCATGGAAACCCTGCTCGACGAAATTCGCAGTCATCAACGCCCCATAACCCATGAAAGTACCGACCTACTCCTCGAAGGTCGCGACTGTTTGCGGATGCTTTTAGAGGCTGTTCAAAATAATCAAGAGGCGGATACAAGCACGGTGGTGTCGGTACAAAGCCGATTGGAAGACGAACTGGCGCGTAAGCCCGATGCCGAACCCGCCCCGTCAACCGATAGCGCTTCACCGCCGCCGCCGCCCCCGACATCGCCCCCCGTCGCTGAAAGCGACCCCAAACCCAAATTGCCCGGTGCTTGGGTCATTAAATTTTCGCCCCATCGCAACATGCTGCAAACGGGCAACGATCCGCTCGCGATTTTGCGTGAGTTACGGGGATTGGGCACGATGCGTGCTGAAGCCGACTTGCAACATCTCCCTCCCTTGGTCGATTTAGTCCCCGAACAATGTTACCTCTCGTGGACCGTTCAGCTCGCCACCCAAAGCCAACGAACTCGCTTACAAGAAGCCTTTGAATGGGTGGAGGATGTTTGCGATGTCGTCATTCAGG
>CAZTIH010000090.1:0-3168 GCA_964613675.1 uncultured Candidatus Competibacteraceae bacterium
GGCCGCCGATCCCGTATCCCCCGAAGTTGCCCCCAAAATATTGAGATAACCGTTACGTTGTTCGAGGGCGTACTCAAAGAGCTGTCCCAAAAGCTGCATGGCAACGTCTTTGAACGCCAATGTGGGACCGTTCGACAGCTCCAACAGATAGGTCTGGGAATCCAGGACAGTAATGGGGGTAATGTCGTCTCGTTGAAAATTCGCGGCGGTGTAGGTGAGGTCGATGATTCGCCGCAAATCTGCCGAATTGAGATCATCGGTAAAAGGGGTTAACAGGGCGTAGGCCAAATCTCGATAATTCAACCCTCGTAAGGAAGACAAGGAAAATGTCGGCAATTCCGTCGGTACACATAAACCGCCATCGGAGGCGAGACCGCTAAGTAAAATATCGAGAAAGGACGCGGGGGGCATAGCGCCTCGGGTGCTCACATACTGCATACGGTTAGGACTCCAAAATCAATCTAAAAACCAGGAAACGCCGCGCTTTTCATCGTCGAGGACTTGCGTTGACAACCTCACCGCTTTGAAGGACGGGGCTTGTCGCGCATTTTGGTCATTGAATCGGCTCATTTTCCGCTTTTCGACGCAAAAATTGAGCAATCATAGCAAGGCTTGTCCACGCCGCGAATCCAAGCAGCGCAAAGGGTTGCCACATTGTGACGGGTTGGTTGTACAGCGCACCGCCCCCCCCTAGCGCAAACAGTCCCAGTCCCACCCCAAAACCCACAGCACACACGACCCGCATGGCCCAAAGATAACGTGGCCCCCCCAAGTGCAGCCCCGCCAGAAGGCCCCCCATCGCGGCTAAGGTAAACGCTACGGTTTGGTAAATTCTCAGCGCCGTGGTCTCGGAGAACCAGATCCGACGGATTTCCGACGGCCACCCCTCAAAGAGTTGTAGGGGCTGTAACTCGATTAGACCTCGACCTTCAAACACGAGATTGACGGTCATGCGAAGCGGACGATGGCCTTGTGCGTCAAAGGGGAGGTTAATTTCGCGGAAACGGTCGCGAAATCGGTGGCCGCGCAGTTCGCCCATCACCCCTAATAAGCTGTCGGCGCGCTGGATGATGAGGCCATTGGGGAATTCGTAAACGGCTTCGAGGAACGCCCGCCCGTCGAGTTGGAAGCGAGCGGCGGTGTACAGCACCCAGCGCGTAGGTAACACCTGGGGAAAGGCGAAGGTTGCGAGGGGGTAGCGCGTTAGGGATTCGTGGAAATTTTCCACCTGTAAACGACGAGGTAAGGCACCTTCAGCGGGAAGGGGGGTGCCCAGATGAGGCAAACCGTCCCAATTTTCCACGATTAGGGGGGGATTTTTGAGTTGAGGTAAGGAATAATCGGTTAAGGGACGAATAACGCCCCAAGTCAAGCCCATGACCGACAATATGCCAATAAATACGCCAAAAGTGAGTTTTCTCATGATAGACACTTTCAGAGCAGGGTACTTAAATAACCGACCCCAGCGCTGCCGAGGACGACGCTCCAAGGAGGAAGTTTCCATAATGCCAAAGCACCCCAGGCAAGTAAGGCGATGGCAGCCGTGAGGTTGCTAGTAATGCCGTATTGCCAAATAGGATCGTATAATGCTCCGAGCAGTAATCCAACGACGGCCGCATTAATTCCCTGCATTGCACGACTCATCAACGCATTTTCAGCCAATTTCACCCAAAAAGGCAGCAATCCGAAGACGAGTAAGAATGATGGTAGAAAAATCCCGATAGTCGCGACAAAGGCACCGACGATTCCCGTCATGGCCATTCCTAAGTACGATGAAAACGTGAATAAAGGTCCTGGCACCGCTTGGGCAGCGCCATAGCCCACTAGAAAAGTCTCCATTGAAACCCCTTGGGGCGTGACAAATGAGGTTTGTAAGAGTGGTAATACAACATGACCTCCCCCAAAAACCAAGGATCCTGCCTTAAAAAATGATTCAAACTGGTAAAGTAATGGTGATTGTAAGATTTGATTCAGAAGCGGTAATCCGACCAGTAATCCGAAAAATACGCCCAAGTTAAGCAAAGAAAACCACACAGGTAAGGAAATGGGGATTATTTGGGACACTTTCGGAATCGGCTTGAGAAACCCTAGCCCAAAGACCGCGCCGATGCCCAATACGGCGAACTGGCCCAATACCCCCGGGATAAACCAAGTCAGCGCAGCAAGGAGCAAGGCCAAAGTTTGGCGGCTGCGATCGGGACAAAGCGTTTTCGCCATTCCCCACACGGCTTGGACGACTACTGCGACGGCAACCGCTTTCAATCCCAATAACCCATCGCTTCCCCCTTCAGCGATTAACCAAGGGGTCAATGAGGCGACGAAGGCCATTAACAGGGCAGAGGGGAGCGTGAACCCCAACCAAGCCGCGAACGCCCCCCCCATGCCCGCTCGAAGCAATCCAATGGCAATCCCGGTTTGGCTACTGGCGGGCCCCGGTAGAAATTGGCAAAACGCGACTAGTTCGGCGTAATGGGCGTCACTCAGCCACTTGCGGTGTTCGACAAAGGTGGTGCGAAAGTAAGCTAAATGGGCGATAGGGCCGCCAAATGCCGTCAATCCTTGCATTAAGAAGGCAAAAAATACTTCGCCGATGGCCCAAAAATTGGGATTGTGTGAAGAGGGGGGACCTGCTGACTGTGCGTCGGGCGAGGGCACCGAAGAGGGCGATAAAACGGATTCGTGCGGTATCACGGAAAGAGTTACCCCGAGCAAAAAAATCGTAGGGTCTGATTGCCACGAGGATTGATCGTGCGTCACCATAAAGGCTGTTTTTTCCCCGAGGCGAAGCAGCCTCAGTTGCCCTATTTATTTTATTGCGGGAGATTGTGATGCGTTCACTGATGATTTTAACGGGCCTGTTTGCAACGACAGCGTTTGCCTGGGAGTACCAGGTGGTGGAAGGCAACCGAATTTTGGAAGCCCACCGCGACCCCCCGGCCCCGATTAACTTGCCGTTCGATGGTTCAGCGGCCCAGGAAGTCGACCGCGATGCCCCTTTAGAAGGGATTCCGCTGACTGAAGAGCAGTTGCAGTCGATTTTAAGCCGTCCGCATCTGATCATTATCCCGGGACAGAATGTTCGCGATCGTAGAGCGGTGTTGCCGACATCGGCGTTGCGTGTTCAATAGCGCGGGTAAAAGTTCCTAGTGACTTAACTTATTGAATAGC
>CAZTIH010000090.1:3268-8891 GCA_964613675.1 uncultured Candidatus Competibacteraceae bacterium
TTGCGTGTTCAATAGCGCGGGTAAAAGTTCCTAGTGACTTAACTTATTGAATAGCCCGGGTAAAAGTTCCTAGTGACTTAACCTATTGAATAGCGCGGAGGGAAAATCACCGTGTTGAAGGCGGAGTGCCGCCACGAAACATAAGTCGAACCTGTTCCGAATGTGGCCATATGTCGGGAGAGAATCGTGAGAGGCAAGCGCACTTTGCTTGTACTGAATAATGCGGACTCACTCAAGGAAAATGCCGATCTTATCGGTGCCTTGAATGGGTTAGGGGCGGGACACGCCCGATTAGCCTGTGAAGTGAACGGTGAAGTTGTGCCGCCAGCAACAGGAACCCTCCAAACGGTTTTTGCAAATTCCGAAAAGATCGCTTAGACAGTGCCGGAATCCCCGTCTTTCAGGGTGGGGACGATGTCAATCAACGCATTGGCGAGGGCCTCCAAGGAAAACGGTTTGTGCAAGACGGTGAACGGTTCAAGTTCAAGCTCGGAGCTATAACCCGTCGCCAACACTATCGGGATATGCGGATGATGCTGCCGTAACCACACCGCTAACCCTCGACCATCTAAGGCCCCGGGCATTCGCACATCACTCAACACTATATCCGGCATCATGGAACGCACGATGTCCTGAGCGGTTTGGGCGTCTGCGGCTTCAAGGGTCGCATACCCCAGATGACGCACACTCCTCACCAGTAACCGTCGCACATTACCTTCATCCTCCACGACCAGCACCATAGGCTTATTACCGCGTTTATCCTTGGCGGGAGGCGCTTTGGGCTGAACTTCCTGAGTGGGCGTATGGGTGAACAATAAACTTACCCCTTCCCCATGACGAATGGCAGTTCCCCCCCAAGGTTTCATAAGATGTTGAAACAAAATGAGATCTTGTGGTTCTAGCATAAGCGGTTCGACGGTGAGACTCAGTTCTCCGCTGGGCGCAGGCCCTAAACACATGCGCAATGGGGGAGACGCTTGACGGGACTGTGCTTGATAGAGAACTTCCAGAAACCATTGGCTAAGAGTGGTCGTTTTGATGTGGATACTCTGCGCATTGGGTCCGTGACTGAGCACTAACGCATGGGGACCGCCGGCAATTTGCACCCACCACGGCCCCACCTCCTGCCACCATTTTAGTAGATTGACTTCGACGGCAGCGCGTCGGTCATCTCGCAAACAACCGTTGTAGCGCTGAACTAACCCCAAGAGATCACGGGCGGCGCCGAGGCTATCGTTTAGGATGTCTCGGGTTTCTTCATCCAAACGGGGATCGTTTTCTAACAAACGCAGGTTGCCGGTCAAAATAGTCGCTAAGTTATTGAAATCATGACTAAATGTACTGAGCAAATGGGCGTGAAGGTTGTGAAGACGGAGGCTCTGATGGGGCTGTCCCAAAGCGATAAAATAACCGTCACTCAGGGGTTTAATCCGCCAATAAATAAGGTTGCCGTCGCGATCCTGTCCCCACTGGGAAGTGGCATAGGGGGTGACCACGCACCACGGCCGATTTTGGGTCAATTCGGCTGCGGTCAACAACGCCGTTGCCAAAGCGTTTTGAGCACACACGAACCCCTTTGTGTTTAGGAGCAATGCGGGGATGTCGAGGGCTTCAAGACATTGATGGAGGATTTGGGGCGGATTCATAGGGCGTTGTGATGCAGAAATAAGGGAGTACTTTTTAGGTGAAGTGCTTTTTCAATTAAGGTATTTGTTGAATTTCTCACAGATTACAAGTGACGGCCACCCAAAAATAGGTTTTACGGGTTGCATGTGAAAAATGACCATGTTAAAAACACTGAATCGTTACGCACTCAATCGTGCGCTAAGGGCAAAATCACCGAAAGGTGGTGACGCAAAGTCTCCGGTCTAATGGAAATTTCATTTCCTATGATAGCGGGATTGCCGAGGTAACTGGCTGCACTCCAAATGCAGTCACGCGCCAAACACATGCTTCTCGTGCCTGTGTAAGTCGGACAAATCCCCTTAAAACCGAAGTGCCAAGCTCACCCCTAAAATAGTTATCTGTTTTTTTGCGGCTGTAAAAACTTGGGGGTTTGCCGGGCAGGGCACTGTCCGGCGCTTTTTATTGGACGACCTTCTCTACATTTTAAGGACGTAGTAATTCGTTAAGACTGGTCTTTTGACGGGTTTGCGCGTCCACCTGCTTGATAATGACGGCGCAATACAAACTATGACTCCCGTCCGCTGCGGGGAGACTCCCTGGCACCACCACCGACCCCTTTGGTACCCGTCCATAGGTCACTTCTCCCGTTAAGCGATTGAAAATCTTCGTACTTTGTCCCAAGTACACGCCCATACTCAACACCGATCCCGTCTCCACAATTACCCCCTCTACCACCTCCGAACGCGCCCCAATAAAACAATCGTCTTCAATGATGGTGGGATTCGCCTGGAGCGGTTCGAGGACACCGCCTATCCCTACCCCACCCGATAGGTGTACCCGCGCCCCGATGTAGGCACAGGAACCCACCGTCGCCCAAGTATCTACCATGGTTCCCGCCCCCACATACGCCCCAATATTGACAAAACTCGGCATTAAAACGACCCCTTTGTCGATAAAGCTGCCCCGTCGTACCACAGCGCCCGGCACCGCCCGCAACCCGCTTTCCACAAACTGTTGCAGCGACCAATCTCCAAATTTAGGGGGCACTTTGTCGAAATAACGTTGAACGTCGTCGTCAAATAATCGGTTGTCGTTGAGGCGAAAGGACAGCAAGACCGCTTTCTTTAACCACTGATTGACATGCCATTCTTCATGAATCTTTTGGGCAACGCTCACTTGACCGCTATCGAGAAGTGCAAGGGCTTCGTTGACCGCTTCCGCTACCATCGCGGGATGATGCGTCGGGGAAAAATCGGCGCGTTGCTCAAAGGCGTGCTCGATAGCAGCTTGTAAATCGGTGAAGGGAGAAGTCATGAAAAAACTCATCGGTGCAAATTAAACGGGAGAAGATAGCGTTTCATCGCATCCGTCACCAGTGAATGTACCGACCAAAATCCCGTCACATCCCCCCAATTAAAGGGATTTTGCCCGACTAAACCGAGGCGCTGAAAATCACCGCATCGGTTGAAATTCTGCCGCCACGGCATCCACTACGCAGAATTAGCAAGTGGGCAACGAGAGATGACTAAACAATAACGCCCGCTGTTCTGCATCAGCGATTTGCGCCTTCTCGACGACTTCACGAGTCAGATGGGGGGCAAAGGTCTCAATAAAATCATACATGTACCCGCGTAATACCGTTCCCTTGCGAAAACCAATCTTGGTGACGCTGGCCGGAAATAGATGCTCGGCATTGACTGCACAAAGATCACGGTCGATCTGCGGATCGTAGGCCATATGCGCCACAATGCCGATCCCAATCCCCAAACGAACATACGTTTTAATGACATCCGCGTCCGTCGCCGTAAACACAACTTGAGGATGTAATCCCGATTCGCTAAAAGCTTCGTCGAGCTGAGAACGCCCCGTAAAACCAAATACATAGGTCACCAAGGGTTGGGCAGCCAAAGACACGAGTGTCAACGGTCTTTCTTGGGCCAACGGATGGTCGCACGGCATCAGTACACAGCGATTCCAACGGTAACAAGGCATCATTACTAAATCATCAAATAGTTCAATGGCTTCCGTAGCAATCGCAAAATCCACCGCGCCATTCGCCGCCAGTTCGGCAATCTGCGTAGGGCTTCCCTGGTGGAGATGCAAGATCACTTGCGGGTAACGCTGCCGAAACCGTTGAATCACCGGCGGTAATGCGTAACGCGCCTGAGTATGGGTGGTGGCTATGGACAGACTGCCTCGGCGTTCGTCCCGAAACTCGGCCGCCACCGCTTGGATATTTTTGACTTCCTGCAAAATTCGTTCGGCATATTCCAAAATGCGTCCCCCCGCCGGCGTGACGGCAGTGAGATGTTTGCCATTGCGCCGAAAGAGTTCCACCCCTAATTCGTCTTCGAGCAAGCGAATCTGTTTGCTAATGCCAGGTTGCGAGGTGAACAGCGTTTCCGCCGCCGCCGAAATGTTGAGATTGTTGCGCACAATCGCAATGAGATAACGCAGTTGTTGGAGTTTCACAGGCTTGGACGCACACAGGCAGAAAATTAACGGAAAAAATAAAGGGCGATAAATGCCGCCCTTTGTCAAGCTTTTAAGTCTAAGAAAAAGGATAATTATTTGATTTAGTGATACCCTTTTTAGAAATAAATCGAGGCGAGTCTTTGATTATTCACAAATTATTCTCTTGAAATTAAAGGGGACATATCTTTGCCGTTGAGTAGCATTTTGCCATCGGCGCCGAGTTCAAATCGGTAGTAATCGACGGTTTGGCCTTCTTCCATCGTGGTGTTGGCAAACAGACGCAACATCACCAAACCACGGGCTAAGTCAGGATCCCCACTCATGCCACTCAAGTTAACCAGTCGATCTAAATTGGTCGCTCTGACATTGAGTTGCGCCACCACCTGGAAAGGAGATTGGGGTTCGGCGGTTACAAATCCGTCTAAATCAAAGCGTCCTTCGGGAAACCCAATGCCGGTATCGCGCAGCACAAAACTCGAACCATTTTCGAGCAACGGCGGCAAAAGCGTCATCATGGCTAACATCCCGATCATTTCTTCTCCCATGGTTTCCGCGGCTGAGGCCAATTCTCCAACCCCGTCCAGTAAACTTATTGGCAATCCAGTTAGCCCCAAGTTGAATTTCAATTCGTTGGGCAACAGTCCCGGGGACTCGATGGGCAAGTCATCTGCAAAGGCAAGTCCCGTAATGCCAAAGCCGAACCCAAAGCTGGCGAGCGCGTTGGCTATTTCCAGTGTCGCTGTCTTCGTCAGTGTTCCCATAGAAAATAGCAAGGCGTCCTCTTGCGTAACCGTGAGCTGATCAACCTCAATCTCATAGCGTGAGCTGTCGAGTTGAGCGAAAATCGCGTTGAGAACCGCGAAAGCGGCCACAACTTGTTCTGCTGACAGGTCTTCCGTCGATTCGATTTCGTCGTCTTCATCAAGTAATTCGTTGGGTTTAACCGCCGCTTCAAATTGCTTGTACAGCGTTTTGAATTGATCGTATTGCCGACCTTGTGAATTGATGTTGCCGATGATGCGATTGAGCGAAGTTTCAACGCCCCCCGCCGAAATCGACAGCCCCTCTAATAAAAAGCCATTCGTTATCTGCCAAGTTTGATCGGGCGCGACCGTCACATCGTAAGAAAAATTCAACTGCGACAAATTTGCGTGCCCAAATTCCTCCACGTTCGGAACCGCCAACGCCAGCCCCGTGAAATTGACCGCGAATTGGGCAAAATTTTGGGCAGTGGGGTCCCACGCGAGGTCAAATTGAGCCGTGTCGAGGTTTAAGGTGGCGATGGGCACCTCATCTTCAAAAATCGTCCAAGGGCCCGCTACATGCCATTGCATCGGGATGACTTCCCCCGCTTGAACCGGGGAACGAATGACGGTGGGACCCGATTCAAACGCGAAATTGTCCACGATGGCACGGTCTCGCGGGATCTTAGCGACGAATTCGCCATTTTCCATGACGATGGGAAACTCGCGGTCGTAATCTAATTGCACTTTGCCGACAAACTGCTCATCGACCGAGTGAT
>CAZTIH010000090.1:8901-10643 GCA_964613675.1 uncultured Candidatus Competibacteraceae bacterium
AATGACCGGCTCGATGGCTGCGCGTAGTCGGGCGGCTTCCAAAGAATCGAGGGCGGGTTGTGCGGAGAGCGTGAAGGGAAAGAGCGTGGCGCTCAGCGCATAGGCAGCGGAAACACGAAATATGTGCATAAAAAGCCCTCGTATTATGAATAAAAACCGCGATGCGGCATCCCACAAGACCCCGTTAAGACCTCATGGTAACCGTCTCTATTGAATACGAAACGCCCCAAGGTTCCAAGCCGCGCTAGGGTTCTAACCGCTCCACAATCCACTGATCGGCCTGTTGTCGATACCGAAACCGATCGTGCAACCGTCCCGGTCGCCCCTGCCAAAACTCCACTTCCACGGGCGTCAAAATGTAGCCCCCCCACTGCTCGGGTAAGGGGATGGCCTTGTCCGCGTACACCTCGGCCAGTTCGGCAAACCGCTCTTCGAGTTCCCGACGATTGGCGACAACCTCGCTTTGACGAGACACCAGTGCCCCTAATTGGCTATCTCGCGGCCGACATTGAAAATATGCCTCCGATGCCGCCCGCGATTGGCGCGTCACCGATCCCCGAAAGCGCACCTGACGTTCGAGCTTGGGCCACCAAAATAACAGCGCCGCATTGGGGCGGACCTGCAATTGTTGTCCCTTGGCACTAAGATAGTTGCTATAAAATACCAATCCATGACCACTTCGGCCCTTGAGTAAAACGGTTCGGGCATCGGGCATCCCTTGCTCATCGACCGTGGCAAGGGTCATGGCGTTGGGTTCGCGATCCGTCATTTTGAGTGCTTCCTCTAACCAACTATCGAATTGGATGAGCGGGTCGTCGTGGAGCATGGCGCGGTCGAGTCTTCCAGCTTCGTAGGTTTCGCGGAGATCGGAGAGATTTTGCATAGGAAATTCCGTGTGAAATGAGCGTGAATTGCTAACTATTTCAATTATTTATGGTCTGCGAACTCGATTCAACAGAGCCTCTTGATTATGTTCGACTTCCCCGCTCACCTTGCCGACCGCATTCGTCCCCTCAACGCCCTAGCGCCTCAAGACGGCGAGTTTGTTTTGTATTGGACCCATCATGCGTTGCGCGGCCACGAACAGCCCGCCCTTGAGGTGGCACGCCATCTGGCACACCAGCTCAATCAACCCCTATTGGTTTACCAAGGATTGGGCGGCAATCACCGCTTTAATTCGGATCGTCATCACCGCTTTATTTTGGAAGGTGCCCGCGATTTGGCCGCCGAACTGGCTCGTCAGGGGGTGCGGCATGTGTTTTATCTCGGCGAACGGCCCCGTGAACCCACTCCCCTTAAATCGTTGGCGCGTCGGGCGGCGGCAATTGTGGTGGAGGACTATCCCGTCCCGCCGTTCTCGACAACCTGGACGCCCGCCCTGGTGAAGGCCGTCAAGAGTCCCGTCATTGCAGTGGATTGCGCCTGTATCGTGCCCATGCAGCACCTGAAGCGGTTCACCGACCGCGCCTTTCGGTTTCGCGAACTCACCCAAGCCGAATTTGCGCAGCGACTCGCCCAACCTTGGCCCGAGAACCCGTTGACCGTTCCCCCGTTTACAGGCGACGTCGGCTTTGATCCCATCGACCTCGCGACGGCCGATCTTGCCGCGTTGTGTGCGCGCTGTGACATCGCTCACGACATCGGGCCTGTCTCGCACAGCCCCGGTGGGAGTCAAGCGGGTTACGCACGGTGGGAGGGGTTTAAGCAAAGTGGACTGTCCCACTATGCCGCACGACGGGGCG
>CAZTIH010000091.1:0-10587 GCA_964613675.1 uncultured Candidatus Competibacteraceae bacterium
GACCGTCTGCTACGCCCCGCGCTCGTCATCGTGGCGACCGCGCCGATTGCCTGAGCCCCGTCGAGTTAACCCCTTGAAATTAGCGTCACACACTCCATCTGACGGCGGGTTATTCGCCCCATTTACACGAGGATTTCGGGCATGAGCAAAATTATCGGTATTGATTTAGGTACAACTAATTCCTGCGTTGCGGTGATGGAAGGGGGCAAACCCAAAGTCATCGAAAATAGCGAAGGCGACCGCACAACGCCGTCGATTATCGCGTTTACGGAAAGTGATGAAGTGCTGGTCGGACAATCGGCAAAGCGTCAGGCCGTCACTAACCCCAGCAACACACTACACGCTGTTAAGCGATTAATTGGCCGTCGTTTTGAAGATGAGGCTGTGAAAAAAGACATCGAAATTGTCCCGTACAAAATCGTGCGCAATGACAATGGCGATGCGTGGATTGAGGTGAAGGGCAAGAAAATGGCCCCGCCCGAGATTTCGGCTCGCGTGTTAATGAAGATGAAGAAAACGGCGGAAGACTATCTCGGCGAAACGGTGACTGAAGCTGTCATTACCGTGCCCGCTTACTTCAACGATTCACAGCGCCAAGCGACGAAAGATGCGGGGAAAATCGCCGGTCTAGAAGTCAAGCGCATCATCAACGAACCGACAGCGGCGGCCCTGGCGTTTGGCATGGATAAGCAAATAGGGGATCGGAAAATTGCGGTGTATGACTTGGGGGGCGGGACTTTCGATATTTCAATTATCGAAATTGCAGAAGTCGATGGTGAGAAGCAGTTTGAAGTGCTCTCCACGAATGGCGACACCTTCCTGGGCGGTGAAGACTTCGATATGCGCATTATCGACTATCTGGTCAACCAGTTTGAGAAAGATCAGGGCATTGACCTGCGCCGTGACCCGCTGGCCTTACAACGTCTGAAAGAAGCGGCTGAGAAGGCCAAAATTGAGCTGTCTTCGAGTCAACAAACCGAAATTAACCTGCCCTACATCACTGCGGATAGCACTGGTGCGAAGCATCTGAATTACAAGTTGACGCGGGCGAAACTGGAATCGCTGGTTGAAGAACTCATCGAACGCACCTTGGTACCCTGCCGAATGGCCCTCAAAGATGCGGGCGTCAAAGTCATCGACATCGACGATGTGATTCTGGTCGGTGGCCAGACTCGGATGCCGAAGGTTCAAGAGGCGGTTAAGAACTTTTTTGGCCGTGATCCGCGTAAAGACGTCAATCCTGATGAAGCGGTCGCGGTAGGGGCTGCGATTCAAGGGGGCGTTTTAGGGGGCAATGTAAAAGATGTGTTGTTGTTGGACGTGACGCCGTTGAGCTTAGGGATTGAGACGCTCGGTGGCGTGATGACCAAACTCATCGAAAAGAACACCACAATTCCAACTAAAGCGAACCAAACTTTCTCGACCGCCGACGACAATCAAACCGCCGTGACCGTCCATGTTCTGCAAGGCGAACGTGATCGTGCAGCGGATAACAAGTCGCTTGGGAAGTTCGATTTAACCGATATTCCGCCCGCCCCTCGTGGTGTTCCGCAAATTGAAGTGACCTTTAACATCGACGCTAACGGCATTCTCAACGTGGAAGCACGGGACAAAGCGACGGGTAAAAAGCAGTCTATTGTCATCAAAGCGAGTTCTGGACTTTCGGATGAAGAAGTTCAGCGGATGGTTCGCGATGCCGAAGCGCACGCCGAAGAAGATCGTAAGTTCCGCGAGTTAGTCGAAACGCGCAACCAAGCCGAAAACCTTCTGAACGGCACGGAAAAGTCGCTTAAAGAACTCGGCGATAAAGTCGATGCGGCGGAGCGGGCTAAAATCGAAGCGGCGCTATCGGATCTGCGCGATGCAGTGAAAACCGACCGCAAAGAAACGATTTCAGCGAAAAGTCAAGCCCTTAGCGAACTGTACGGCAAACTCGCCGAGCGGCTGTACGCCCAAGGTGGTGAAGAAACGGCCTCAAATCCCAGTGGTGGGCCTGATCTGCGCAAAAAGCCCGCCGATGATGGCGTGGTCGATGCGGAGTTTGAAGAGGTGAAGGAAAAGTAGAACAGCGATAAATTGCGGCGTTTAAGCACAAATTAGGTTAATTCGAGCAAATCTATGAAACGCGACTACTACGAAATCCTCGGTCTGGAGCGCAATGCAGACGAGGCAGAATTGAAAAAAGCCTATCGGCGGATGGCTCAGAAGTATCATCCCGATCGCAACCCGGGCGATGCCGTAGCGGAGGAGCGTTTTAAGGAGGCAAAAGAAGCCTACGAATTGCTTTCAGAACCCCGCAAACGCGCTGCCTACGATCAATTCGGTCACGCTGCCTTTGAGGGAGGGATGGGGGCGGGTCCTGGGAACGCCGGCCAAGGGGCAGCTCAGGGGTTTGGCGACATCTTTAACGATATCTTCGGCGACATTTTTGGTCAGCGCGGCGGTCGCAATGCCGGTCGTGGCGCCGATTTGCGTTATACATTGGAGCTATCGTTGGAAGAAGCGGTGTTTGGGACAAACGCTAAAATCCGCGTCCCGAGCTTCGTGACCTGTAAAACCTGCCAAGGAACCGGTGCTCGCCCTGGCACCAAACCCGTCACCTGTCCGACCTGTCACGGCGTTGGCCAAGTGCGGCTTCAACAGGGATTTTTCTCGATCCAACAGACCTGCCCAACCTGTCAAGGGCGCGGCACCATCATTCCCGACCCCTGCACCACCTGTCGCGGCACGGGGCGCGTGGAAGAATCTCGAACGCTATCTGTAAAAGTTCCGCCGGGGGTCGATACCGGGGATCGCATTCGTTTGAGTGGCGAAGGAGAAGCAGGGGAATATGGGATGCCATCGGGGGATTTGTACGTTCAGATTCGCGTTAAAGAACATCCCATTTTCAAACGCGAGGAAAACCATCTCTATTGCGAAGTTCCGATTAGCTTTCCGACCGCTGCGTTGGGGGGTGAATTGGAAGTCCCCACACTAGACGGACGGGTGCGGTTGACGATTCCGCCCGAAACGCAGACAGGCAAACTTTTTCGTTTGAAAAACAAAGGGGTTAAACCGGTTCGTGGAGGAACGGTGGGCGACCTGCTGTGCCGCGTGATCGTGGAAACTCCCGTGAATCTGACGAAGGAACAACGCGACTTATTGCAGAAGTTTGCAGAAGCCATGACCGCCGGTGGGGCAAAACATGCACCACAATCGACAAATTGGTTGTCAAGCGTTCAACGGTTTTTTGAGAATTTGGTCAAGGGCGAAAAGGATTCTTAAGCCTGGAAAATTCGAGGCGGGCGGTTGTTGCGGAAGGGTTTAACCCGCAGCCGCTCCTTGAAAACTAATTTTGGAGTGTCTTCAGCGTTTCAGCCGCGCACCTGTAACCAAAATGTTACGGGGCCGTCGTTGATGAGATGCACCTGCATGTCTGCCCCAAACTGGCCAACCGCAACCTGTGCGTAACGCTGTTGCATCGCTTCCACCGTCACCTCAAACAACATTTTGGCAATTGCGGGTTTAGCCGCTGATGAAAAGCTCGGTCGCAAACCTCTTTGCGTATCTGCTGCCAAGGTAAATTGCGGCACTAACAACACGCCCCCGCCTATCTGCTGCACATTCCAATTCATGCGGCCATCCGCGTCGGCAAAAATACGGTAATGCAGCACTTTATCGAGCATTTTATCGATAATTCCAGGATGGTCGCTGTCTTCAAATCCTACAAACGCGAGCAGTCCCTGGGCGATTTCCCCAATAATTTCTTTTTCAACCTCGACTTTGGCGGTTTGCACCCGTTGAAGTAGCACAATCATGTTGTTTTCTTTCCACACACTGTTTTAAGCCGCTTCTGACGGTTAAAGCTGACATCGTTAAATCAAAAAAGTCTATAACATCGCACGGTAGATTTAATACGGTGGTACGGACATCACCGCCATCAGTGCGACAATTAACATCCCTAAGAAAACGAGAGAACGAGCAAATTCCAACCAGATCGCTTTCGATTTCGGCGGCATTTTCATGATTTTCTCCTGCACTCTATTTAATCGATGAAAAAAGTAAAAAAGCAACGCATTGTCTCAAAAACAACGCTTTGTGGCGTTTGTGCCAAAGATAGTTCGCCAAATCTGAGCGAAGGATGAATTTAGGGATGACACAAGAAATTTTAGCCAATGTCACACCGCGAGAAACCCGCGTGGCCATTGTCGAGAATGGAGTGCTGCAAGAAGTGTTCATCGAACGGGCTGGACGACGTGGTCTCGTCGGCAACATTTATTGTGGCCAAGTAATCCGCATCTTGCCGGGAATGGAAGCCGCTTTTGTCGATCTGGGATTAGAACGAGCTGCTTTCCTCCATGTCTCTGATTTACAAGGTGAAATTGCTCTCAACGATAAAGGCATTATCGGAGATTTACTCTACCCCGGTCAGTCACTCGTCGTGCAGGTCGTCAAGGATGCTATTGGCACGAAGGGGTCTCGCCTCACCGCCCACATCACCATTCCCTCGCGCTACCTCGTTTTGTTAGCAAATACCCAATCCATGGGGGTTTCCGTCAAAATCGACGACGAAACCGAACGTCAACGGCTGAAGGAAATCGTTAACTCCTTCCGAGCCGAATTCGGGGGCGGGTACATTGTCCGTACCGCTGCCGAAGGGGTCAGTTCAGAAGCGCTCCGAGCCGATATGCAGTTTCTACAGCGTGTTTGGCAAGCCATTAGCGAACGCGCCACGCAGTCCCGTAGCGGCGAACTCATCTACGAAGATTTACCCCTTGTATTGCGAATTTTACGCGATTTTTTGGGCGACACCGTGGAAAAAGTGCGCATCGACTCCCGCGAAACCATCGAAAAAGCCCTCCAGTTCGCCCGCGACTTTATCCCTCACATGGTCAGTCACATCGAACATTATCCCGGCGAACGCCCCATCTTCGATCTCTACAACATCGAGGACGAAATCCAAAAAGCCTTAAATAAAAAAGTGCAACTAAAATCAGGGGGTTATCTCGTCGTCGATCAAACCGAAGCGATGACCACAATCGACGTCAATACCGGCGCCTATGTAGGGCATCGGAATCTGGAAGAGACCATCTTTAAGACCAATCTCGAAGCCGCCGCCGCCATCGCCCGACAACTTCGATTGCGCAATTTGGGAGGCATTATCATTCTGGATTTCATCGACATGACGAACGAAGAACACAAAATTCAAGTGCTCAAAGCCTTTGAACGCCATCTCGAAAAGGATCGTGCGAAAACCCAGATCACGCCGATTTCTCCTCTAGGGTTGGTCGAAATGACCCGCAAACGCACTCGCGAAAGTCTTGCCCAAGTGCTTTGCGAACCCTGTCCCCTATGTGAAGGCCGAGGGACCGTGAAAACCGCCGAAACCGTGTGTTATGAGATTTTTCGCGAAATTATCCGCGAATCCCGCCAGTACCGTGCGAAACAATTCCTCGTGCTAGCTTCCCAAGCGGTGATTGATCTCATGCTCGACGAGGAATCCGATAGCGTGGCCGAACTCGAAGCCTTTACGGGCGTCTCGTTGAAGCTGCAAGCCGAAGTGCTCTACACCCAAGAGCAATACGATGTCGTTTTGATGGGCTAATTTATTGTTTTTACTTATTTTTTGGGGGACTCATGGGTCATCGACTTTCTAAAATTTACACCCGCACCGGCGACGAAGGAATGACCGGTTTAGGAGAAGGCGAACGGGTGCCTAAAGACAGCTTGCGTGTGGCAGCGATGGGCGATGTGGACGAACTCAATAGCGCGCTTGGAGTCGTCCTCAGCCAAGCGTTGCGCCCGGAAATCGCCCAATGTCTCGTCGAGGTTCAGCACAAACTCTTCGATTTAGGCGGCGAACTTTGCTTACCGAATTATCAACTCATTCAAGCTGATGATGTCACCGTCTTGGAGCAACAACTGGATTTGTACAACGATTCCTTACCTCCCTTACAAGACTTTATCCTACCCGGCGGGGGTGCAGCAGCAGCACATTGTCATTTGGCCCGAGCGATCTGTCGGCGAGCAGAACGCTCCATCATCGCGCTCCATCGTCAAGAATCCCTCAACGCGCCTTTGCGTCAGTATCTCAACCGATTATCGGATTTACTCTTCGTTTTTGGACGCATCCTCGCCCGCGATGCCGGTGGCACTGAAGTGTTGTGGCGTAAGGAACGCCCTCCTTTACCTCGCAATCTTGCTCCAACCCCCGAAAACCCCTAAATTTCCTTACTATCTCGGGTGAAAAAAGGTTTTCAGGGCCTCAATGGCAGCGTCGATGTCCTGAGTTTCCCCCGCGTAACTCAGTCGCACAAATTCTCCCCCCCGTTGATCGTCAAAATCCCACCCGGGCGTGATCGCGACCCCGGTGGTTTCCAATAACGCCTGACAAAACGCACGACTATCTGATGTCAGGGCCGTCACGGAAGCGTACAAATAGAATGCCCCGTCTCCCCGCGCCAAGGATGTAAATCCCAGCTCGGGCAGTTTTTCCCGCAACCGATCTCGATTGGCCCGATACCGTCGCACATGACCATCGAGTTCGTCGCGACAGTCAAACGCATAGACCGCCGCCTTCTGTGCCAGCGTATTCGGGCAGATGAATAGATTCTGCGCCAAACACGCCACGCTCTTGAGCAGATTTTGGGGAACGACCATCCAGCCCAATCGCCAGCCAGTCATCGAGTAATATTTGGAAAAGCTGTTCACGCTAATCGCACTCGGACTCAACGCCCATACCGGGGTATCGGGGATGTCGTAAATTAGGCCGTGATAAATTTCATCCACAATCAAACGGATCCCCCGCTCATGGCATTGCTCCGCTATCTCGCGCAATTGCTCAGGGGTCAACATCCGCCCCGTCGGATTGTCCGGATTTGCCAGCAACAGGCCGTGAAGCTTCGTCGAACCTAAAGCCGTCGCTATGCAGTCCCAATTCAGCGCAATATCGTGGGGGAGGTCTAAGAAAACGGGTTCCAAATCTAAAAGCCGCAAGAGATGTCGATAGGAGGGGTAACTAGGCCGACACAGCGCTACACGATCCCCACGCTCAAAACACGCCATTAAAGTCAATTGAAACGCCCCCAAGCTCCCCGCCGTCACTACCACCCGTTCCGCATCGAGAACGCATCCGTAACGCTGGCGGTAATCCTCCGCAATCCGCACCCGTAACGCTTCGACCCCCAACGCGCCGGTGTACCCCAAAACGTCCTCGTGAAGCAGCCGTTGTGCCGCCGCCAACACCTTTTGCGGGGCGGGCGTACTGGGTTGCCCAATTTCTAAGTGGTAAACCGGTAATCCCCGACGAGCCCGTGCATTAGCTTGATCGAGCAGTTCCATGACGAGAAAAGGGGGAATCGCCCCGCGTTGAGAAGGTGTGAAAGCCATAAAAAATCTCAAGAATTCATTGGGAAACGACGAAAATTGGGCAAACTATGGCCTGTTATGCAATTTTTACCAATCTCGCCACCCTCGACCGACCCGCCTATGTCCCTCTCTGCCGTGCAATATCGTGCCCTCTTGGTGGGGATGTGTTTCGCTTTTAACGTCCCCGTTCATGCCCAATGGCTGCCTTGGCCAGTGGATTTTTCGTGGGCCAGCTTTTTACAACGCCCCGATCAACAGGCCGCCCGTGCCCTCGATGCCGGTGAATATGCCCAAGCAGCAAGCTTAAGTCCCCATCCGTGGCAACGGGGTGTTGCGCTGTATCGCCAAGGTCAATTTCAACAGGCCGCCGCAGCGTTTGCCCAAGTCGATTCCCCCGCCGGGGCCTACAATCAGGGCAATGCGTTAGCCCAGTTGGGTCAGCTAAAAGACGCCCTCGATGCCTACAACCGCGCCTTAGCCCTACAGCCCGATTTTCCCGAAGCCGCTCACAATCGCGCTCAAGTGGAAGCGGCCCTTGAACGCCAATCCCCGCCTGAGCCGAACGAATCTAACGACTCAGGCGATCAACAAAGCGGCGATCCTTCGGGCACCCCCACCCCAACCGAACAACCTGGCGATCAGTTTGGGCAACAGAGTTCGTCAAACTCGATGCAGTCCCCATTCGATGCAGATCTGCCCTTTACCCCCGAAACCCAGCCGCAACCGTTAAGCGACGCCGATGAGTCGTCCCCTACTCCCCCTAATCCCGCCGATCCCGAACAAGCGGCGGAGACCTCGGCCCCCATCGAGACGACTGATCGCGCCGAATCCGCCGAAGAAACGCCGTTGGAGACGACCGCCGATAGCGATTTAGCGCAGCTCACCCAGCAACGCGAACAACAACAGCGATTAGAAGCCATGTTACGGCGCGTTCCTGATGACCCAGGTGCGTTACTGCGGAATAAATTTCGGCGGCAATATCGGGTGCGACATGGCCGTTTACCCCACACCGCCCCTCGGTGGTAACCCCTTTTTCACAATGACCATGAGCGAGTTTGTATGCTGAATTTGACGGAAGTCTCCCTAAGTCGTGGGGGAAAACCGCTCCTCAACGGCGCTTCCATGACGGTACATCCAGGATGGAAAGTAGGTCTTGTCGGGGCGAATGGCGCGGGGAAATCCAGTTTATTTGCGTTATTGCGCGGGGAATTGTCGGTCGATCAAGGCAATTTAGGTTGCCCGACGGCGTGGCGCATTGCTCATGTTGCGCAAGAAACCCCAGCCTCGCCCCAAACCGCCCGCGATTACGCCCTCGACGGCGACACAGAGCTACGACGTCTCGAAGCGGGGTTACAAGTGGCGGAAGCGCAGCACGACGGTCACGCCATCGCCCAGCTCCATCACGAACTCGATCTCATCGACGGTTACAGTGCGCGATCCCGTGCCGAGGCGTTGTTGATGGGATTGGGCTTCACGATGCCCCAACTCGACCAACCCGTTTCCGCTTTCTCGGGGGGCTGGCGGATGCGGCTAAATTTGGCACGCGCCCTGTTGGCACGGGCCGATCTGCTGTTACTCGACGAACCGACGAACCATCTTGATTTAGATACAGTTTTGTGGCTTGAAGACTGGCTCAAACGCGACCGCAATACGCTGTTGCTCATCTCCCACGACCGCGCCTTTTTAGATGGAGTCGTCGATCACATCGTGCATCTGGAACAGGGCAAGTTGACGGTCTATCTGGGGGGATACAGCGATTTTGAGCAACAACGGGCCGCCCGCCTCGCCCAAGAACAAGCGGCCAACGCCAAAACGCAACGAGAAGCTGCGCATTTAATGGCGTTTGTCGAACGATTTCGAGCGCAGGCCACTAAGGCGAAACAGGCGCAAAGTCGCTTAAAGGCGCTGAATCGGCTGCAAGTCGCGACGGTGGTTTACAACGAAACGACCTTCGACATTCGATTTAGACCTCCAAAACAGCTCCCTAACCCGTTGATTCAACTCAATAAAGTCAACATTGGTTATGGCGAACAGCCCCTCCTCCGCGAACTCAACCTCAGCATCGAGCCGGGCACCCGTCTGGGGTTGTTAGGCGCGAACGGGGCCGGCAAATCAACACTCATCAAGCACTTAGCGGGGCAACTCCCTCCCTTAGCGGGTCAACGCAAACTCGGTCAGGGCCTGGTAATTGGGTACTTCGCTCAACATCAACTCGACTATTTGCGCTTAGAACGATCCGCGTTACAGCATCTCCAGGCACTCGATTCCGAAGCCACCGATCAGCAATTACGCGATTTTTTAGGGGGATTTGGCTTTCGCGGTGAACTAGCCCTGTGTCCGGTAGAACCCTTTTCGGGCGGCGAAAAAGCGCGCTTGGCCCTTGCGCTGGTGGTGTGGCAACGCCCCAACCTCCTCCTCCTCGATGAACCGACTAACCATCTCGATTTAGCGATGCGTCATGCGTTGACAGTGGCGTTGCAATCCTACGAGGGGGCGATGGTCATTGTGTCCCACGACCGCCATCTCCTCGAAAGCTGTACAGATCGCTTCGTAGTAGTACAGAACGGCCGTGCCACCCCGTTTGAGGGGGATTTGATGGACTACCATCAACAAAAACGCCTAATTTCGCCGTCGCCGTCGCCCTCGAAAAACGCCGTTCCCAAGGCAAAGGCGCCGCCTGCGCGTTCAGAGGCCCAACGCAAACCGTTGGAACGCAAACTGGCAAAGTTGGAACAATCCCTCGAAGCGGCTCAATCGGCATTGGCAAAAACCAACGAGCAGCTTGGAAATAGTGATTTATATCAAAGCGATGACAGCGAGCCGTTGCGACAGTTATTAACCCAACAAACTCAACAGCAGGCTCAAGTCGATCAATTGGAGACCGAGTGGTTAACGCTACAGGAACAACTCGACGCCCTAGGTTAATGCTCGGTCGCTTGGAGGGATCCAAAATCAAAGACGGCCCGATCTAGCAAATGGCTCGGTACGACGTTCTGCAAAGCATTTAGCAGATTCTCGATTTTTTTCGGATTTTCCTGTTCCCACTGAGAGATGAGCTGTTTCATCTGCTGGCGTTGCAGATTGTCCTGACTGCCGCAGAGATCACAGGGAATGATGGGAAATTGCCGATCGTTGGCGTATCGCGCTAGGTCCCGTTCCCGACAGTAGATCAGCGGGCGGATAATCAGATTTTCGCCATCATCTGAACGCAGCTTAGGCGACATGGCCTTCAACTGGCCC
>CAZTIH010000092.1:0-10553 GCA_964613675.1 uncultured Candidatus Competibacteraceae bacterium
TCAAACTTTTATGTCTGGCGGGGTTTTCTGTTTTGTATTCGTTGATAACAATTCCATAATCACTGCGCCAGTAAATGCACAAATGCTTTACTCCAGGCTAACGCTTTATCTTCTGTAGCAGTATCTTGTCGCGCAGAACTTCTGTTTAAGACATGCTTCTCCCACATCTTGGGTTCAATTTGTCCTAGCGAGACGATTATGCGCAATGTAACGCTGGATCTGTTGCGAAAACGGTTGCCTTTGGTGCAATGGCAGCGCCAACCTAAACTCGATCTGTCGCCCGCAATTACGCCCCCCCCAACTCCTCCCCCGCCTCCCGCTCGCGTGACGGGCCAAGTTCTGCAAACCCTCGATGAAGATTTAGGGCGCGTGATTAAACATCTCCGTTATTTACGAGAAATCTCTGTTTTAGCTAAAGAATTTCTGCCTGCTAACCTGCGTCAGCATGTACAAATCAGTGTTTCGTTAGAGGACGAATGGAGCGTGACGGCGAGTTCACCTGCCGTCGCCACCCATCTGCGGTTTCTGCTCAACGGCTTACGTGATCGTCTCCGTCGTCGATTAAAACGCCCGATTCCGACATTAGAACTTCGCGTCCGTCCTACTCGTTCCTCGATGATGCAAGCTCCACCTGCACCCATCACGACTTCCCCGACAAATTCTCCACCTCCACCTTCCAAACGGTCGGCAAAAATTCAGAATCCTCGGCTACAAGCGTTATTGTCCAATCTTCAGCCCACCAAAACCTAAACGATTGAAGGGAAACATCAAAATAATTGTGCTCACCTGATTCGCGACGACAGGACCTGTCGCCTTACTTCTTATTCTTGGATAAGTGACTAGCTTGCGAGTCCTGTTCAAAGCAGGCCGCAATCCGCTACAAACCCATCCTCATAGGCACGGTTGTTTAGGAGAAATAGCATGTTGAATCCATTTGCTGAAATGTGGTCCAGTTTTTGGCGCGATTTGGAGAAAAAACCAGGGGTTGTTCTGACTAAAGAACAGAAAGAAAGGATTCGGACTGATATTGAAAAGACCTTAAATTATGTTCCTAAAATCGGCTTTTTTGGTAAAACGGGGGTGGGCAAATCGAGCCTCTGTAACGCTTTGTTTGGTAAACCAATTTGTCCCGTAAGTGACATAGAATCCTGCACGCGCAAACCTCAAGAAGTCCTTGTCGATTTAGGGAAAAACCAAGGCATTACATTGCTCGACATCCCTGGTGTCGGCGAAACCTGCGACCGCGACGAAGAATATGCGAGTCTCTATCGTCAATTGCTCCCCGAAATCGACTGCGTTTTTTGGCTTCTGAAATCCGACGACCGCGCCTACACCACCGATGAATTATTCTATAAGAACATCGTCAAGCCGCATCTGGATCAGGGAAAACCCCTCATTTTTGTTCTGAACCAATGCGACCGCATTCACCCACTTCAAGAATGGAATGAAAAAGACGGGTTGCCCGGTCCCACGCAACAAGCGAATTTAAAAGCAAAAATCCGCATCGTTGGGCAAAACTTTGGTTATCCCGAGAAGAAAATCATCGCCGTTTCTGCCAATGAGCGTTACCACTTAACCGAATTGGTAGATTTGCTCATCGACGTGTTACCTGAAGAGAAGCGTCTGCCGACGGCAAACACCGTTGCTTCTGAAAATTTGTCGGCGGGGGCGAAAGAAAAGGCCACTAATAGTTTTCTGAATTATCTGACGAAGACGGTCACTGCTTCCATGGACATGGCAACAGCGGCTTTGAATGCCACAGCAGACATCACAAAAACGATCTTTCAAGCTGCGCAAGACACATTGTTTGGTTTTTGGAAAAATTCCATTTGGGGTCAACCGAAATCTGCGAACAAGGAGAAATAATCATGGCAATCGAAGTCACGGTACTGCGAGAAACCATGCTGCACGAACTCACCGAGCGCCTCCCCGAATTCGAGTTTCTGACGGGACGGCGTGTTCCCCGCGTGGAATCCCGCCACTGGTATCAGGAGCAGAACCCTTTTGGGGGTATGTTCGCTGCGTTCGGCGTTCCCGACGCGGCCACGCCCATCCCCAGCGACATCTTTATTCACGCCTGCATCTTCATCGGCAAAACGGGTTACGGCAAATCGACGACGCTTAATGCCCTCTGCGGTCACGAATTATTCGAGACAAATGCGGTGACGAGCTGTACCAAAGAGCTTTTTTGTATCGCTTACGATCTTTCTAATCGCCCGAAAAACGCGCTTCAGAAAACCGCTGCACCTCGGGATATGTTCGCGTTTGGAGATCTCCCCGGTGTAGGCGAGTCGGTCATTGCCGATCAGGGCTACATCGAATGGTATCGGGAGTTTATCGCATCTTCGGATTGTGTCGTTTATGTGCTTCGGGCCGATCAACGGGACTTTTCTATCGATCAACAGACTATCGCTGCGGTGCTTCCCCATCAGAAACAGAATCTCTTAATTGGTCTGAATTACTGCGACGCCGTCGAACCGCTTTCCCGCTCGCGCCCCTTCATGCCGTCTCAAGCGCAGATCACCAACATCGAACGCAAATGTGAGGAAATTACCCGCATTTTCGGCATCCCTCGCGAGCAGATCATTCCTTACAGCGCCACAGAACAATGGCAACTCGATGTTTTAGTTAGCAAAATTGCCGAACGCATCAGAAAGACTATTGATGCCTAGCTTGCCGCCTCGCTGTACCTGCAAAACCCGCGAGATCCAGATTGTATAATCCAACTCGATAGTCGATGAACTTACGCAAATAGAAGGCCCTTGCGCCCAAAATTATATTGAAATTGAGGAGAAACCCGAGATGGGATTGCATGTAAAAATTCTTAAAAATCAACCAGTTGACTATCTCGTCAATCGCTACAGCGACTTTGGCTATCTGCGAAACCTCACCGTACCCCGCACCGAAAATCGGCGTTGGAGCCGCGACAACGGCGATTCATATGACTGTCATTGCATTTTTATCGGCAAAAGCGGCTATGGAAAATCGACCACGCTTAACGCCATCTGCAACGACGAGATTTTCGAGACCAGCGCCGTCGAAAGCTGCACTAAATCCTTACTCTGCGTGGATTTCGACATTTCTGGCAACGGGAGCGACATTTTTTCCCTAGGTGACCTCCCCGGTGTGGGCGAATCGGTGATTGCCGATCAGGGCTACATCGAGTGGTATCGAGATTTTATCGCGGCTTCAGATTGTATCGTCTATGTGCTGCGCGCCGATCAACGGGACTTCTCCATCGACCAACAGACCATCGCTGCGGTTCTTCCCCATCAGAAACACAACATTCTGATTGCTCTGAACTACTGCGATGCCGTCGAACCGCTTTCCCGCGCCCGCCCCTTCATGCCGTCTCAAGCGCAAATTGCCAATATCGAGCGCAAACGCGATGAAATTACCCGCATTTTCGGCGTTTCCTGTGACCAAGTTGTCCCTTACAGCGCCACTGAAAGATGGCAACTCGATCTGCTGGTGAGGAAAATCGCCACCCGCGTCAGAACTGCGATTGGGGCCTGATTTCGCCCATGGATGATCGTTCCACGATGGATTTTGCAGCACTTCAGACGACTTATCGCGATTACGTCGCCCAGCTTCAGACAATTGTTGCGCGTCATCCCTTTGGCGAATCGGTGGCTTCAGAAGTCCAGCAACTCCACGATGCCGTGAACCAATTCACCGTGTTTGTGCCACTGGTAGGCGGTTTCAGTACGGGGAAATCGTCGTTGCTGAATGCGTGGTTGGGCGAATCGCTGTTGCCGACGGCCATTCAGCCCGCGACCGATTGCGGATGTGCGCTGCGTTACATCGACGATCCCAACGGCGAACATCTCGAAGAGACGTCTGATCCCACAACAAACACCGTGATTTGGCGCGATTATTGGCGACATCATCCGAAATTGGGGGCGTTTCCGCAGGTCGTGCTGGTCGATATGCCCGGTATGGGGTCGAGCAACGCACTGCACGAACATGTGGTTCATCATGTGATGGCGAAGGCCGTTGCATTTGTGGTGTGCGTGGTGGCCACTAAGCCGATCACTTCAGATGTTCTGTACTTTCTACGCGAACGCACCGAATACGGTTTGCCGACCGTTGCGCTCATTACGCAATACGATCTATTACCCCCCACAGATCGTTTGCAGGTTCTGAATCATCTACAAGATCAATTGGCGGCGCATTCGATTGAGGTGGTTTTTGTGGGACAGGTGAGCGCTCGCAAAGGCGATTTGGCTGCATGGGAAACGGCCCTTAACGCCCTAAGTACCCAAATTCCCGCCATTTTCGTTAACCGCTTTCGCGACCGTCTGCATCAGCAAAGCGAATATTTGTTGGCGCATTTGCGATTTCTGAGCAACCCCCGTCATTCAGAAGCCCATCAGTGGGAACATGAACGGGATCAGTTAACCGAACAGACGGCCAGATTTCACGATCTCTGGCAACGAACTCGCCACCAGTTTCTGCAAATCGGTGTTCAGAATGCTGCAATAGAGGTGGCACAGCGCATGATTCAACAGCTTACGGCGCAACAATCGCTGTTAATCGACATGATGATCCAAGAACAGGACATTCAAGATTTCGTGCGCGATACCCTAACGATGGCCTGTCAACATCACGGTTCTGCGGGGCTAAAAACGGTGTTTTTCCAACATTTTGGGCCATTGATTGGCGAATTATCCTTACCCGATCACGCGATAGATATGGAGGTGCAGACCCTCAATGCCCCCACTTTTACGACTTCGATCATTGGACAGTTTGCAGGATTTATTGCAGACATCATTGGGTATCGCTGGCCAATGATTGGGGCGATCTTACGGCAGATGGAAAAAGAGATTCGCACTCAACGACACCAACAGGCTCAACGCGCTTTTCATCAATTTATTCAACAACTTCACAGCGATTTACCCGCTCAATTACGCCCTCATCTCGATGGTTTAGGGACGCAATGGGTTCAACAAGCCGAAGCGCGTTGTCTTGCCGAACTTCAGGCCCGTCAACATCATTTAGATTTGCTACAAACTGAACTCGCTCAGGATGCCGAGCGGCGTCACGCGATTGCCCAGCAACGCCAAGCTGACCAAATTCTATTAGAACAATTCATCCAAGACCTCTCGAAAAAAATTCAATAACCTCAACCAGTTAAGGAGTTAACTCATGGTGTTCTCAATTTTTCGTCGCAGAAATCATCCCAGGAATACTTCTGCGAATCCTTCTGAAGTCCCCGCACCCTCTACCTCGCATTCTGAAACGCATTCTCCTGAAATGTCTGCAATGGAATCCAATTCTTCCGAGGCTGCTATGACTGAAATTCCTTCTCCTGAAAGTCGTGCTACTGGTCTTCGCGCTGGGGGGCTTCGCGCTACTGCGACTGAAATCCGCCCTCCAGATGAAAATGCCTATCTCGCCAACTCGGAAGCCTCCATCAAGCTCCTGGCCGATTTGCTCGCCGAAAATCAGGACATTTCTGTAGAAAGTCGGTTGACCACTTTACGGAATCTCATTCGCTACGATTTCGCCGATATTTTTGTCGGCAAAGCCCGCTTCAACGCAGGGCATCGCAGTAGCGTTGCGCTTCAGAATGCCTTGGAGAAACTCGAAAATTGGCTGTACTTCGACGGATTGAGTCATCGCCCGATTTTGGCCGTGGGCGGAATGTTCAGTGCGGGCAAGTCGCAATTTCTGAACGCCATTCTGAAAGATGCCGTATTGCCTGTGGCGACCACCCCGACGACTGCCATTCCGACCTATCTGATGTACGGCGATACGGCCCAGATTCTGGCGCTAAATTCGTTTAATCGCCGTACTGTTCTCGATGCAGAAGCCCTCAAAGCGATTAGTCACGCCTTTCACCAGCGTTATCATCTGGGGTTCAGCCATCTAATTCGACGCATTCAGATCACGACGCCGCAGATGCCCTATCAGAATCTGGTCTTTCTGGATACGCCCGGTTACAGCAAACCCGACGCCCTTCAGAAGGCCGATAACATCGACGAAAACCTCGCTCGCAAACATCTGCTCATGGCCGATTATCTGTTGTGGCTCATCGATGTGGAAAAAGGCACGCTTGCACAAGAAGACATCCAGTTTCTGCAATCGCTTTCGCTGTCTAGTCCGATTTTCTTTGTGGTCAATAAAGCCGATCTGAAACCCCGTTCTCAAGTCGAGGCGATTGTCGAACAGGTCAGTCAAGAAGCCGCAAATGCCCAACTTCCGACGGCGGGATTCTGCGCTTACAGCAGTCGCAACGGCGTACAGATATTCGGTGACGATCTGTTGGCCTATCTGCAATCTCTCGATGGCGTGAATAAATACGCCGATCCGTGGGGGACTTTTGCCCAATCTCTGATGCCCCTTCGCGAAGAACTCGATCTCCACGATAACCAGGTGCGCGAAGCCCTTCAGATGGGGAATAGTCTCATTATCGACCATCTCCAGACGCCAACAGAAGCCAAAAAAGCCCTCACCGATTACGTTCAGAATGCAAAACAGTTTCAAAAGGAACTGGCCGATGTGCGTCGGAGCTTGACCGCTTTTAGTGAGAAATTAGAACAGCAAGTGGACAGTTTGGCGGCGGATTTGCTGGCCCATCGTCCCCCAAAATTGCCCGCAGAAATGGCCGATCAGGTGCGCAAAACCGCCTACGAAGCCGACCGACATCTGCAAACCGATGGGGCCACCGCTGCGTATTTGGCCCCGCATGTGGGATTTTCTTTGCGAGACTGGCGTCGGGCCGCTGAAACGGGCATGGCGGAGGGGCAGTTTCTATTGGGCCTCTGCTACGGGGACGGACTGGGTTGCGAGCAGAATAGTCTGAAGGCCGCCGAATGGTTCCGTTATGCCGCCGATCAGGGTCACGCGGGTGCTCAAAAATCCTTGGGAGACCACTATTTACAGGGCTATGGCGTGCCGCAAAGCGATGAAATGGCACTCATCTGGTATCGCAAAGCCGCCGATCAGAATCACGCCGATGCGCTCTATCTGCTCGGTGAGGCCCACGGCATGGGGCGCGGTGTGCCACCAGATGCGGACATGGCGGCGAATTACTGCCGACAAGCTGCCGAACGCGGTCACGGGAAAGCGCAACACAAGTACGGTGCCTGCTGTGAACAGGGTTATGGCGCTCCGCAAGACGACCGCGAGGCCGTGAAATGGTATCGCCGCGCCGCCGAACAAGGTTACGCCGAGGCACAATGCTATCTCGGTGCGCTGTACGCGACGGGCCGTTTGGTCGCCGCCGACCCCTTAGAGGCCGCGAAATGGTGTCGTTTGGCCGCCGATCAGGGCCATCCCCATGCGCAATATATGTACGGCGACTTCTACATCAAAGGAATTGGCGTCCCCATCAATGATCGCGAAGCCGTTGATTGGTATCGTAAATCCGCGCAACAGGGCTATCTACAGGGGCAATACCAACTCGCTCACTGCTATCTCAACGGCACGGGTGTGGCGCAGAATTTATCTGAAGGGGCCCATTGGTTTCTGCAAGCGGCGCAACAAGGCTGTGCGCGGAGTCAATTCCAATATGCCGAACTCTGCGAGCAGGGACGGGGCGTTTCCCGCAATTATCAAGACGCCGCCCACTGGTATCGCAAATCCGCCGATCAGGGCAACACCGATGCGCAAAACAATCTCGGCAATCTGTATCTACAGGGGTTAGGCGTAAAAAAGTCGCCCACAGATGCGCTGGTTTGCTTTCAAAAGGCTGCCGATCAGGGGAATGCGTGGGGGCAATACAATCTCGGTTTCATGTATGCAACTGACCAAGGCGTACCGCAAGACTTCGATAAAGCCCGCTATTGGTACGAAAGAGCAGCGGCACAAGGTCATGAGTACGCTCAGGCCAATCTCAAACGATTGCCTATCTGAACTGCTTTAAGGAGATTCGCACATGGCGACCGCAGAACAAGTGACCGCGAAAGTAGAACACATCATCGCGCAGTTAAACCGCTTTGCGCCGCTCTTCAGAAGTCATAGCGACCCGAGCGATGCGTGGGAAACCCTTTGTCGGTTGCCCCAAAAGCTCGCCGATCAGATTCAACAGTGCGCCCGCGAAGATCGGATATTGCGATTGGCGGTGGTCGGACAGGTAAAGGCAGGGAAATCGTCGTTTCTGAACACGCTGTTGTTCGAGGGCGAAACGCTATTGCCCAAAGCGGCGACGCCCATGACGGCCGCACTCACTTTAATTCGTTACGGCGACACCCCCAGCGCCCGAATCCACTACTACAGCGCCGACGATTGGGCGCAAATCGACGCTAAAGCCGCCGAATTCGACGAATTAGTGGCCCAAGTGCGCCTTGAACAACTGTCGGCCCCCCCCGCACCACCGCAACGAGGTGAAGCACCCAATGCGTTGGCGCGTGCCGAAATCATCGCTCAAAGTCGGGCCAGTGAGTCAGTGCGGGCCGCCTGTGAACTGGTTCAGCAATCCCGTGAAAATTGGCCGTTGTTGCAGCCCAAATTGGGGCAAATCGAAGTGATCGATGCCCAAAATCGTCACGATTTGATGGAAAAATTGCACAATTTTGTGGGAGCAACGGGCCAATTTACCCCGATTACGGCGATGGTCGAATTGGAGTTCCCGCTCGATCTGCTGCGCGAAATGGAAGTAATCGACACCCCCGGGATCAACGATCCGGTCATCTCGCGGGGACGGCGCACAAAAGATTATTTAAGTCAATGCGATGTCGTGTTTTTTCTGAGCTACGCAGGCCAATTTTTCGATAGCGCGGATCTGCGGGTGTTGGCGCAGAATCTCCCCAGCGATGGCGTGAAGGAGATCATGGTCATCGGCACGAAACTCGATAGCGTGCTGGTGCAGGAGTCGATGCGTTATCAGAACATCGGTGATCTACTCGTCAATACCGAACATCATTTGCAGAATCACGCCCGCGATACTCTGCATCGTCTCATCGAACAGAGTTCTGAAAACAGTACGGAACGGGCCGCACTTACCCATCTGAAAGGTCATGCGAAACCCGTTTTTGTCTCATCTATGGCGCAGAATTTGGCGAATTTTGGCCCGCGCAATGAGGATGAAGCCTTCTATTTGGATCAACTCAACGGTCTGTATCCAAATTTCACTTTCGATTCTCAAACGCTGGGCGATCTCGCCAATTTTCAGCCCATTCACGACCGTTTGACTCGAATCAGTACCGATAAAACGCGGATTCTGGAAACGCGCATTGCCGATCTCATCGGCGCATCTGAAATCACGATGCAGCAGGCAGTACAAAACCTCAGACAGTTTGCCCATTATCGCCACGAGAATCTGAAGAATGGCGATGTCGCCAAATTACAGAGTAAACTCAAGGAGTTAGAGACGCGGCTACGACATGGGCGCGAGGGCGTGACCTTCATTTTTGAACGAGCGGTTCACAAGATGCGGAGCGACTTCAGCTTTCTGCTCACCGACATGCGCGGGATGCGCAGCGAATTCGAGTCCATTCAGACAAAAACCGAATCAGAACGCCACAAAGAGACCTGGACTGAAGAGGAACCCTATGAACGCAAACGCTTTTTTGGTCTGTGGACGGAAACAGGTACGCGCCGCGTTCGTCGTAGCGAATGGGTCACGACCTACTACGAAACCGCTCAAGTTCACGACGCCATCGACAATGTAGAGCGCTTTGTTTCATCAGTAGAACGGGGGGCAAAAAATATTGCCTCTAAAATCATTAACTTAGAAGACTTACAGTCAAAAGTTCGCGAAGCCACACGCAATCTATTCGATCTGAGCAACCCCGATCTGGACGTCGAACACGATATTCTGATGCCCATCGAACGGGCCGTGATGCAGATTACGGTTCCCGATTTAGATTTTGGTCACCGTCGTTACGGCCAAATTGTCGCTGCACGGTTTTCGTCGAGTACGGTACGCGATGGCGGCATTGGCGAGTTGCGCAATACCCAGCGCGATGCCCTCGATGCGGTGTTGAATGATTTACGGCAGCTCGTCGAGGCCAAAACGCAACAAATCGCCAATCACATTCAGACCATCGGGCAACAATTCATCGACCAGCTTTTGCAGAACATTCAGCGCGATCAGGGCGGCCTACACGCCGATTTAGCTAACCGTCAAGCCGCCCTCGACCAATACGCCGCCCTCAATCACGCACTCACGGAGATCGTATAATGTTCCGCAAATCCTTACTTTTTCTGCTTTTTAGTTCAACCCTTCTCGTCGGAAATACCGCTTTCGCGATCCCGCCAGGGCAAGTCATTCCTAAAATTGGTGCCCAATGCCCCAATCATTACCGCGTGGACGGTCAATACTGCACCCCTATGCCCCAAGCCACCTTTGCCATTGCGCGTATCGGTAACCAATGTCCCGAACATTATCGCATCGACCGACAGGTATATTGCGTGGCGAACCATGCGCGGGCCGTCACCGATATTTTGCCCCTTCAAGGGCCGCGTTGCCCCCAAAATTATCGGTTACAACGAGGCGTTTACTGCGTGCGATAGCCCTAAAATTGAATCGCGATTGAGCCTTGTACACGAACCATGAACGCCGTCGAAATCGAAGAAGCCATCACCCAACTCGCCGAACAGCCGTT
>CAZTIH010000093.1:0-10492 GCA_964613675.1 uncultured Candidatus Competibacteraceae bacterium
CAGAAAATTGCGCCCGATAATCATCGGTTCAGATTCGGGATGATTGGGGTTGGCGGGGATAATGGCCCGTCCCGCCGCGACTTCCTGACGAACGAAGTCAGGCGTAATGACATCGGGAATTTCCGCCCCAAATGCCTCGCCATCCCGACAAATCTCATTTTCACGGGCTAAATTCTCCCGAATGGCGATATATTCCATTTCCTTGGTGATGATGCCAGCGCGGGCGTACTGGAGCTGCGTGACGATTTTCCCCGATTTTGCCCGTAAAGGACGATGATTGCCGCGATCAAATAAGGAAATATCTAACAATGCGTCTGTTTTGACACCATTGTCCTCGGGTAAGATTTGACGGCCTTCGTAGTCTTCCGTATCCCCTCTGGCAGCAATCCAGTCACTTCGCAAGGGCGGTAAGCCGCGCAGAATATCGACTGCATAGTCGGGATCAGTGTACGGGCCAGAGGTATCGTAAAGCCGTAAGGAAGGTTCACCCTGTAAGGAAACTTCCCGCATCGCCACGCCTTCGAGGTGAATTTTACGGGAACCGGGAATAGGGCCTGTCGTGACGGCAAATTGTGGATCTTGGGCTGAATTTTTCATGGGTTTCGCTCGCAATAACAAGACAAAAACCCGGGACATGGGGCATGGGTTTCATTCCCTCCGCCGGCATGATCCGGGTCAGGTTCAACGGGTTTACGCGCATTTGGCGGACTCTCAGCCCCCTGTCGGGACACCCCTCTGAAACGGTTCCCACGATGCGCCGCATTTTTTGCCTGTCAAGACCATTATTTTTCGGGTTATTTGAACGCCTCCCCAAATCTGCGAGTCTCTACGGGGGCGTTTTGTCATAAAACTGTTCCAACAACTTATGGAGATCTTTCCCATGAAAATCGTCTGTTCTTTTGCTGTTGCCGTGGCGTTGGCCTTGCCGCTTGGGGTGCAAGCCGACACGACGACCGGTCGTCTCGTGATGACGCCGCTAAGTCGTTACGCGACCGGTATTTTTAACCAAAGCGCCGCCGAAATTGCGACCTACGACGCGATGAGTCACCAGCTTTTTGTGGTGAACGCAGGGTCTTCGCGGGTGGATGTGTACCGCCTCGATCCCACCGATCCCCACACCCTCGAAGCCATGGGTTCATTGGAATTGGCCGGGGTGCCGAACAGTGTCGCGGTGAAAAATGGCCTCCTCGCGGTGGCGGTGGAAGCGGATCCCGTCACCGATCCGGGGCAGGTGCAGTTCTTTCGCGCCGACACGCGGACGTTGGTGGGTGCGGTCTCCGTAGGCGCGTTGCCCGATATGGTGACGTTTACCTCGGATGGCTTGACGGTGCTGGTGGCGAATGAAGGGGAACCGCGAGGTGATCTCGACCCTGAAGGTTCGGTGAGTGTCATTGATTTGAGTCAAGGCGTTGAGAATGCCACGGTTCGCACGGCCCATTTCCGCGACCTAAACACGGAAGCGTTGCGCGAGGCGGGCGTTCGGATTACGGCGGGAAAAACGATTGCCGAGGACGCAGAACCCGAGTACATCGCCGTCGCGCCCGACGACAAAACGGCTTATGTCGCGTTGCAGGAGAACAATGCGATAGCGGTGGTGGACATTGCCGATGCGCGCATCGTCGCGGTATGGCCCATGGGATTGATCGACCACAGCCTACCAGGGTACGAAATCGATGTTTCCGATCGCGATGGCGGAATCAACCTGCGGAATTGGCCGATTTTCGGGATGCACATGCCCGATAGCATTGCTACCTACGAGACCCAGGGCGTGACGTACATCGTGACGGCGAATGAAGGTGATGACCGCGATGACTTTTTAGCCGAACCGGAAAGTGTTGCGGTCAGCCGTCTGAAACTCGATCCCGAGACGTTCCCCGATGCAGAGGAACTTCAGAAGGATGAAAATTTAGGACGTTTACGGGTTTCGCGGTTGGATGGCGATCTGAACGGCGATGGTCAACATCAGCAATTGTGGGCTTATGGCACGCGGTCTTTTTCCATTTGGACGACGGATGGAGAACGGGTGTACGACAGTGGAAGCGATTTTGAGCGGATAACGGCGGAACGTTTTCCCAATCACTTCAATGCCAGCCACAGCAACAACACCTTTGAAGGACGTTCGCCGAGAAAGGGGCCGGAACCAGAAGGCGTTGCAATTGCGCAGTTTGGCGATCGTTCGTTCGCGTTCACTGGGCTAGAGCGGATTGGGGGCGTGATGGTTTACGAGGTGACCGAGCCACGTGAACCGCGTTTTGTGGAGTATGTGAACAATCGCAACTTTGCGGTGGAACCTGCGGAAGATACGACGAGTGATTTGGGGCCAGAGGGGCTGTTAATCATTCCTGCGGCGGAAAATCCTTACAATGATCACCAACAGCTCCTGGTTGTGGCAAACGAAGTCAGTGGCAGCATAGCGATTTACGCCCTCGAACTGGTTAACGATTAAGTTTTCACGAATGCCCTGACCGAAACGCGCGACAAGCCCCGTCCTTCAGGGCGGGGTACATTTCTAGATAACGCCTTGCTTCAGCCATTTCACGAGGCCGTCATTACAAAGACGAATTTTGGCTGACTTTGAAGGAAAAATCGTCTTTAAGGGGAACGACGGCGATTGGATAAGGATTTTTGGGCAATTTCTTGCAATTTTTCGGCGCGTTCCAAAATCGTCGGTGTGGCCAACAACGCTTGTTTTTCCAAAGGCTCTAGCGGCAAGTTAATCGACAAAAAGTTGACGAGTGCCGCGCCCTCAAATTGGCGTAGGGCTTCTAAATCAACCTGTATATTGTTGAATTCAAAGTAATTATAAAATGCCTGACGCAATGGGGTAGGGTCGATTTCGATGTCATCGTCGAGATCGCTGCGGAAATCGTTGTAATTCACCTTAAAGCGGCGATAGCCCCGAGTCGTCGAGATCTCTTCGCCCACTTGGAAGCGACAGACGCCAAGTAGATTGATGAGAAAGCGGCCATCGGTCGTTTCGTTGAACGCCACAATTCGTCCTACACAGCCCAGTTCGCACAGACTTTTGTCGTCTTTCGTCGGGTCTGGCTGCGCGATGCCCATCAAACGTCCCTGGATCAGAGCATCGACGATCATATTGAGGTAACGTGGCTCGAATATGTTGAGGGGCAATTGCGCATGGGGTAGCAAGATGGCGCCACCTAAAGGGAAAACGGGCAGGGTATCAGGCAGCGCCTCAAAATTGGGGGTAAAAGGGTGCGTCATGACGGCAAACTCGTGGCAAAAGCGACAATTTCTGTGGACAACGACTTGACGAGAACAGTGCAATGTACCGAGCGATTAACCTTCTCATTTTGTTCAGTTTATTTTATGCCGCTGCGGGGGAGGGACGTGAACTCTATCGTTATGTAGACGAACAGGGGCGCGTTCAATTTAGCGATCGGCCCCCCAATTCGGAAGCCGAAACCATCACGGTTAAACCCATTGCACCGACAGGCGGGGGGGGGTTGCGCCCTGAGGAAAAGCGGCTGGCGGATGAGATCGAGGCCCGTCGTCAGCAAGCACGTCAACAGCGGAATCGGGCTGCCGAGCAGGAATCGCGTGCGGCGGCCCGTGCGGCGGCAGCGACCGAACGAAATAAGGCGCGTCAATGTGCGCATCTGGCGAGAACGATTGACGACCGCGACCGCCGATTGCGGGCTGGGTACAGTGCGGCGGATGGAGTGAAGTGGCGACGCGAGCGCGATAACGCCCAACGTGACGCCTTTCAGTTGCAATGTCCGTAGAAATTTGGGGTAAAAGTTGGAAAACTAAGGGTTAATTCGGCGGATCGTCGTATAAATCTGCCGGGGTCATCGAATCCTTACCTTCATTGGGAGAATTGGGGCGGCCCAAAGTGACGATAATGAGACTGCCAAAGGTGATTAGAACCGTTGCGGGGACAAATCCGATCAAAAACAGGCCCCAGTTCGTACTGATACCGCTAAAGAGCAGAAATAGACTGCTAAGTAGGAAAAATCCCGTCGCGATTCCCCCAATGTACATCAATTTACGACAGACTTGAATGATATTCACGGTGCGTGCCTCGTTTCGTAGCGTTGCAAATACCATTGGACGGTTTTGCGAATCCCAGTTTCAAAAGTTTCGTTGGGACGCCATTGTAATTCTGATTCCATGCGTTGAGCGTCGATGGCATAGCGCCAATCATGACCGGGGCGGTCGGTAACGAAGGTCAATAAACCATTGTGAGGGGCGTTTTGCGGACGAAATTCATCCAATAAATGGCAAATCATTTCCGCAATCCGCAAATTGGCCCATTCATTGTGTCCCCCGATGTTGTAGGTTTCACCCACAATGCCTGCCGTCAATACGCGGTGGATTCCCCGACAATGGTCTTCGACATACAACCAGTCCCGAATGTTGGAACCATCGCCGTAAATAGGGATAGGGCGTTGGTAAAAGGCATTGCGAATGACCGTGGGGATAAATTTCTCATCGTGCTGAAAGGGGCCATAATTATTGGAACAATTCGTCGTGACGACGGGAAGCTTATAGGTATGGAAGTAAGCGCGAACTAGGTGGTCTGAACTGGCTTTGCTGGCAGAGTATGGGGAATTTGGGGAGTATGGGGTTTTTTCGGTAAATGGGGGATCAGTACGACTTAGCGTGCCATATACCTCATCTGTAGAAACATGATGGAAACGAACGGAATTTTTACCTTCCCAAGCGTGACGGCAGGCTTCGAGCAAAGTAAATGTACCGACAATGTTGGTATGAATAAAAGCAGCAGGGCCAGAAATCGAACGATCAACATGACTTTCTGCGGCAAAGTGGACGACCGTGTCGATATTGTGTTCACGCAACAATTGTTCGACGAGTTCCCGATCCGCAATATCTCCCACAATTAGGTGGTGACGTTGTGAATCAAGATCGGTAAGGGCGGTTTGATCGGCGGCATAAGTTAGGAGATCGAGGTTGATAATCGTGACTTGAGGATCCGCTTTAAGGAGATAATGGATAAAATTGCTCCCGATAAAACCAGCACCACCCGTCACTAGAATTTTTTGAGGTTGAAACATCTTAAATGCGTCCAAATGAGCAGGATGAGTCGTTGCCTGCGGGATGCGAGGCGCGTTGTCGAGGTTGTCGTTATCGGCAACTGTCGAGGGGCGAAGGCCATGCACGTAAAATGGCCTGGTTGCAGCGAATTTTGCAGCCGTGGGCCGCGCAATTACAGCCGATAAAAGACGATCAATCGCGACCTTGGCATTATCGCCGTAAAGTGCAGTTGGCAGCGCATTTTGAAGGGACTTGGCAACTGGGTCTGCGTTGGCGTGACGAGGTAATTGCGATTCCGAACTGCCCCATTCATACCCCTCGCATCAATGATGCTGCCAGAATTATCGTTCGTTATCTCCCTGATTTTGAAGCGTTTCCGCTGTTTGCTTATGCGCAAACCGATCGTCAGGTGGTATTAGTCGTCAAGTCGAAAACAGCCGCGCTGAACTGGGTTAACGATGAGGTTCGCGATGCGCTGGCCCGTATCGGCATTGAAGGATTGTGGGTGCATTATTACCCCGCTGCGGGCATTCGATTATTCGCCAAGTCGGGGTGGCAACTTTTATGGGGCCAACCGACCAGTCAGAGCAAAGAGGGCCTAATTTATGGCCCCACAACTTTTCTTCAGCAGCAAGGGGAGTTGCACGAGCAAGCAATTGAATTGGCAAAAGATTTTCTGGCGCCTAAAGCGGGCGATGCAGTGCTCGATCTGTACTGTGGTTTAGGCGCAAGTTTGCGTCACTGGTTAATGCGAACGCCCAAAGTATTAGGCGTAGAATGGGGGGCAGAAGCGGTTGAACTCGCTAAATTGAATGCCCCTGGTGCGGAAATTTTACGGGGATTAGTGACCGAACGGTTGCCGCAAATTCGGCAGTGGTGGAAAGCGCAAGCGGCTTCAGAAGGATTTATTTATCTGAATCCGCCCAGAACCGGGGGGGACTTATCGGTATTGCAGTGGATTTCACAAGAAAGTCGTCCTCGGCGTATCGCTTATCTTGCTTGCGCGGCGCGTTCTCTAGGGCGGGATTTACAGCGATTGGATTCCGCTGGCTATCGCGTAGATGCCCTCTACCCGTTCGATTTTTTCCCCCAAACGGATCACGTAGAAACCCTGGCGTTGCTCAGTCGCGGGTCATAGAGAGATGTCTATAAGATGCGCTCTGACGCAATTTTTACGTAACATCATTTCTCTTCATAACAGGTGAATTGGGTCATGGCACCGCTCTTCGTGCTCACGTGTATGCGGTCTTATTCTTCGCTCTGCTGTGCCATGTTAGGCCAACATCCAGAATTGTATGGTCTTCCAGAAGTCAATCTCACGGTCGTCAAAACCATGGGCCAATGGTTGGATTTATGGGGACGGGTACGCCCACTGTCGATGCACGGGCTACTGCGCACCGTGGCGCAACTGGAATATCACAGCCAAACGACAAGGACAATTGTTCAAGCAAAACAATGGGTTGAGTACAGAAGCCACTGGTCCACTCATGCCATGTTCCATTACTTAGCTCAGCGGCTGGCGCCAAAAAATCTCGTGGAAAAAAGTCCGAGTCATGTGCTCGATGTCGGCCGTCTTTACCAGCTACAACAGATATTTCCTCACGCAAGATTTTTGCACCTGACCCGTCATCCGACCGCGACTTGCCGTTCGATTCGACAGTTGGCAAAAGCTATAGAGGGGCGTTTGGAAAACGAAAATACCTATTTTAATCAATCAGTTGATGCGGAAAGTCTCTGGAAAAAGAGCCATGAGAACATTCTGAAATTTTGGCCTTCGCTAAAACCGGGTCAGGGAATGCGGTTACAGGGCGAGTTACTGTTGCAACATCCAGAAATTTATCTGCCCCAAATTACCGAATGGCTTCAGATTCGCAGAGACGAAGCGGCGATTACCATGATGTACCACCCAGAAACTTCGCCCTTTGCGTGCTTTGGACCGACGAATGCGCGTTTCGGTAACGATCCAAATTTTCTGAAAAATCCCTTTTTTCGTCCTAAACCGATTGAGTCACCGCCGCCATTGTCTCTATCAGAGTTCTCGTCGGATACTCAATTTTTGGCTCGTCTTTTAGGCTATCGCTGATGTCATTTCCCACTTTAGAACCCATTTTCTTCGCCATTCCGCCCTCGATTCAGCGCTGTACCATACAAGATACGGCTTATTTTGCGGGGAAACTCTTTGTGGCACTTGTCATATACTCCTCTACGGGGGCGGGCAAAGCGGTGATTTTAAGCGCGGAAAATCTCGATGGCCCTTGGCAACCCCATTGGCAAACCGACATCTATCCTGCGGCAGCGACTTCGGTAATTGAGCAGGGCTTTCGGCGATTTGCTTCAGATGGCGTGCATTTGCAGATTTCAGTGATCAATCCGCCCCATTCGCAAAAGCTACAGATTGCTCCAACCGGTGAAGTGACGACCTTTAGCAATCCCCCAAGCGAACTTTCACAACCGCTCGGCTTAATTCAATGCGTAAACCATCGCTGGTTTGCCACGCTGGTGAATCCCACGACCGCAGAAACGGGGTCATTACTGGCGATGCGCGATGAAAACGATCATTGGCAGCCCATTTCCAATGCGGTGTTTGACGATTCTGATAACATCGCAATTCACCATCTGATGTGTTGGAATCAGAAATTAGTATTGGCGTTTGGAAATCGAATGAACGGGTTTCAGATATGGACAGGGCAGGCGACGGCGACGGGGGATTGGGAATGGCAGAAGCGATTGGATCAGGGTGCGTTGCGCTACACCGAAAGTCCCAGTGTCTCGGCAATGGCCGTGCTTCCGGAGGGTAACTTGTTGATTGGTACGGGTTTAGCGCCGTTTGAGCGGGGTACGGATTCGGTAGCGGGATGCGAGTTACTGTGTCTGGATCGAGAAGACGATGAAAAGTGGCAACTTTTGATGGGAACTTTGCGATTTTCGCCCTTAGGGTTGCAAAAACCGTTAAGTGGATTAAGCGCAAACTTCGGTTCACGCAATGCTCATTCGACTATTTCAGCCCTATTTGCCGATAATCGCGGGGTATTTGCAGCGGTCTTTCAGCCACGCCAGCCCGCTAAACTCTGGTTCAGTCAAGAAGGTTTGGTGTGGAAGCCGCTTAATTTCACTGAAAATCAGTTCACGATGAGAAGTATCAGAACTTTTTTACCGACCCCCTGGGGAATATTAGCGACGGGCACCTGGCAAGGGGTGGCCCCCGAACGGCCCATCATGGGGCTGATTTCGTAATGAGTTCGGTAACTTGTTGAGTGACTTTATTTGAGAATAAATCATTGAATCAAAAAGAAATTTACCTTGGTTTGGGGGCCAATATGGGGGATCGCCGTGCCAATCTGCGTCACGGATTATTTGCCCTCCAAAAAGTGGGTTTTCAGATCGACCGTATCTCGCCCCTCTACGAAACTCCCGCGTTAGTGCCAAATAACGCGCCTGGACAATGGAATCTTCCCTTTCTCAATCTCGTGGTAGAAGGCAGTTTCGCAGGGACGCCGCAAGAATTACTGTTAAAAATCAAAGAGATCGAGAAGATTTTGGGGCGAGATGATCCGCGTCACTGGTCACCCCGTCCTTTGGACATCGACATTCTCCTGTGGGGTGATCTGCAACTCAGTTCTGAATCCCTGACGATTCCGCATCCGCAGATGTTACATCGGCACTTTGTGTTAGGGCCGCTGGCGTCATTGGCGTCGGGAAAGCTGCTTCCTAACGGGGAAACCATCTTAACGGCAGCTCGGCAATTGGCTCATACGCCGCCGTTGTGGATGGGGGTGATCAATGTGACGCCTGACTCGTTTTCTGATGGCGCGGTTCACACCCACCGCGATGGGGTCTTGGACACTGTTCAGAAATGGGCCGCCGCAGGGGTTCAATGGGTGGATATTGGCGGCCAATCGACGCGTCCGGGGGCCGAAGTCTTGGACGCCGAAACGGAGTGGCAACGCATTGCCCCCGTGTTGGAGGCTTTAACACAGACCTATGCAGATGATCTGTTACGGCCTAAATGGAGCGTCGATACCTTTCATCCTGAGGTTGCAGAACGGGCGCTCAGTTTGGGAGTCGATGCGATTAACGATGTGAGCGGCTTGACAAATCCAAAAATGTTGGAGTGTGTTGGAGCGACAAATTGTGATGTCATCGCCATGCACCAGTTGGGGTTACCGGCTGACCGTTTGGTGACCCTGTTGGACCAAGATCCGATAGAGGCCCTCGAGCAGTGGATTGATGAACAAATCGAGCGCTGGGATAGCTTAAACTTTGATTTGCAAAGAATTATTTTTGATCCCGGTATCGGGTTTGGAAAGGATGCTCACCAATCCCTCGCCATTTTGCAACAGATTGAAGCGCTTAAAGCTTATGGATTGCGGTTGCTCGTTGGGCATTCTCGTAAGTCTTTTATGACGATTTTCTCAGCAGCATCGGCCACTGAGCGAGATTGGGAAACCCTTGGCGTCTCCCTGGCCCTATGTCAGAAAGGGGTTGATATGTTACGAGTGCATAATCCTATCGCGCATTGTGCGGCCTATCGCGCTTGGTCTCATATCAATGCAGAGGTTTAGGATTAGCGGAAATAGCCGAATTCTTTGTCGGAAGGCAACCCAGTAAGCGGACTCTCCGACGGGGGTTGCCAACTCAGAAAACGCTCGATTTCCACTGCAAGGGCAATATCTTTAGCTGTAATGCCCTTTGCATCATGAGTCATGAGCTTCACAGTCACCCCGCCGTAGCTGACGAGCAGATCGGGATGATGCCAAGCGAGTTCTGCAAGATGGCCAATGGCATTAACGGCCATGAGTGTCGCCTTCCAACCATAGGTTCGGTAATGGCGTTGCAGATAGCCTTCTGCATAAATCCAGCTCGGTAGTGTCTGCAAATGGGTCTGAATTTCGGAATCAGAGAGCAGAGGCAGTACATTTGACATGATGAGTTTCTCTAAACAGAAGGGTTACCTCTAGACTACTTTTTTCCCTTTCCGCTCCCTATAAATCATGTCTGAAATGCCAGTGAACAGTAATCCATGTCCTTTGCAGCTCATTTTGACGTTATCTGAAGACTTTCCCCAGCCGAAAGTCGTGTTTAGCGAACTTTTTCGCATGTTGAACCAATTGAGCGTGAAACATTATCGGATAGAAGTTCTGAAAAGCGGAGAATGTGCGCCGTCGGTTCTTCTGCTCGAAGTTAATCAGAATAAAACCGAGATCAAATGGGCGGCGGAGAGTATTTCCCATCGTCAGTTGATGAGAAACGCTTTGTTGGTGGCCCTCTATCCGAAGGCCGTTCACGGAGTGTTCTCTTGGCCGTGGTGTTCAGAAGCGGTTACGACGAAGGACCACACAAATTGCGACGACGTAAATCCGCCACAGTAAGCTCCAATGCGGCCTCCATGGAAACCTGTGGTTCATAACCAAAATCCCGTTTAGCGCGATCAATCGAGTACGAATGATCTAACGCGAGTTCGCTGGCGAGGAAG
>CAZTIH010000094.1:0-8906 GCA_964613675.1 uncultured Candidatus Competibacteraceae bacterium
GACGTCCACCGTTACAGCAAGCAGATTAGATCACAGCGATCCGCGCCATTACAGGAAGATCTTAAGCATCTGCATCAACAGGAAGCGGCATTGCAGTCATCAGAACAACTGCGGCCTCTGAGAATCCAGCAGCAGGCGCGCTTACAGGCAGAGTTGCAGAAGTGTGAAGAGGTTTTGTCTCAGATGGGTAATCGGAAGGAATGGGTTCTTCAGAAACTGTTCCATTTTTGGCGCGGTTTTGCCCGATAAACCAACGGGCATTTTGGTTATGCGAAAAATATCAAGTCTTTCGCCGCCATCATTCAGATCATAATCCTTTTACGCTGGGCAAAAATTTTGCGACAACACCCGCTAAGGCGATACAAAACAGGGCGTCGTGGCAACCCCTTCCCAGTCTGTGCGCCATGTGCGGTTGTCAAAATAATTCCAGCGACCGATGAACCGTGTCGAGGTCCGATCAAATTTAAATCTGAACGCGCCTCCGCTATCGGCTTGCAACCACTGGCCAACGAGTTGGCGTTGAGGCGCTTCATACTGCCCCTGAAGCAAACCCTCCTGGTACGCATAACGACCGATGACTTGGCCCGATGGACGGTGATGATACAGCGTCAAAGTTCCCCAATTTGTGTTGTATTCACAGGCTTCGTTGGCGGCCATGGGTGCAGCAATATTTTTCTTCGGCGTGGCAGAAGTGAGGGATTCGTTCACCGCCGCTGCCGCCTCAACGACGGGTTCAATCGAAGCAGTCGCATCATTCGCTTCCCTTTTTTGCTTAAGCGGTTGGGCAACAGCATCGGGCGTCACCGTCAGTTCGGGCTGCACAATGACAGACTCACTTTCGCGGGGGACTGGGGCCTCGACCGACAACGCCAGCGGGAGAAGCAAAGTAAGGAATACACTCATAAGGTCATTGGACAAGGGCATCATGGAAATATCCTCTAAAAGTAAGGAAAACAAGCGAAAAAAATATAAAAATGGCGGTATTCGTCACTTACTTCAAGTCGAAATTGCCGATAGAAGTTCGCTTAAGGCCCTGAATCGCTGTTCGGGCTGGGACAAATCCGCCGTCACCCGCAGTTTGTCTTGCCCGTCCAACTTATAATGTTGGGGCTGGCGTTGAACCAGCGCGATGAGTTTACCCATGTCGATGCGCGGTCGTGCCTGAAAACTCACCTTCCCCCCCTTTGGCCCTGCCTCAATTTTGCGAATCCCCAACGGGTTGGCCTGTAATTTCAAGCGCGTTAAATGCAACAAATTTTGGGTCGGTTCGGGCAACAAACCAAAGCGGTCAATCAACTCCCCCTGCAACTCATTCAACGCCATCTCATTTGGGGCACTCGCAATCCGTTTGTACAAAATCAGTCGGCTTTGAATGTCGGGCAAATAATCCTCGGGAATTAACGCCGGAATCTGCAAGTCGATGTCGGGGCCGTAGTCGAGCGTGGGATCGAGTTCGGGAACCTGGCCCGATTTAATCGCTTTCACCGCCCGTTCCAACAGCTTCATGTACAGCCCAAATCCCACCTCGTGAATCTGACCGCTCTGTTCGTCCCCCAACAATTCGCCCGCCCCCCGAATCGCTAAATCGTGGTTAGCGAGCATGAAACCTGCGCCTAAATCTTCAATTGATTCAATAGCTTCTAACCGTTTGATGGCATCGGGCGTCATGGATTTTTTAGGGGGCACCACCAAATAAGCGTAAGCGCGATGATGGGAACGCCCCACCCGTCCCCGTAACTGGTGTAACTGCGCTAACCCCAATTTATCCGCACGGTAGATGATGATGGTGTTGGCGTTGGGAACGTCGATGCCCGATTCCACAATCGTAGAGCACAACAGCAATTGGCAACGTTTGTGGTAAAAATCCAACATGACTTTTTCGAGTTCGCGTTCGGGCATCTGGCCGTGGGCAACGGCGAGTTGGAGATTGGGTAACAACTCACGTAAATCGTAGGCCATGCGGTCGATGGTCTTCACGTCGTTGTACAAGAAGTAAATCTGCCCCCCACGCTTGAGTTCTCGTTGACACGCCTCGCGAATCAGACTCGGTTCCCACTCTGCAACAAACGTCTTGACGGCCAAACGATTTTGAGGCGGCGTGGCAATGACGGACAGGTCGCGAATCCCCGCAAGGGCCATGTTGAGGGTTCGGGGAATGGGCGTAGCCGTGAGCGTGAGCACATCGACTTCACTTCGCAACGCCTTAAATCGTTCCTTCTGCTGCACCCCAAAACGATGTTCTTCGTCGATGATGACCAACCCCAAATCCTTGAATTTAAACGATTTATCCAACAGTTTATGGGTACCGATCAGAATATCGACTTTGCCCAACGCTAAATCGGCAATGGTTGTCGTCTGTTCTTTTTTGCCCCGAAATCGCGACACGGATTCAATCCGAAAGGGCCAGTCTGCAAAGCGATCTCGAAAATTCTGCCAATGTTGTTGGGCTAACAACGTCGTGGGCACCAACACCGCCACCTGTTTGCCGCTCTGCACCACCACAAAGGCCGCCCGCATTGCCACCTCGGTTTTCCCAAACCCCACATCGCCACACACCACGCGGTCCATAGGTTGAGGACGGCGTAAATCCTGAATCACCGCTTCAATGGCAACGGCTTGATCGGGCGTTTCTTCAAAGGGAAAACTTTGGGCAAAGGCACGGTAATCGCGATCCTCAGCGGCAATCTGTTGTCCTGGCCGTGCGGCGCGACGGGCATAAATTTCGAGCAACTCGGCGGCGGCATCCCGCGCTTTTTCGGCTGCACGACGCTTCGCTTTGGCCCATTGTTCGGTCCCTAGTTTGTGCAACGGCGCGGTATCTCCCCCGGCTCCCGTGTAACGACTGATGAGATGCAATGTGGAGACGGGGACATAAAGTTTGGCTTTCTCCGCGTATTCGAGCACCACAAACTCACCCGTCAGCGCGCCAGATGCGACTTTCTCCAATCCCAAATACCGTCCCACGCCGTAATGTTCATGAACCACTGGTGCCCCAATTTCGAGGGCGGTTAAATCGCGAATCACCGCATCGGCTTCGCGTTGCAGGGCGTTACGGCGGCGGGTTTGACGGGCACGGTCTCCGTAGAGCTGCGCTTCGACGATGACGGTCACCGAAACATCGGGCAGCGACAGCCCCGTCGTTAACGGGCCAACCACCAAAAATAACCCGTGGTTTGCGGCCAAAAACGCTTGCCAGCTCGCCACGACCGTGGGCATTACCGCGACCTTTTCTAGCTGTTCCCGCAACACCTCCCGTCGCCCCGCAGACTCCGCCACTAACAACACTTTTCCTTGGGGGTCCGTCGCGAATTTTTGGGCAAACAGACCAAATTCCGTCGGCAACCCCTGGGCATCGAGCCGAAATTGTTGGGGCGCTTCGCTATTAAATCGAAGATCGACGGGACATTCAGACGCAGATTCGGCGTGGGGGTCGAGAAACTGGATGCCGGGATACTTCAAAAGACGCGCTTGGGTCTGGGGCGCATCGAGATACAGACTTTCAGGGGGAAGTAAAGGGCGTTGGCTATCGTAACAAAGCAGTTCAAACCGTTCGCTAACCTGGGATTGAAACTGGCGTAACGCCTCATCCACGCCCGCCCATTGCAGAATCAGGGTAGCCGAAGGGAAATAGTCAAACAGGGTGGCCGTATCGTCAAAAAACAGGGGCAAATAACTCTCAATCCCGCTCGGTAACTCGCCATTGCTGATATGGGCGTAGGTGGGACAACGCTGGGGATCCCCTCCAAATCCCCCCCGCCACGCCGTCCGAAAACGACTAATCGCTTCTTTGTCAAAGGGAAATTCGCGGGCGGGCAATAACGCAATCTCGTCCACCTGCTCGCGGGATCGCTGTGAATCCGGGTCAAACACGCGAAGACTTTCGATCTGGTCGTCAAATAGGTCGATGCGATAGGGCCATTCGCTTCCCATAGGAAATAGGTCGATTAACGCGCCCCGTATCGCAAATTCGCCCCGTTCGCGAACCTGCGATACCGCTGTGTACCCCGCTTCCTGAAGTCGCTGCCGAAATGCCGTTAAATCGAGGGTTTCGCCGACTTTCAATCCTAAACCGTAGCGATCTAAGTAATGTCGCGGGGGAAGCCGCTGCATTAATGCTGCGACCGGGACAATTAATACGCCTCGTCGTTGATGGGGGAGTTGGGAGAGGGTTTTTAAGCGTTGCGATAGCAGGTCGGCGGCGGGCGAAAAGACGTCGTAGGGCAATACTTCCCCATCTGGGAAGAGATAACTCGGGGTCTCAGGGGCAAAAAACGGCAGTTCGGCGGCAATCTGTAAAGCGGTTGGACTATCGGGCGTGACGATGACCAATACTCCCCGAAACCGCTGTGCTACTTGGGCAGCTAGTAACGAGGTCGTGGCCCCTAACAAACCGGCCCACCGAAGCGGCAGGCCGATGCGATTGGGGAGCTGAAAAGGTAAAGCGAGTTCGTCCAATGTTTTACCTAGGCGCGGCTTCGGAAAGAAAATTACCGAGGTTAGCGGCGCTTTATCAGATGAAGTTCAACACAATGGCCACGATCCCCGCGACCAATCCCAATCCCCCCAAAATGACCCCCAACATTCCGCTCCCACCGGCGGGTTGAAAGTCGGCCAATGCCTGTTGCACGACCACTTGGGCGGCGGGCACAGCTGCTTTTTCGGCAGCAGCTTCGGCGGCCTTTGAAGCAGCGGCTTCGGCGACTTTCTGGGCTTGCGCGACTAACGCAGGTTGAATTGCAGCGGCGATGCGGTTGACATCCACATTTTGGCTTCCTTTCTGAAGAGCTTCGTCGATCATCTGCGCGAGCTGTTGATCGAGATTTTTGCGAACGGCTTTCGTCAACGGTTCGACGGCTTGACCTAACGCATGACGCACGGCATTTCGCGACGCTTCCACCACAGTATCGTGAACCTGTTCCTTTGCTTCTTCCGCTGACTCGCGAATCAGATCTTTACGCATCGCTTCCAAAGCCACCTTAACCACTTCTTTGGCGGCGTCACTGGCCAAGCGGGCAATTTCCACTGCCCCCAGTGTCGCGGTGCTGGCAGCGGCGGCGATGACCTCGGGAACCACAACCTTCGGTTCGGGGGGCGGCGGGGGTTCAGCCTTCACGGGTTCAAAAATCTCGGCTGCTTCCGTGTTGCTCATAACATCGGGTTCGGCAATCCGTTTAGCCAGCATCTCCAACACCTGATCCAACTCTTCGGGGGTATAGGGTTTGGGCAAAAATCCCGATGCCCCGACCTTTTTTGCAGTATCGCGATCTTCGTCCGTGGCGGCGGAGGAGCACATGACAATCGGGGGACGTGCCTTCATGTCGGTATCGGTGTTGATGGCATTGGTTGTTTCAAAACCATCCATCCCCGGCATCATGACATCCATAAACACAATGTCAGCGATGTTTTCCTTGAGATAAGACACGGCGTCTTCGCCCGACCCCGACCAATGGACATCAATGTTGCGCTCTCGCAACAACCTACTGAGCTTCATGTGAGCGACACGGGAGTCATCGACCACTAGGGCTTTTTGTATCTCCATAAAACGGTCCTCCTCAGAGACCAGTAAAATTCAGATGAAGGAAAGTAAAATCGCAACGTCTGTTGTAACACGGACACACTGTTGTTTAACACTCATACCATACCTAAGGCAGACGGGATTGTCCTAAAGCGGGCGACACTTGCAACAATCGTTCGGAAAGACCCGTCACGACCCGCGTCATTACCCGTTCGGTCACTTCCTGACTCACTTCCTGATGAAGACTTAACAATGCGGTTTGCAACTGCTGTTCAACGACTTTACGGGTGAGTTTTACAATTTCACCCGCGTTCAAACTCTGAGTACAGCGCGGCCAAGACCTCACCCACGGCGTCGGCATGAGCGCAAGGGCATGGGGGGAGAAGCACAGGAAACGGGCTTGATTTTGCTGAATCAACGCACTGGCTACCGCTAATACTTGATCCATTTCTTGATCCAAATAACTAATCGGCATAAAAGCCACAGCGCCTAATTGCCATGCGAGTAACACATCCTCATCCGCCACACTCGAAGAACACACCACAATGGGCGGTGGACGATGCCCGGGTCGGTCTACATACATCGCTTGGATGGTTTCAAAGCCGTCCATTCCCGGCATCATCAGGTTCATAAATAGCAAATCGACGGGGTGTTGCCGCAGAAAATGCAGTCCGGCGCCTCCATTCACGGCCCAATGGGTTTCGATCGCCCGCGAACGCAACAAGCGCTGAAGTTTGATGTGCGTCACTTTGGAGTCATCCACCACCAGCGCCTGCTTAATCAACATAACTCAATAAACCTAAAGGTTTTTGCGATGATGGCCCGTCTCCAGTCAGACCTCTTCAGCTTTGCATTACGAAGACAAGGGCAATGGCCACTAACCCCAAGACAATGCCAACTGCCCCCAAAACGGTTCCTAGACCTCCCCCCCCACCTTTCGATCCCGCCTCCGCTAAACTCGTTTCGATGGTAGAGGCAGCTTGTTTGGCGGCGGCCTGTTCCAAATCACCTCGGGCCTTAGTCACCAAGCGCTGAACGGCAAGCTCAACCGCTTGATTCATGTGTTGCTCAAAGTTAGGGATTTCGCGTTCGACGATCTGCACCACCATGTTATTGATGTCGCCTCGGCTCTGCATAATGATTTGGGTGAATTGATTTTGCGCATCTTGCATGAGCTGTGGCAGCGCCTGGTTCAACAAATCTTCGCGACCGGTTTTCAGGGTTTGCTCGATTTTAGTCTGCATTTGCGATTTGAGCTGATCCAACACCCCTTCCATCTTGGTATTTAAGCGACTTTGCACTTCAGATACCGACTTACTGAGTGCCTGGTCGGCGGATTCTTTAGCTTTTTGCTCGATCGTCCCCATCACCTCCCGAATGGACTGATCTACGCTACGTTGGGCCGTCTCTTCGACTTGCAACAGCGCACTCGCCACCGCGTGTTCTGCACTTTGGCGGGCCAATTCGTCGATTTTTTCATTGAGTACGGTAGGTAAAGCGGTCGCGAGGGCTTCATGGGCCACTTCGCGGGCAATTTGACGCATTTGTTCCACGGTAGGCTCGTCAGTTGAGGAAGAATTAAGAGAAGGACGGGGTTTTAAGAGATTTTCTCTGACTTGAACTAACAGATTATCCAGATCTTCAACAGTGCCCCCTTTTGCCAAAAATCCAAGCGCTCCAACCTTTCGCGCGATATCCCGATTGCCTTCATCCGCGTTGCCCGAACACATGACGACAGGTGGGGGGTCTTTAATCGTGGAATCTGCATAAATTTGTTCGGTCGCCGCAAATCCCCCCATGCCTGGCATCATGATGTCCATGAAGACGATGTCGGGACGATTTTTGCGCAGATAGTCAATACTGGCCTCACCCGACTCAACCCATTCGGACTCGATCCCCCGTTCAAGCAGCATCTTTTTCAATTTAATGAACGCCACTTTAGAATCATCGACGACAAGCGACTTACGAAATGTTAGCTCCATATAACCCTCTGATTTTTAAGAAGAATGGCCATGTCGTTGGGCGAACGACTGCATAAATTCGACTAATGCCGTGACCGACGATTCGGAAACTGCGTTGTACAAACTCGCTCGGATGCCACCCACCACCCGATGTCCCTTCAAATTAAGTAACCCCGCCGCCTTCGCTTCTTGCAAAAAAGCGCCTTCAAGTTCGGGTTGGGTCAACCGCCACGTCACATTCATCCAAGAACGGTACGGCGTTGCAATGGTGTTGCGGTAGAGCGTTGAACGGTCAATCGCTGCGTAGAGCTGTGCCGCTTTGCGTTGATTGATCTCAGCCATCGCCGCTAGTCCTCCCTGTTGCTTAATCCACTTCAACACCAATCCCATCACATACCACGAGAACGTCGTCGGCGTGTTCAACATGGATTGCTGGTCGAGTTGCTGGGCGTAATTCGCAATGGTCGGCGTGATCGGTAAAGCCCGTCCCAACAAATCCCGTCGCACAATCACCACCGTCACCCCCGCCGGCCCCAGATTTTTCTGTGCCCCCGCGTAAATCAACCCAAAGCGCGTCACATCCAAGGGGCGTGACAGAAATGTCGAGGACATATCCGCCACCAACGGCACCGATACCTGGGGAATTTCGTGGATTTCGATCCCCTCAATCGTTTCGTTGGGGGTGTAGTGAAAATAACTGGCCGTCGAACGCAACGACCAAGTTTCAAAGGGCGGGACGGTGGTGTACTCACTCGTTTTGCCAGAAGCTACGACCTGAATATCGCCATAACGCTGGGCTTCTGCGATGGCTTTCCGAGACCAATAACCCGAATCGAGATAGTCCGCTTGCCCCGTCGCGCCCAAGAGATTCATGGGAACAAACGCAAACTGGCCCGTCGCACCCCCTTGAAGCCACAACACCGCGTAATCATCGGGAATCTGGAGAAGCTCCCGCAAATCCGCTTCGAGATGCGCCGCGAGTTCCGAAAACGCCGCCCCCCGATGGCTGACCTCCATTACCGAACACCCCTGGTTGGCCCAGTCCAGCAATTCGCTTTGAACCTGCTCCAGTACCTCAGTGGGAAGGGCCGCCGGACCGGGGGAAAAATTATGTAAACGCGCCATAGTCTCTACAAAGTAGTGATAAATGGTTTTGATTATAGCGAAGGCTGCGTGTCAATTTGTGCACTCATTCACAAAAAATGTTGCCCTGCACAAAATATAGCGGAAAAACCGCCGTTTCAGACGACATCTCCTTATATTAAATGCCCACTTCATTCCAAAAGGGGAACCGTGCTTGATTCACCGAAATGAGATTGTCGCCCTCCGCACCCTTCGCGATTTTATTCGCTACGCCGCCAGCTTGATGGAGGCGAACGACGTGCATTTAGGCCACGGCACCGATAATCCTATCGACGAAGCCGCCGCCC
>CAZTIH010000094.1:8916-10373 GCA_964613675.1 uncultured Candidatus Competibacteraceae bacterium
GCCCTCGTGCTCCACGCCGTCCACCTCACGCCCCCCCTCCACGATGCGTATCTACCGTCCCGCCTCACCCCCAGCGAATGCGATGCCATTGTCGAGCTGCTCACCCGACGGATTCGCGACCGCGTGCCCCTCGCCTATTTGACGAATGTGGCGTGGTTCGCGGGACTGCCGTTTTATGTGGACGAACGGGTTCTGATCCCCCGTTCCCCTCTCGCCGAACTCATCCAACAACAGTTCGCCCCCTACCTCCCTCATGCACCGCAAACGATTTTGGATGTAGGCACTGGCTCGGGGTGCATTGGAATTGCGTGCGCCAAAGCGTTTCCCGACGCCCAAATCACCCTATGCGATGTGGACGACGACGCCCTCGCCGTAGCGGAACTCAATGTGGATCAATTCGCGGGGGACACTCACATAGAGATCGTCAAATCCGACCTATTTGCCGCATTGGACGGTGAACGGTTTGATTTAATCGTGAGCAATCCGCCCTACGTCAGCGAAGACGAGTTTGAAGATCTTCCCGACGAATACGACTACGAACCCCGTGTGGCGCTCGCGGCGGGCGAAACGGGATTGGATGTAGTTCACCGCATTTTGAAAGACGCTAAACATCACCTCACCGAACGGGGATACCTCATCGTCGAGGTGGGAGGCAGTCAACCCGCCCTCGAAGCGGCGTATCCCGAGGTGCCGTTCCACTGGCTCGACTTTGAACACGGCGGCGACGGCGTGTTTTTACTTTCCGCCGAAACTGTGAACCAATGGTTTTAGCACGCGCTTTTTGGGTCACCGGCCCACAGCAAGGCGCGATTTTGCCCGTCAATTTACGTCCCCTTGGCAACGGCGATGTCTTGCTCCGAACCCTGTTTAGTGGAATCAGTCGCGGGACGGAGGCGTTGGTGTGGCGAAACCAGGTGCCCCGTTCCCAGTTCGAGGTCATGCGCGCCCCATTTCAGGAGGGCGAGTTTCCGTTCCCGGTGAAATACGGTTACTGCAACGTCGCGCACATCGAGGACGGCCCCCCCGAACTCGTCGGCAAGCGGGCATTTTGTCTCTACCCCCACCAAACCCATTTCGTCGTCCCTCAAAACCGCCTCACGCTCCTGCCCGACCGCCTTCCTTCCCGCCGCGCCCTCCTCGCCGCTAACCTCGAAACCGCTATCAACGGACTGTGGGATAGCGAAATTCAGTTGGGGGACCGCGTTGCCGTGATTGGAGGAGGCGTTGTAGGGGGACTGGTGGCGTGGTTGTGCGGCCAAATTCCCGGCGTCTCCGTAACCCTCATCGACCGTCAACCCCACCGCCAACGCCTGGCAACAGCGATCAATGTAGATTTTGCGCTGGCAGACACCCCGTTATCGGCTCAATACGACCTCATTTTTCACGCCAGCGGCAGTGAAGCCGGCCTCCAACGCGCCCTTGGCGCGAGTGGCTGCGTGGCGGAGGGCCGCGACATG
>CAZTIH010000095.1:0-10220 GCA_964613675.1 uncultured Candidatus Competibacteraceae bacterium
CGCCCGGCTCAGGACCGCCGGATTCGACGCACTTGACGCCGCCGTAACCGACCGACAATACGTCTTCGAGCTCTAAGTCTTCTACCGTGCCGGCTTCAGCAGCTAAGTGCATTACCGTGGTTTGGGCTTTGGAGTGAAGGATTAAACGGGTAGAATCCGCTTTGGGGTCGCAACCCACGATCATGACTTTCTTGCCGAGTTCGGCTAAGGCGGCCACGAGGTTTTGGGTGGTGGTGGATTTACCGATACCACCTTTACCATAAATTGCGCACTGACGAAGTTTGGCCATGTTGCTCTCCTAATTATGAGCGCGAGGGTTGAAAGGGTGAAAGTTCGCGTCGTATGACTAGGAGCAACCCCTGTGCCATCCTTTTTATTTTGTTAAAATACAATGAGTTATAGTTTTTTGCCCGCAAACATTCCCTAAATGTGCTTTTTAACTGCGTGGGGTATCACACAAAGCAGCGGGAGCTGTGGGGATGCCGACAGGACTTTTCGATGAAGTTCCCCACAAAAAAACCCCTCTAATCAAAGAGGGGTTCTGTAAAACGAAAAATTGTAGGCTAATTAACTACTTATCGCCGGTAAGTCGCCATCATGACCGTGTCGCGGTAGGCGTGCCATGTGCCGTATGCGGCAATCGGCAAGGTGATCGCCAGGCCAATGTAAAAAGTCGCAAACCCAACACCCATCAAAATCACCAACAACGCCGCCCACAGTAAAAGCGGGCCTTTATTCGTCAAAACTGCTTTGAAACTGGTGATAATTGATAAGAGAAAGTCGTTTTCTTTGCTATCGACCATCATTGGAATTGAAAACAACCCCGCCGCGTACACGATTAACGCGACCATTCCACCCGTGATCATGAAGACGACTAAAAACGACAACCCGGCACCTGTGAAAAATAGGTGACCAATGTCTGTCGCGACATTGAGCGAGGAAGGTGAATTGGTATTTTTCACAAAAACCGCAAATAACACTGCCGCCGTCCGTACCCAAAATGTCAGCATCAGCCCCACCATCAAGCCAAATAGCATGATGCCCCACACATTGCCTCGCCATGCCGTCAATGCTTGGAAAAAATCAACGGGTTGACCTTCTTCTGAACGCTTTGCCATGTCGTAAAGCCCCGTCGCCAGGAACGGCCCCACTAGCATAAAGCCCGCGGTCATCGCGAGAATGTAGATAAACTCAAAATTGAATATCCAGCCCAAAACATAGCCCAAAAAGACGAAAATTCCGCCGTACATCAGGCTAGGAATGAGATTTTTGCGGACATCATCCACACCGCGAAACAACCATTGAACGGGTTGATCCATCTTGAGCGTGTTTACATCGGGTAAGCGAACTTCGTCTTTAGATGTCATGGATTCGAGGGACATGTAGTGTTCTCCAATGATGATGGGGTGAATAAACCGACGACTTGGCGATGCGGGCCAATAACATGAGCATAATGACCATGCCCCGGCACGAAAGTCGGCGGCGTTCTGACCGTCGCGCCTAAAGCAACAGCGCGAGATAATGTGGCCTGTAAATCAGGGACTTGAATATGAATTAACGTCGTGTGGTTAGTCTGTAGCTCGGCAACTTCAAGCAAACCCACTGCAGGTCCTTGCGCTGGTGAGTAGAGACAGTAATGACGGCTGTAGGGCGTGAATTGCCACCCTAGTAGCCCCTCAAAAAAAGCACATGCCTCGGAAAGATCCGTCACTAACCATTCCACATGCGACACGAACGGCGACATAGCGACTGCCCCCTACCTAATTAACCCGTTAGTTAGCCCCTTAGGCGAAAGCATCCCCTAGCAGTTCAGCGGCTGTCATGGGGGAAAGTCCTGTCTGGCGCTAGAAGTTCGCCGTTTTCATCGACAAAGCCCTGTCGAAACAACCAGTCACGGGCATCGCTTGCATCCTCCAAAAACCACCGTTTTGCACTTCCCAAACGAAAGGTGTACCCCCACGTATCCATATCTTGCATCATCCTTTCGCGCCCAACCCCCGTTAACCGATCCGCTAATAGAATCTGTAAGTAACACACGGCGCATTCTTCTAGCACTTCTCCACCGGCATCGGTGTGTAGTGATGCGCGACGGGCGTCATCCATACATAAAAAGTGACTGCCTTCGTGCAACGCCGAATGAATTGGTGTATCGGAACGAACCCACAACATGTCGCCAATTAACCCCGCTTCCGATTCCCCCCAATAGCTACCGGGAATGGGGGCGTGGTTTGCGACCCAGCACACCCGCAATCCGTAGGGAATCAACAAACTCTTCAACTCGTCAGCGACGATTTCACTGCAATGCAACGGGACAGTCATAGCAAATTGGTGACAATACGCAGTTGAATTGAGTCAATCCGCAATTTCTGAGAGTACCAAGTGATGAACCCTCTTCGTGAACGGCGCAAAACGACCCAAGTAGTCGTTGGAAATGTTCGCATTGGCTCGGAATCTCCCGTAGTCGTGCAGTCAATGACCAATACCGATACCGCCGACATCGCTGCGACCGTGGCCCAAATTGTCGAACTTGCACAGGCGGGTTCGGAAATCGTGCGCGTGACCGTCAATAATGAGGCGGCAGCACAAGCCGTTTATGAAATTAAAAATCGTCTGTTGGCGCAACAGGTAGCAGTTTCGCTGGTGGGGGATTTTCATTTTAACGGCCACAAATTGTTGAGCCTGTACCCCGACTGCGCGACGGCGTTGGATAAATACCGCATCAATCCGGGAAATGTGGGGCGAGGCCGTAAGAAAGATCAACAATTCGCCGCCATTATCGAAATGGCCTGTCGTTATCAAAAACCGGTCCGCATTGGGGTGAATTGGGGCAGTCTCGATCAGAATTTGTTAGCTGACATGATGGACGCCAACAAGCACGCCGCCCCCCCCTTAGAAATCAACGAGCTTACCCGTCAAGCCCTCATCCGTTCTGCACTCGAATCGGCTCAACTCGCCGAACATTACGGCCTGCCCCACGATTGCATCATTATTTCGGTGAAAGTCAGCGATGTGCAGGATTTAATCGCGGTGTATCGCCAAATTGCCCAAGCGTGCGACTACCCCCTGCATTTAGGCCTGACCGAAGCGGGAATGGGCGTGAAGGGGATCGTTGCATCTAGCGCCGCGCTAGCTGTGCTGTTGCAAGAGGGGATTGGTGACACCATTCGCATTTCACTTACCCCCGAACCGGGCCAATCCCGCACACAGGAAGTCATCGTGGCGCAAGAACTCCTCCAAGCGTTGAAATTGCGGCATTTTACGCCGGCAGTGGTGGCGTGTCCGGGCTGTGGTCGTACGACGAGTGATTATTTCCAGCATCTCGCGCAGGACATCCAACATTATTTGCGCGAACAAATGCCGTTGTGGCGAACGCGCTACCCCGGCGTTGAAAATCTAACGGTTGCGGTGATGGGCTGTGTCGTCAACGGCCCGGGTGAAAGTAAACGCGCCCATATTGGGATTAGTTTGCCTGGCACCGATGAACAACCCGTCGCACCGGTTTATGTCGATGGCGAAAAGACGGTCACGCTTAAAGGTGACCACATTGCCGAGGAGTTCCAACGTATCGTCGAAACCTATGTAACGACGCGGTATCGCCCCCTTGAGAAGCCCTAAGCACGCCCCACCACCCTTGTTCCCCAGGAGGAGTCATCCCCATGAACGACCATCATGCTCATCCCATTGATAAAACGGTATTTATCGTCGATGACGACGAAGCAGTCCGAGAATCGCTTGCCCTGCTCATGCGTTCCGTTGGATTACACGCGAAGTGTTACCCATCGGCACAAAGTTTTTTGAACGAATTCAATCCCGCAAAACAATTTGGTTGCCTTGTCCTCGACATTCGGATGCCGGGCATGAGCGGCCTTGAACTGTTGCGGGAACTCCAAGATTCCCCCCCTATTCCGCCGATTATCTTTATTACGGCACATGGGGATGTACCGATGGCGGTCGAGGCGATGCGTCAAGGTGCTGTCGATTTTTTACAGAAACCATTTCGCGATCAGGCGTTATTAGATCGCATTTCGTCGGCCCTCGAACAAGCCGAGCAGCTTTACCACCAGTGGCAACAGGAGGCCGAAATTACCCATCGCCTTGAGAGCCTCACGCCTCGGGAACAACAGGTCCTCGATCTCATGTTGGCGGGTAAAGCCAATAAAGTGATTGCGATGGATTTGGGATTGAGCCAACGCACCGTTGAAATCCATCGAGCGCGGGTAATGGAAAAATTGCAAGTTCGGTCATTGGCGCGGCTGGTGCGCATTGTATTGAGCGTACGACCCGATATTGCCGACCCGTTGCACCCATAATCTCCAAGGCTATCCGTAAAGTCCGCAGTTTTTTGGGGAATTTTGCGCATTTCAAATGAGAAAAAAGTCCGCCACAGTGGGCTTACCTGATAGCCAAATGAACGGTTGAAGTCAAAGCATTCATGAGGAGGAGTAGGGCGGGCGGAGGTGCAGTGATGGGGGCGGCATACACACAAACTAAGATCGCTGCTTCCATCACACCACAAAGGCACCTCCGTTTTGGCTTTATTTAAGTAAAAACCAGGGACGAATAAAATGGGTCATTGAAGACCCACTGCGCGGTAAATCTGCGCTTCAAACGCGACTGGTGAGGAGTCAGCAAAACGGCGATCAGCTTTCTGGTCGCCCATTTTTTTGCAAAAAAATCAACGATAATTCGCTAACACAATGCCCATCGCTATAAACGCCATCCCTATTCCGTGAAATGCAGCAAATTGTTCGCCCAAAAAAACTACCGCCATCAAGCTCGTGAATACGGGAATCAGATGAATAAATTGCCCCGCACGCCCTGGCCCAACAAGCTCTACCCCGCGATTGAAACAAAGATATGCTAGGAACGAAGGCCCTAACGCTAAGTAACCGATGACCCCCCACAAATGCGGCGCGTCGGGGATCAGCTGGGGTGAAATAAACAGGTGTAGCGGCCACAGAAATAAGGCGCCTGGCACAAATGTCACGGCTAACCAGCTCAGGGGATGAATTTTTTGTGGACGTCCTCGCAATGCAACTGAGTAAATGGCATAGCAAATCACCGCCACCAGTACCCATAAATCCCCGCGATTGAGCTGCAATTGCTGTAGTTCGCGCCAGTCCCCTCGGCATAAAATCACCGTTACCCCCACCAGCGATAACAACAACCCCATGAATTGCCAACGGTTTAAGCGATCTCCCAAGCTCAGGTATGCTAACCCAACGATAAACATCGGAATCGCCGATTGGACCAACGCCCCATTTAGGGCCGTGGTTGATTGCAACCCCTGATATAACAAGGTGTTAAATCCGCTAATGCCTGTCAGCGCACACAGCAACACGACTCGCCAACACCGCCATAACGCCGCGCTATCCCGTCTTAGCCACGGCCCCGCCAACAATCCCAAGAGCAAAGCGGCTAAACTCCAGCGCCAGACGGCTAAAGTAATAGGGTCAATCTCTAAGCGTATAGCGCGCCCGATAATCGCATTACTCGCCCACATCAACGCCGTTAATGTGAGTAATACATAGGGCTGCTGAAATAAATCTTTCATGTCGTTGGATGTTTCCCGTTTTACCGTAAGGCTTTTTTTTCATTAACCCTTGTTGGAGGAGGTATTTTGATGACTTCTCATAAAGAAAGTCCCTTTTATGGGCGTCCCCTTTTTTATGTCGCGCTAATTTTGGTCCTAGCTCTCATTTTTTCGACCTATCGTTTGCAACAGGAACGCGGCGCTTGGGAAATTCGCGAACAGGAGTTGGAACGCGAAATTGGTGATTTTCGCACGAGTCAAGCTCAACTCAATCGAGACATCACTAATCTTACGAATGAGCGTACGGGTTTAACCGAACAGTTGAATCGCGCAACTCAACGAATCTCCCAAATCGAAACCGATCTCACCGCCCAACTCACCCAGCTTGAAAGCGAAAAAGCCGATCTCACCGCCCAACTCGCCCCCCTTGAACAGCAGATCGAGACACTAAACGGGGAATTGGAAGCGGCGACCACGGCTCGCGATGTCCTGAACGCGCAAATCACTCAACAGAATCAGCGGCTCACCCAACTTTCGGGGATTCAACAAACGCTGACCGAACGGAATAGTCATTTAGGCCGTCGGTTATCCACCCAACAAAATCTCGAACGCCAACTGCGGCGGCAGCTTGATGAGGCCAGTGAGCAGTTAGCGGAAGCCAACACCCAATTGGCTGATGAACAACGTCGTAGTTTCCAGCGACAACAGCGCGTAACGGATTTGCGCAATCAATTAGTCACGCAACAGCGCAATAATCGTGCGATACGCCAAGAGATGACTGCATTGCAGCAGCAGTCAACCGAGACCCAAGAACAGCTTGCAGCGGCCCAACAACAAGCGGCTGAAGCACGCCAGCAATTGGCTGAAACGCGGGGACAACTCACCCAAAGCGTGACTGTGTTGAAAGATACGACCCTTAATAAGGATGAAACCGTTGCCCAAGTGACGCAGGTCAACCAGGAGAGCAGTGAATTACAAGCGCAATTTGTAGCCTTAAATGCGCAGCACGAGGCGATGGCGGCGGAAAATGCGAGGTTGCAACAACAGGTCAGTTCGTTGACGCAGTCTTTGACAGAGATGGAATACTCGTTATTAGCCGACGCACAGCGTGCCAACTATCTGCAAAGCCAAGTGACCGTGCTCGAAATTAATGCCCGTCGTCTCAATCGCGAGAACAACCAAACCGTCGAACAGCTCGCGACTGTACGCAATGAACTCGATCAGTTACGCAGCGAACACACTCGCCAAGCCGACGCCACACAAAAATTAAGCGACGAAAATGCGCAATTACGCGGATTAATTGATGCTGCCTCTGAGAACTATAATGCGCTGGCGGGTAGTTTCAGCCAGGCAAACGTAGAGTGTACGGGGTTACGGCAGATGGTGGACGAGTTCGTCGAAACGATTGATCTCGCCAATGCCGAACGCAACGCGCTACTCGACGCACTTCAACAGTGCGAAGTCGCAACGCAGCCTTAGAAACAGTTTTTGCCATCGCGCTTGACGCTGAAATTTATACCTTGTACAGGGTTTGTTCAGGATAGTCCGCCCCTTGTCTAATACACAAAAGGGCGGCATATTAGGGCCGCAGTCCCTCAAGAGCGGCCAATGTGCATAAACCACGCTGCGCTCCATCGCTTCAACAACATTGTGATCCAAACAATTGATTGTAAAAGAGATTTCATGAATTACTCCGCTTGTTTCCCTTGCAACTCATTTTATTCCATCCGCCATTGAGGAGGGTTCCCTTGAAAACGATCCCCGCGATTGACCTTAGCACCTTATCGTTAGACGAATTACAACAGCTTTCTCGTGAGATTCGCCGCCGTCTAACCCGTCCGACCTCACTTCCGAAAGCCTCCAACGGCGATGATTCGTTGAGAAGACTTGAAGAAAATCTCCGCCGTGAAGTACTTGAATATCAGCATCGCGACCCACGCATTATTCGTCTTTAAAAAACGTCGGATTCTCCATCACTTTTTCCCGCAAGGAAGACACCGCTAATGCGTGTCCAGCAAACCCTTCGTAATCAGCCAAAACTCCCGCGTGATAAGCCAACTCGCCGTACCCCGTGCGCGTCACCATGGCCACCGTGGACCGTTTCAAATAATCAAAGACGGACAATGGCGACGCCGTTATCGCCGCCCCCGAAGTGGGCAATACATTGTTGGGACCAATCACAAAATTCGCTAATGTCATCGGCGTGTGGTGACCTAACAGAATCTCTCCCGCATTCTGAATTCGTCCCAGATAGCTCATAGGTTCCTCTGCTAAAATCAACAGATGTTCTGGCGCATAATCATTGATGAAGTCGATTGCCTGAGCCTCGTTTTCCGCCAACACCACCCCCCCCCGTGAACCGCCCAACACCGTCCGCGAATACTGTGCGCGTTGATCGCTCATTTTGGCCCAGAAATAAGGGATTGCCTCACTGGCCTGTTGCGCGACGCTCTCGCTGGCGGTCACTAAAAAGGCGGAAGAATCGTCTCCATGTTCGGATTCAATAATTAAATCGAGTCCCGCTAATGCGCCATTTGCTTTTGCGTCGGCAAATACGATGGCTTCGCTCGGGCCAGCGGGGAAGCTGACATCGATGTGATCGGCCAATAACCGTTTGGCAGCGATGTAATACGGACTCCCTGGACCGACGATTTTAGCGACCTTGGGCAGGGTTTGGGTGCCAAACGCGGCGGCGGTCACCGCTTGTGCACCTCCAACTTTGTACACTTCCGTCACGCCCACCAGCCGCGCCGCCACCAACGAGGCTGCATCGGCTAAACCGTCTCGACCTGGTGGGGTTAACACCACAATGCGCGGAACGCCCGCAACGACGGCGGGAATAGCCGTCATCATCAGCACGCTGGGAAATGACCCCTTGCCGCGTGGCACATAACACGCCACCGACGGAATGGGCGTAAATCGTTCTCCCGCAAAAGCCCCTGGTCGCACTTCGTCGAGCCAAAACTTTTCGGGGAGCTGCTGCTGATGAAAGTGGTGAATGTTCTGAATGGCATACTTAATAGATTCAATCACTTGGGGGGACACGCGGCGGAAAGCGTCTTCAAACTCTTCCTCCGAAACGCGCAGTTGGGGAGGCGTCAAGTTTGCCCCATCAAATCGCGCCGCCAATTCGCACAACGCCACATCGCCGTGGGCCTGAACTGCCGCGATAATGGGGCGTACCGCCTCGATGAAGGGGGTGAGATTTTCTTCGGTACGGGCGAGAAGCGTGCGGCGGCCTTGCGCATCGAGTTCGTTCAGCCGATGTAATTTGACGGTCATAGCGGTCTCCAAAACAGTCGTTCATTAAGGGCAAACGCGCAATATACCCAACCGAATGGACTTCAGCGGTGCCCGAGCGATGTAAGCTGCAAGTTTTGTCTAACCCAGGTGAACTCATGACGCCTTTTTCTTTACCCCAACCGCTATCGGGCGGTTTAGAGACCTCGCTCCAGATGATTTTGACGGAGTGGCAAGCGGATCGCGTCGTTTTAACGGTGACGCTGACGGAAAATCATCTTAATCGTGCCCATATCGTTCATGGCGGTGTGCTGGCGGCGATGATGGATGTTGCGGGGGCGTATGCGGGGTGTTACGCGCCTCCGCAATTTGCGACGAGCGCGTTAACGCTCAATTTGAATGTGAGCTATACCGGTCAAGCGAGTGGTGGCACGTTGACGGCGGTAGCGGTGAAGCAGGGCGGCGGACGACAGACCTTTTTTAGTGGCATTGAGATTCGCGACGAAGCGGGACGACTGATTGCTTTTGGTCAAGGCACCTATCGTTATCGTCACCCATCGACGAGCGATCCGACGGATTTAGTCGCGCCGGACATCGGTTGTTGAAGGCGATAGCTCTGAGGGAATAGATTCTTCATGCGCAAAATCGTGTTCTGTCCACTCGGCGGTGAGCACAGGTAGGGGGGTGAGGAGATCGTCCGCTTCGACGGCTTGGGGGTCATGGAGGACGAGGACCCATTCTGGTTTGAGGGCGTGAATGCGGAGGGCGGCCTCTCGGGTGACGATGACACAATCGAAGGGGTCTTCGTGACGCACTAGGCCCAAGCGACCTTTCGCGAGTAATCGACGTTGGGGCGGCGTAACCCGTACGCGACGAATCCAGTGTTCGTCCCAGCGATAGAAGTAGAGTTCGTCGGCGCGATCGTCGTTAAGGCGTTGACGTGCCAAGATTTGTTCGATGCGTAGGATGATTTCGCGGGTGACTCGTTCGGCGGCGCGGGCCTTTTCGAGGGCCTGATCATGGGCCCGTTTTTCGGCGACTTGTTGGGCAAGTTCTTCGGCCTGCTGTTGGGCCTCGGCGCGAGCGGCCTTACTTTTATGTTGCTGATGCTGATTTTTACGGCGTTCTTGCTCGGCGGCTTTGGCCTTTTCCTTAGAGACGAGGCCCGCTTTAAGCAACTGGTCGCGAATGGACATAACATCTGCCTCGGTGACGGGGGATGGAAACTCTCCATAGACTGCCAAATGAAGGCGATGTTTTTGGGAGTTGGGCGTTATTGACCTTCTCCCCGCCCTGAAGGACGGGGATTGTCGCGCATTTCGGTCAAACGGACTTTGGTTGAACATTGATTTCGAGAGTGCTTCAAAGCGGGCATTCGAGTTAACAATGAACATTTATATCTGTTCATAATTTAGTGGGTTTCAATGCCCTTCAAAGCGGGCGTTCG
>CAZTIH010000096.1:0-9973 GCA_964613675.1 uncultured Candidatus Competibacteraceae bacterium
GGGAACGGATGGAATTTGATGTGCTCATCATTGGCGGCGGTCCAGCGGGATTGACCTGCGCCATCCGTCTCAAACAGCTCGCACAAGCCGCCCAACGGGACTTGTCGATCTGTGTTTTGGACAAGGGAAGCGAGATCGGCGCCCACATTTTATCGGGGGCCGTCCTCGAAACCCGCGCACTAGCAGAACTGTTCCCAAATTGGGCTGAAAAGTCGCCCCCGCTGAACTGCCCGGTTACGGAAGAGCAGGTGTATTTTTTAACGGCGCGCCATCGGGTTCGGCTCCCAACGCCCCCTGCTATGAAAAATCACGGCAACTATGCGATCAGTTTGGGACAATTCTGTCGGTGGTTAGCGACGCAAGCTGAGGCCCTCGAAGTCGATTTATTTCCCGGGTACGCCGCTGCCGAAGTCGTTTGCGACGAAAGTGGCAAAGTCACCGGGGTCGTGACAGGGGATATGGGCGTCAACCAGCAAGGACAACCGAAAGCGCAATTCACGCCCGGTGTCGAAATCCTTGCGAAGTACACCGTGCTCGCCGAGGGCTGTCGGGGATCGTTAGCGGAACAGATCATGGGACAATTTGATTTGCGCCGGGACTGTGATCCGCAAACCTATGGTCTAGGTCTCAAGGAACTCTGGGAAATCGACCCCCAACATCATCGTCAAGGCCGCGTGGTACATACAATCGGTTGGCCACTCAAGGGCGATTGTTACGGGGGAAGTTGGCTGTACCATCTGGAAAATAATCTATTGTCGATTGGGTTTGTCGTCGGCCTTGATTATCAGAATCCTTATCTGGATCCGTTCAACGAATTTCAGCGCTTTAAGACACATCCGAAAATTCGACCCATTTTACAGGGAGGCAAGCGAATCAGTTACGGTGCGCGGGCCTTGAACGAGGGCGGATTTCAGTCGATCCCCAAACTAACCTTTCCCGGCGGGCTGCTAATTGGCGATGCAGCGGGATTTCTGAATGTGGCCAAGATTAAGGGTCCCCACACGGCGATGAAGCCCGCCCTGGTCGCCGCTGACGCCCTATTTAAAGCGTTCACCCAAAACGATTTTCCCCCAGAGCTTATCGACTACCCCGCACAGCTACGGGAAAGTTGGTTGTGGACCGAACTCAAAACCGTGCGCAATCAACGGCCCGCATTTCAGTATGGCCAACTTTTTGGGCTGTTTTATGCGGGACTGGATGCGTATGTGTTGCGAGGACGCACGCCGTGGACCTTTCACCATCGGGCCGACCACCTCGCGACGCAACCCGCCGCCCGTCATCGCCCCATTCCTTATCCAAAACCCGACCAAGAAGTGTCCTTTGATCGACTTTCGTCGGTGTATTTATCGAATACTTGGCACGAGGAAGATCAACCGGTCCATTTGCAGTTGAAAAATCCCGAACTCGCGATTGAACATAATTGGAAATTATATGCCTCGCCCGAACAACGCTATTGTCCCGCAGGCGTGTACGAAATTATTGAAAAACCGTCGGGCGAACCCCAGTTGCAAATCAACGCGCAAAATTGTGTCCATTGTAAAACCTGTGACATCAAAGACCCGCGCCAAAACATCCGTTGGGCTGTTCCTGAAGGCGGCAATGGGCCAAACTACAGCGCGATGTAGGGAATGCGAATGACAGCGCGTTCACCACACGAACGGTTTTTATGGGTGTTTAGTCTATTCAAAATGTTGTTCCAGCAACTATCTGTTACTTAGGAGTGAACCATGTCGCTTTTTGATAAATCGTCCAATGTCAACCCCACGCCGACGGCACAGCGCGTAGCATTCGATCGCCCCGCCCAAGGGACGGGAATGTCGGCACAAGCGGCCAGCGTTCTGCGCAACACCTACATGCTGCTCTCCATGACCTTGCTGTTCAGCGGCGCCACGGCCTTTTTCGCAATGGCGACGAACGCACCGAGTCTGGGGCTTTTCACGATTGTCATTTATTTCGGCCTGCTCTTTGGCACGAGTGCGTTACGCAACAGTGCTTGGGGCGTACTCATGGTGTTTTTGCTCACGGGCTTTTTAGGCTACACCCTTGGGCCGCTGTTAAACGCCGTTCTACGCTTCCCCCAAGGGCCACAGGTCATCGCCACCGCACTTACCGGAACGGGCGTGATCTTCGTCGGTTTATCGGCCTACGCCCTGACGACTAAGAAAGATTTTAGCTTCATGGGTGGATTTTTAGCGGTTGGCATCATGGTGGCGTTCCTCGCGGGCTTGGCGAATATTTTCTTCCAACTCCCCATCCTGTCCCTGGCCATCTCTGGCGTGATGGTACTGCTGATGTCCTGCCTCATCCTGTATCAAACCAGCGAAATCATTCACGGCGGCGAAGACAACTACATCATGGCCACCGTCACCTTGTATGTCTCGATTTACAACCTGTTCGTTAGCTTGATCCAATTGCTGATGGCCTTCAGCGGCGAAGACTGATCTTCGTTTGCACAAACTCGCTAACCCGCTTCACGGCGGGTTTTTTTATATGTGCTTGTTTTGTGTGCTTGATTGTGGTCTAGCGGCTCTATTACGCTGCACTGCGCAAAATCGGTGTCGGCCCAAGAATGCGTCCAAATAAAGGCGGCGAAACAACTTTTTTGAAGCAAGCATTCCTCTGATCCTTTACGCGTACGTGGAGTCATCCCCCATGGCAAAACCCGAAATGGCTGCTGGCATAGGCTTTTTTCCCTCGTTACCTTCCCAGACGGAGCTTGTTCCCCCGCTCTGGCAACACTGGATGAATTATTCCATTGATGCCTTTCAACGCCAGATTTTATGGCTTGATGTGCTACGACAACGGGGCAATATCAGCCTTGAACACAAGCAAAAGGGTCGCCCCCCTGTTCTGGTGTACGATTTTGAAGTTCTGATCGAAGGCAAATCCCTGCCACGTCCCGTTAACTACTCGTTAGTTCGCATTCTGCCCGATGATCCGAGCGTACAAATCGACGACACCAAACGTCCTTATGTCGTCGTTGATCCCCGCGCTGGTCATGGGCCAGGGATTGGGGGGTCAAAGAAGGATTCGCAGATTGGCGTGTCATTGCGGGGGGGACATCCCACCTACTTCGTCCTATTCCACCCAACGCCCGAACCCGGCCAAACCCTGGTCGATGTGACTCGTGCGGAAGCGTTATTCATGGAAGAGATCGTGAAACGTCATCCCCACTCGCCAAAGCCCTGCGTTATCGGCAACTGTCAAGCGGGGTGGGCCATCACGATGCTCGCGGCGGTGTCCCCCGAAAATATGGGCGCGATTGTATTAAACGGCGCACCGCTTTCTTACTGGGCGGGGGTCGATGGCAAAAATCCGATGCGTTACCTCGGGGGATTGAGTGGCGGGTCATGGATTGCTGCACTGTTCAGTGACCTCGGCAATGGTCAGTTTGACGGCGTTCACTTAGTGTCCAATTTTGAGAATCTGAACCCCGCCAACACGCTCTGGAACAAGCATTACAACCTGTATTCGCGTGTCGATACCGAAGCTGACCGTTATCTGAACTTCGAGAAGTGGTGGAACGGATTCTTTCTGATGAACGAAGAAGAGGTCGAATTTATTGTCGACAATCTGTTCATTGGAAACCGCTTGGGCGCCGGCGACATCCAGCTAGATGAAAACACCGTAGTGGATCTGAAAAATATTCGTTCCCCTATCATTGTGTTTGCGTCAGCGGGCGACAACATCACCCCCCCACAACAGGCGTTAAATTGGATTATCGACGTCTACGGTGCGGATGAAGAGATCGTCAAAAATAACCAAACCATCGTTTACATGCTCCATCAGAACATTGGCCATTTGGGGATTTTTGTATCGGGGGCCGTCGCCCAGAAAGAACACAAGGAAATCATCGACACCTTAGAATTCATCGACTTACTGCCCCCGGGGCTTTACGAAATGGTGATTGTCAACAAGGACGCCCTTGCGTTGGACGACCCCGCCGCGCCCGGACAATATCTGGTGCGGTTTGAGGAACGCTCGATTAAGGACATCGAAGCCCTCGACGATGGTCGTGAAGAAGAGGCGTATTTTGCGTCTCTGGCGGCCGTCTCCGAACTCAACAGTCAGTTCTACAAAAACAACCTTCGTCCCTTCATCCGTCCATTCGTCAATGAGCACACGGCAGAATTGTTGCGCGAGCTTCATCCTGCCCGTCTGCAACGCTATTTCTTCTCTGATGCCAACCCATGGATGCAGTTTGCACAAACTGCCGCCGAGCAGGTTCGCGCTCAACGGCAAAAAGTCCCGGCCAATAACCCGTTCTTGTTGCTAGAGAAAGATATTGCCGGTGCAATTAACGATAGCCTCGAAAGCTACCGAATTCGTCGCGATAACTTGGCGCAGATTCTCTTTAAGCTGATCTACGGCCCCACGGGACTCAGCCAAATTTTCCCTCCTCCCCCCAAACACCCGACCGATTTGAGTCGTAGCATTGACGAGCTACTGGCCAATTTGTTGCCGAAAATAGCCGCGGTCGATTTTGATGCTGCCGTCACGCGCATCGCCATCGTGATTTCGCGGGCGGATCGGATCATCGAACGGCGACAATTTTTCCGTAGCGAATCGGTGCGGCCCCAACATCCCAAGTTGCCCCCCAAAACCAATGCGGAACTCAAACAACAGCTACGCGAACAATTTGCGCTGTTGTATTTCGCTAAGGAACAGGCCCTCGACGCGCTCCCCAAAATGTTGCCGACGAAAGAAGACCGTCAAGAAGCCCTTGACATCGCGATTCAAGTCGTGACTGGGGGTACGCCCAACCGCGCTGAACTTGCCGTGATAGATGAATTAAAACGACGTCTTGAGCTGGCGTAACCCTTCCTCCCCCCATAACTCACTCTCAAGAGATCTCTCATCCATGCGCTCCGAAACCATTGAAGCGGCGAGTCAAATTCGGCTCACCCCCGTTGAAAAACCCCATGACGACCTCGGCAAAATTCTCGAACTCTCTCGTGCGCTGCCCTTGGTCACCACGGCGATTGCGCATCCTTGTGACGCCGTTTCCCTCGGAGGCCCTGTCGATGCGGCCAAAAATAATTTGATCGACCCGATTTTTGTAGGCCCTGAGAGCAAAATCCGCTCGGTCGCCGAAGAAAACGATCTCGACATTAGCCAATTCAAAATCATCGACGTCGAACACAGTCACGCAGCCGCTGAACAAGCCGTCGCCCTCGTGCGCAGTGGACAAGCGGGGTTGCTCATGAAGGGCAGTCTGCACACCGATGAACTCATGAGCGCCGTCGTCAGTCGAGCAACGGGCCTGCGCACCGAACGCCGCATCAGCCATGTCTTTGTCATGGACGTCCCCACCTACCCCAAGCCACTCCTCATCACCGACGCGGCCATCAACATTCACCCCGATCTCATGGTGAAACGCGACATCTGTCAAAACGCCATCGACTTGGCGATCGCATTGGGCAACGAATGCCCCAAATTGGCGATTTTATCTGCGGTAGAGACCGTCAATCCCCAAATCCCCTCCACCTTGGACGCCGCCGCCCTGTGCAAAATGGCGGATCGCGGCCAAATCATCGGCGCTGTACTCGATGGCCCCCTTGCAATGGATAACGCCATCAGCATGGAAGCCGCGAAAACCAAGAAAATCTCGTCCCCCGTGGCGGGTCAAGCCGACATTCTGTTAGCCCCAGACTTGGAATCGGGCAACATGCTCGCTAAACAGTTGACCTTCCTCGCCCACGCCGACGCCGCTGGGATCGTGTTAGGCGCAAGGGTACCGATTATCCTGACTAGCCGCGCCGATAGCGTACGGGCACGCTTAGCGTCCTGTGCCGTGGCGGTGCTCTACCACTACGCCCGTTTGAAGAAAACCCCTATCAACACCTAACGCGCTTTGGGGTTCACGAGAAAAACTTATGGCAAATCAAGCAATTGTGGTAGTCAACGCGGGATCGTCGAGCATTAAGTTTTCGCTGTACACGCTCGATCAGGGCGCGTTAACCCTCGATAGCAAGGGACAAATCGAAGGAATCGGCGTCCATCCCCACTTTGTGGCTGAACGCAATGGCCTCAAAACCGAACAACATTGGGAAGTCGATCCCCCCGGGCAGGGTCACTTAGCTGGGTTACAGCGTCTGCGGGACTGGCTCCAATCTCAGTTACACGAAATTCAACCCGTTGCAGTAGGGCATCGCGTGGTTCACGGGGGGGAAAAATACGACCGCCCCGTCGTCGTCACCGACGAAATCACTCGGGATTTGAAGGCGTTGGTTTCTTTAGCGCCCTTACACCAGCCCCACAGCCTCGCGGGCCTTCAGGCGATGCGCGAGATTTTCCCCGAATTACCGCAAGCTGCCTGTTTTGATACGGCTTTTCATCGTAGTCACGAAAAAGTCGCCGAAGTGTTTGCGATTCCTTACGAGTACTACGAGCAAGGCGTCAAACGTTACGGCTTTCATGGTCTGTCCTACGAGTACATCACCCAAGCCCTTCCCAAAGTCGCTCCCGAAATCGCGATGGGTAAAGTCGTGGTCGCGCACTTGGGCAGCGGGGCGTCGATGTGTGCCATAGATCAAGGCAAATCCGTGGACAGCACCATGGGCTTTACGGCCCTCGACGGTCTCCCCATGGGCACCCGTTGCGGCAACATCGACCCGGGCGTATTGCTCTATCTCATGACGGAAAAACAGCTCTCCGCAAAAGCCATCGAATCATTATTGTATAAAGAATCGGGGTTGAAAGGGATTTCGGGCATTAGCAACGATATGCGCGATCTGCAAGCCAGCCCCGATCCGCGGGCAGCCCTCGCCATCGACTACTTTATCTACCGCATCAATCGGGAAATCGGTGCCTTGGCCGCCGCGATGAATGGCCTCGATGGACTGGTGTTCACGGCGGGGATTGGCGAACGGTCAGTCATGTTACGGGAACGGGTGTTGGATCAGGCTCGGTGGTTGGGATTTCACCGCGACGACGACGCAAACCAGCAACATGGCCCACGAATTACTTCGCCCACTAGCCCTAAACCCGCCTATGTGATTCCCACGGATGAAGAGCGAATGATTGCTCGACATACCCTCAAATTTTTGTAAACCCCTCACTTTTTCCCCCTAGGAGTCTCTCCCCATGCCCTTACAGTTCGACCTTAACCGTCGTCGTTTAGAAGGTAAAAAAGGATTAGTGATTGGTATCGCCAATGATCAATCCATCGCTTACGGCTGTGCGGCTGCGTTCCGCTTTCTCGGTGCGGAGTTAGCCGTCACCTATCTCAATGAAAAGGCGAAAAAGCACGTCGAACCCCTCGCCCAAGAACTCGAAGCACCGATTTTCATGCCTTGTGATGTACAAAACGAGGGCGAACTCGAAGCTGTGTTTGCCGAAATCGAAAAACAATGGGGACGTCTGGACTTCGCGCTGCACTCCATCGCGTTTTGTCCCAAAGAAGATCTGCACGGCCGCCTCACTGATTCCTCGAAAGAAGGCTTTTCGTTGGCTATGGACGTCTCTTGTCACTCGTTTATGCGCATGGCCAAGCTGTCGGAACCCCTGATGAAAGACGGGGGCACGTTGTTCGCCATGAGCTACTACGGGGCGGATAAAGTGGTTGAGCATTACAACGTGATGGGACCGGTGAAGGCAGCGCTAGAATGCTCTGTGCGTTACTTAGCCCACGAACTGGGTCCCAAAGGGATTCGCGTTCATGCAATTTCCCCCGGTCCGATTAAAACGCGGGCGGCTTCGGGGATCGACCACTTCGACGAACTCCTGCAAAAGGCGGCTGAACGTGCCCCCGCTCACCGTTTGGTCAACATTGAAGATGTGGGAATTTGTACGGCGGCCCTCGCCACTGACAACGCCAAATTAATGACCGGCGAAGTGATTTACATCGACGGTGGCTATCACATCATGGGTTAACGCCCCTTCATCGACGTTCCCTGTACAAAACGAAAGCGGCTGAAGAGGCCGCTTTTTTTTGTCCACGGCAGTCAAAGTGCGAAGTCGTTTTAAGACGCACAATTTTTTCGAGGATTTCGTCCATGCCCGATCTACGCTTTTCACTTCTGCTCCTAGTGAGTTTTGTTCTCGGCACTTACGCCCTGCCGTGGATTGATGCTTGGCGATTTGGGGCCGTAGCAACGGCAAGAGTCGTCGCCGCCCGAGGCGATTTAGCCGCCGACGAACGCGCCACCATCGAACTTTTCCGCGAAGCCAGCCCCTCCGTGGCCTACATCACTACCTTAAGCCGTCGCTATAACCCCTTTACACGCCGTCGCATTGAGGTCGAGAGCGGGACAGGATCGGGGTTTGTGTGGGATCAACGCGGCCATATCGTCACGAATTTTCATGTAATCCGAAATGCCAGTGGTGCCCGCGTGGTGCTCTTTGACAATCAGGTGTACGACGCAACCTTGGTTGGTGCCAGTCCAGACCACGATTTAGCGGTGTTGCGGATTACGGCGCCCGCCCATCGTTTGCGCCCAATTCCTCTTGGCACCGACCGCGATCTCCAAGTAGGGCAACGGGCCTTTGCGATTGGCAATCCCTTTGGTCTCGATCGCACGCTCACAGTGGGCGTGGTTTCTGCGCTGGGACGGTCGATTCCAAGCAGTGGGAGTGCAGAAATTGAAGGCGTGATTCAGACCGATGCGGCCATCAATCCCGGTAACTCGGGAGGCCCCCTGCTGGACAGTGCCGGGCGACTCATGGGGGTCAATACGGCGATTTACAGCCCATCGGGGGCCTATGCGGGAATTGGATTTGCGGTACCGGTCGATACGGTTAACCGCGTTGTCCCGCAGATCATCAACCACGGGCGCTTTGAACGACCGCTGTTAGGCGTTCAAATCAATGACCAAATTAGTCGGCAATTGGTCGCGGAACTGGGGGTTGAGGGGGTGGTTATTTTGGAAGTGCAGCCCAATTCCGCCGCCGCACGGGCCAATTTGCGCGGGACGGAAATTCTCGAAAATGGGAGCATTCGGGTGGGCGATGTCGTACAGGAAATCAATGGACGTCGCATTCGGACGACATCTGATCTGTTTAATGCGTTGGATCGGGTAAAAATCGGGGATGAACTGACCATCCGCTACTTCCGCAATGGTCAAACGCAAACCACAAAAACGCGATTAACCCCATGATTTACTTAATTTTTGGGATATTTCTCCTGCTCGCTCCGTCGCTCTGGGTGCAATGGGTCATGCGCCGTTATCGACAGCCCGAAGATCGCTACATCGACTGTGGTAACGGTGCAGAACTCGCACGACATCTCTTAGATCGCTGTGGTTTAGACCAAGTGAAGGTCGAAGAAACGCCTTTAGGAGACCACTACGATCCTGAAGCACGCGCGGTTCGCCTGTTACCCGTTCATTATTATGGCTATTCACTGGCGGCCGTGGTGGTTGCCGCGCATGAGGTGGGCCATGCCATTCAGCATCATCAGAATCTACCGTTATTCTATTGGCGCCATCGCTTGGCAAAAACTGCGTTCCAGATCGAACAGATGGCAACGCTGCTATTACTCATTTTGCCCCCCCTATTCATCGTGTTGCGCGTGCCATTGCTGGCGTTGATCGTGGTTTTATTGCGACTCATCACGATGGGCACGACGGTGATCGTTCACCTGCTCACCCTACCCCTCGAATGGGACGCCAGCTTTCGATGTGCCCTGCCGCTGTTGCAACGGGAAGGCCATTTGTTTCCCCCGGACTACCCCCACGCCCGCAAACTCCTCAACGCCGCCGCACTCACCTATTTTGCAGGGGCATTATTTTCACTCCTGAACTTATCTCGATGGATACGGATTGGTCGTTAATTTTTCCGTTCCCCCATTAAAAAAGCCGCCTTGCAGCGGCTTGGTTCGGTTTACGTAAATCTCAACGCGAAAAGTATTACTTCACGGCGCGGTGTTCGACCAAGTCCTCGACCACGGTTGGATCGGCTAACGTGGAGGTATCGCCCAAAGCATCCACTTCGTTTGCCGCAATTTTCCGCAAAATCCGCCGCATAATCTTGC
>CAZTIH010000097.1:0-225 GCA_964613675.1 uncultured Candidatus Competibacteraceae bacterium
AACGTCCGTTGTAACTTAAGTAGAGCTTTTCGCGGGCGGACAACAGACATTCTAGAAATAGATAACGGTCATCGGCACGGCGGTCGCGATCCCCTGAACGCGGAAAAACTGCAATTAGATCAAAATCTTTGGGGGGAGCACTTCGCGGAATCACATCGTCGTCCAGCCCCAACAAGCAGAGAATGCGAAAGGGTAAATTGCGTAGCGGAACCATGGCAGCGCAGT
>CAZTIH010000097.1:235-9919 GCA_964613675.1 uncultured Candidatus Competibacteraceae bacterium
CCGCTCAGAAAACTACTCACCCCCGCCTGTTGCTGAAGACATCGCCGCAAATAGGCTCGTACGCTGTCCAGTGGCACAGGGGGCCCCGTCCATGTGGTCCATGCCTCGAATTGTTGACGCAGAATGTCTGCACTTTCATCTTCTGGATTATCTTGCAGAAACTGTCTCAAAATGTCGGCAAACAGCAGCGCCCATTGATCCAAGGATCTTGGCTGCTTTACTTCCTCCACTAACACTGTCAACTGATTGATAAATAACCAGAATTTTCCCAACAATCTCGCGCCTTCTCCTTCGATGGCGTCAAAGGGAAGGTGACCGTGGAAGAGCTGTTCGCTGTCTTCTGAAGGCTTGGGGAGCGCATAACCGAGAAACAAACGTTGCAATCCATGTTGCCAGGTATGTACAGATTCTCCCACCAAATCAATCTGTTGCCGATGTTGAGCATCAATTCCCCAACGAATACCCGTTGCTCTAATCCACTGTTGCAGCGGGTGAAGATCGGCTTCCTCTAAATCGAAATGGCGATAAACCTCTGGAATGGACAAGAGGGCCATGACTTCATCGGCGGCAAACCGACTGGTCACACGTTCCAGAATCTGATTTAACACCTTGGCGGCGATTCCTTGATCACTCAGAGGACGATCGGCAATCGAAAAAGGCAGTTTTAAGGGGCTACTGTGAAAGACGGCTTGCAGAAAGGGTGCATACGCTTCGATTTTAGGGGTCAGAATAGCGATGTCACTGGCTTTCAGATGGGGATCTTCTGCAAACCATCGCAATAAATGGTCGTGCAACACTTCTATTTCGCGCAGCGGGCTGTGACAACAATGGATCTGCAAAGACTGATCTTCATCGGAAATAGCCGTTGTTTTCACGGACGAAACGAGTTCGTGCGGTAACAATTTTGCGTTATCACCTCGGTTCTGCAAATGGAAAATATCTTGTTGCAAATAGTGCAATAGATCGCTGCCATTGGGGGGCACAAAGTGTTCGTGAATGTCGGCAGAGGTCTCTGCAAGACGATGGTGAAAGGTCTGCGACTGTCTGCCCCACGCCGCTAACAATCTATTTCCCGTTTCCAGATAGTCGGTTTCTTCCTGACGCACAATCTGCTTAGCAATGGCCCGTTCACTGCGAATCAGCCCCCAATACGCCATCGTTGGATTCAGAACAAACAGATGGACATGAGTACGCTTGGCGACCTGTTGCAATAGTTCAAATTGCATAGGGGGTAAGGACGAAATGGCAAATAAAAAAATGCGTTCGGGCCAATGAGGCGGCATGATTTCCGTATTCACTAACCAGGTTTGGAATTGGGCACTCAAATTAACCCGATGAGGCAAATGATCTTGATTTAGGCACTGCCATAATTCCAACTGCCAGCGCTGTGATTCGGGTAAATAATTCGGCCATTTTCCCCGTTCCCATTGGCTAATCCAATCCGGTCGATAAATGAGATATTGATCGTAAATATCGGCCAATCGCCAGACCAAATTAAACCGTTCATAATCATCAGCGCGTCGCCAGTAACGCCCTAAATTTTCAAACGACGAATTAAATGTATGAGTCTGTAAAATATAGAAAATTCGCCACGCGAGCGGATCTCGATCAAAGGCCGAGTGATCCGTTAAAGTGGGACGATAGCAACGCAAAAGTTGCCAAATAAGAGCTGAGGGCGATAGGAATTCGATTTGGCTACACACCCCTAATTCAGTCGCCAACTTAAGCGTAATCCAACGCGCTAATCCACGATGAGGCAACGCCACATATTCTAGAGCTAATGGATGCGCTAATGGGATTTGCAACTGAGTCGCGAAGGGTTCAAATAACCCCTCTAATTGATTGCTATCGTAAACGGTCAACATTCACTGTTCTATTGGTTAACTTTGGGCGTGTGCGTTAGATTAAACGATTCGCGTAAACGCTTAAATAAACCCTTCATTTGATTCATATTGAGGCTTAATTCGATGGAATATCTGAATCCCAAAATCGCCGATTTAGAGAGTTGCTCGGCGATCGTCGTCATCGAACTCGATCCGTCATCCCCCAACTATCCGACACAACCGCCCGCGCCCTTATCTAAAGAAGATGCAGGCCCATTAATTGAAGTTCTGGCTGCTGATTTACGCAAACAATTCAATGGTTTAGAAAATGTCTCTTTGACAGCTGCTGCCGCCCTGTACGATCAAACCGAACTGTTACGACCTGGATTTCCGTTACTACACGCTTTGGACGACATCGCACGAGGAACCTTAGTTGGCCAGGGATTTTCGCCGCAAATCATCGCGTTAGGAGGTGAGAATTTTCCGATTGCCCCTCTCAATCCTCGGCGAGACCCCGGCGCCGGCCCGCTGTTTTTATTGCCGTTGAGTTTCTTAGGCCGTCCTCTGGCGATCTCCAGCCTTGCAAATAATTTTGAAAATCAATTACTTAACAATACAACTGCTTCTGAAGAGGTCATTGTTTTGTTGCAAAAGGCATTTGGTATCACGCCAGTCAATGTCTCTTACGCAACGCTCTTGGATTTATGCGCACTGCTCAAAATTCAGTTGGAAAATCATGGGTTTGAACCGCTTTGGGAACTGATCGACCAAGCACTATTTCAACGCTGTGGCTACTGTGCTGTCACTTTGCCGACGGGAAATCGGTTTGTTCAGAAAAAGTCGGTGGTTTACACCCCATTTTTTACGTTCGACGACTTCGCTGAGTTTGGGCCAGGTCAGGCAACCGAATTAGACGAATTACCCCTACAATACACGCAGTGGAGTCAATTCCAACGCCAATACACGGTATCGCTAATGACTTTCGGGATTACCGTGCAACCCCTAATGGCGAATCCTCAACTGTTTAACGACGATTTAGCGACGGCTTTGGAAGCGGGTCGTCACACTGACGAATTAAGCGGCGATTTTTTCATTGAAACCGTATTCGAAAGCCCTAATTCAATCCCCACCCATCGCCATATTACCATTCATCAGACGACCCAAATTGGCCCGGTGGCCTACACCCAATTGCAAGCCAATGCAGAGGGTCGAGTGATTGAAGTACAACATTTTTATCCATTGACCCCCAATGGACTTTCGGCGATTGTCGGTTACCTCAAACAAAGCACCGTTCCTCATCAAATTGTTACGGCAACTGAATTAGTGATTGATCCCAAAGAACGGGCATTACAACCCTTTTTACGGAGTGAATAGAACCTTGTTATTACGCGCCCAAAATTTGCAAATAGCATTTGGCCTAAATTCGCTTTTGGATAATGCTAATTTCCAAATCGAAAAGGGCGAACGAATTGCCATTATCGGACGTAATGGTGCAGGGAAATCGACCTTTATGAAAATGCTTTTGGGAAAGCTCAAACCCGACCACGGTGAGTTATGGTACTCTCCTGGCTTACGAATGGGCTTTCTCGACCAAGAATTACCTAATGAAGGGCAGTTAACCGTTTACGAATGGGTGTCGCAGGGATTAGAGGAAATTGGTCAATTACTTCAAAAATATCATGCTGCTTCAAAAGCTTATGGCGAACATCCCACTGACTCACACCAGGAAAAGCTCGCCTATTTACAGCACGAATTAGAAGTGCATAACGGTTGGGATTTTCATATACGCATTGACAATATATTAAGCCGTTTGCAATTACCGCATGAGGCGCAATTGAGCCAACTTTCTGGAGGTTGGCAGCGGCGGTGTGCGTTGGCGCGCGCATTAGTCAATGAGCCTGAATTGCTGCTGTTAGACGAACCCACTAATCATCTCGATTTAGAGGTTATCGAATGGCTTGAAACCCAGCTTTCAAATTGGCGAGGGGCACTGTTATTCGTCACCCACGACCGCGCCCTATTGCAGAAATTAGCCACTCGGATTATCGAATTAGATCGAGGACAACTCCACGACTGGCCTGGAGATTATCCGACTTTTCTAAATAAAAAAGCCGAATTTCTTAATGCAGAAGCCCAAGCTCAGGCGAAATTCGATAAGTTTTTAGCCGAAGAAGAGGTGTGGATTAGACAGGGGATTAAAGCCCGTCGCACCCGCAATGAAGGGCGGGTCAGACGACTGGTCGAACTCCGCCGCGAACGTCAACAACGCCGTGATTTACAAGGAAAAGCCACCCTCACCGTTACAACCGCCGAGCGCTCTGGCGAACTCGTGGTGGAAACTAAAAATCTCGGTTATGCCCTTCAGAATGTGCCAATTATCGAGAATTTTTCGACGCGAATTATGCGGGGGGACAAAATCGGCTTAATCGGCCCCAACGGAGTCGGTAAAACCACGCTACTACGCCTTCTGCTTGGCGATCTGATGCCGCTTACGGGGGAAATTCGTCGGGGAACCAAGCTACAAATTGCCTATTTCGATCAGAAACGGGCCGCACTGAACCCCACATTAAGCGTCATCGAAAATCTCTCTGAAGGCCGTGATTTCATCGAAGTTGGTGGCCAAAAACGCCATATTATCAGTTATTTAGGTGATTTTCTGTTTACTCCACAACGTGCCCGAACGCCAATCAACGTTCTATCGGGGGGAGAGCGCAACCGTCTGCTCATCGCAAAACTCTTTAGTCAGCCGGCAAATGTGCTGATTCTCGACGAACCCACGAACGATCTCGATATGGAAACGCTTGAATTACTTGAAGAAAAGCTGATTGAGTTTACGGGAACGCTTTTAGTGGTCAGTCACGATCGCGCTTTTTTGGATGCCACCGTCACGAGTATTCTAGCCTTCGAGGGGAATGGAAAAGTAGGCGAATATGTGGGGGGGTACAGCGATTGGTTGCGACAAAAACCGTCAATTGCAGCCGAAAAATTGCCCCCAAAACCCAAATCTGAGGTGGTTCAAGCAACATCTGAAGCTCCCGTAAAGGGCAAAAACAAGTTGAGTTACAAAGAACAGAAAGAGTTAGAGAATCTGCCGACCAAAATCGAAGCCTTGGAGCAGCGACAACAGCAGATTAGCGAACAGCTCGCATCTCCAAATCTCTACCGCGATGATCCGACCACGGCAACGGCTTTACAGAAGGAAGCCTCAGAACTCGATCTGACATTACAAGCAGCCTACGCTCGCTGGGAACAGTTAATGTGATATTGGGCGTTTGAGAAACCCAGAATGACTCATTCAATCGCCCATTTATTAGGAGCCACTTTGTGTCTTCAACCGTTATTTGTACGCCTGTTAAAGAACTCGACATTGCGCAGTTCCCATTAACGGGTCGCCAATTCGTCGAAGCCAGCGCCGGGACGGGCAAAACCTTTGCCATGGCGCATTTTTACCTACGCCTCGTATTGGAAAAATCCCTCGCCGTCGAACAAATCCTCGTCCTATCGTTCACCCGTGCCGCCACCGACGAGCTTAAACAGCGTATTCGGGAAATTCTCATCCGCGCCCGCAACCTGCTCAATGGATTCACCCAAGTCACTGAAAAAGATCAACTTATTATCCGCATCTTACAGGCCGTCGATCCCGAAGATGCAAAACGCCGTCTATTAGCGGCCTTGCTGGGATTTGACGGAGCCGCCATCTTCACCATTCATGGATTTTGCCAACGGCTCTTGCGAGATTGGGCCTTTGAAACGGGTCAACCTTTGGAGGTGGAGCTGACGGGCGACGAACTCCCCGTGCTGATCGCATTAGCGGAGGATTTTTGGCGCCAACAACTGACGAAGATCCCCGAAAAATTAGCCCGACGGATTGTCGATCAATACTGGTCACCGGAAAAATTAGCCGACGATTTGAAAACCTATTTAGGCCGCGAATGGGAAGGTGGCATTAAAAATCCACCGAATTCAGTCGCCATCGAAAAATTGGAACAACAATTCTCAAAATTGAGGGAGACTGCATTTGCACAATTCGACTGTGAAAAACTAATTCATTTACTGACTAGCGGTCATTTGGATGCCAAAACTTATAATGCTTCCAAAATTCCGGAAATTTGTGACCGCTGGCAAAGTTATTTTCAACAACTGTCTGATCATGACTTACTCGACCGTCTGTTAAAATCCGAAGACAAATTCGAGCTGTTTACGGTGAATAAACTGAAGTCCACCACTAGAAAGAACGGTAAGACTCCAGAACATCCATTTTTTAACTCGGCAACCGAATTTTTAGCCACTGCAAATCTTCTGAAAGAAGCCCTAGCACAACGAATTAACACACTGATTTATGAGCTTTTTTTATTCTTAGAGCAGCAACGCTCTCAGCGATTGAGAGAATCTCGACAAGTCTCCTTTAACGAGCTTCCCAATGCCGTCGTTCGGGCGCTTCGGAACGGTCAACAAGGCCAGCAATGGGCCAAACAGCTCCGTGAACAATTTCCCGCCGCCCTGATCGACGAATTTCAAGATACCGATACCCTTCAATGGGCTATCCTCCAGGCCATTTACCCTCAAAAATCTTTTTTAGATCAATCGTTTAGTTCGACATTGATTTGCGTTGGCGACCCCAAACAAGCGATTTACAGTTTTCGGGGTGCAGACATTTTCACCTATCTGAAAGCCAGTCGCACCGCCCAAATTCACTCGCAAACCCAAAATTTCCGCGCTTCTCCCTCTCTGATTCGCGCCCTCAACGCCCTGTTTAACTGTTCTGAAACGCCATTTCTCAATCCAGAGATTCGCTTTACCCCCATCGAAGTGGGCCAAAAACCCGATCCGTCTCATCTGTCGCCCGAAACGCCCGCCCTCGTCGTCTGGCCCGTTCCGAAAGAATCGAATAAAACAGAACACGATAAGCAGATTGCCCAAGGCATCGCTGCATATCTCGTCGAACAATTCAACGCTGGCGCACAGGGCAAAGCCGCCATCGTCGAAAAGGGTCAGCGACAACCGCTATCTCCAAAACATTTTGCGGTGCTCGTACAGACGCACCATCAGGGCAACATCATTTACAACGCATTGATCCAACGCAATATTCCGGTCGTCATGCGCACAAGGGAGAGCGTGTTTGCGACACCCCAAGCACGCGCCGCCCGACGCCTATTGACCGCCATCCTCGACCATCGCAACGAAAGTGCCGTCGCCGCTGCCCTGCTTGAAGAGCCTTTTTCGTGGTCGCTAGATACCCTAGATGCCGCGAGAAACCACGAAACCACTTGGGAAAGAAAAATTCAGCAATTTACTGACTACAGCACATTGTGGCGCGATCAAGGGCCGTTGAGCCTTTGGCGACGAGTCGCGCACGATACGGATTTTCAAGCCCACTGTTTACACCGTAGCGATGGCGAACGGAGCTTGACCAACTGGTTACATCTCATGGAGCTGTTGCAGAAACAATACACTCAACAGCATTTAAGCCCCGCAACTCTATTAGCGTGGTTTATCGGCGTGATTCAACGCCCCCCCAAAGAAGATTCGACAGACGATCTCTTGCGTTTAGAAAGCGATGCAGAAAGGGTAAAAATCGTTACCATTCATGGGAGTAAGGGGCTTGAATACCCCATCGTGATTTGCCCTTTTTTAGCCCGCGAGTCTGGTCAGTCTCGATCCCACGGCATTGCTCCGAAGGTGTATCACGACGACCACAACCAAGCGGCGGTGGTCGATTTTCGGGGTGACGCGGCTAATGACGAGAAAATGCAACAAGAAGCCCTCGAAGAAGCCCAGCGACTGCTCTACGTAGCGTTGACGCGGGCACAGTACCGCTGCTGTTTGGTGTGGCAGGAACCCGATTCGCCTTCCTCGAAAAAATCGGCTCCCAAAAGTAAGAAAGCGGATCTTACCGATTCTGATACAGCCGAAAACGCGCCCCTTGCCTATTCCCCCCTCGCTCGCTTACTCGGCGGAAATATTAATAATTTCAATGGTTTAGAGATTTGGCAACGACTGGCCGAGCAAACCCAGAACGCGATTTCCCTTTGTCCGTTGCCTACCCACAACCGTCGCTGGTCTCCCCCTGCGGATGCGGCCCCGTCAACGCCCCCGCGCCCTTTACCCACCCTTCGTCCGCCTCAACGGGGCTGGCGTTTTGCCAGTTTTTCGAGTCTCCAAGAACAACGCGGCGTCGAAACGCATACCGCCGTCATCGACGATTGGGGGAAAACGGTGGTGCAAACCCTTGATTTACATGGATTTCCGCGAGGTGCCCAAGCGGGTCGTTGTCTTCATGCCATTTTGCAACACGCCCTCCCTGACGCACAGCTCGCCAATCGTCGATTGATTGAACGCCAATTGCGGCTCGTCGGTTTTGATGCTGAACGTTGGGCAACCCCGCTCGAACAACTTCTGAATGACTTGTTCTCAACACCCCTAGGCCGTCATCAAGGGACATTAGGCCAACTCACGCCCGCAGATCACCAAGCGGAGATGGCGTTCACCTATCCCTTTCAGCAGATGACCGCTGTACGGTGGCAACAGATTCTGAAACGCCATCATATCGACGAAAACTTGCCCGAATTTGAGCTACGAGATGGCTTTTTGCGTGGTTTTATCGACTTAGTTGCGAAAATTGACGGTCAATTTTTCGTCATCGACTACAAAAGCAATTGGTTGGGTGAAAATATTCAATCTTACGGTCCAGATGCGTTGAAACAGGCGATGAACAGCGGGGGCTATCACTTTCAAGCGCTGCTATATGTGGTTGCACTGCATCGCCATCTGCGTTTGCGGCTCCCTCACTATTCTCCCACCGAACATCTGGGAGGATTCTGCTATTTATTTCTACGGGGCCTAAATGGACGTGGCACCGGCGTTTATAAGCAAGCCGTTTCTGCTGAACTGCTTTGCGAACTCGAAACCAGTCTATCTCGCTAAACAGATTCGGATTTTTCTGAAAACCGAGATTTTTGCACGGCATCCTTCATCGACAATTTGAAAACCAAAAGTAGAATTTTTCTAAACTCGGTATGTATGTCAGGCTTCATTTCAAGCGACCAAGGACTCGAACCTATATGCAATTAAAACTCACCACTAAAGTGACATTAGGCCTGATTTTATTCAATGGACTCCTGGGACTCGTCGTGGCATCGGCAGTTTGGAGTTTACAAGCCGCCAACACAGGTTTCGATCGCTACCAACAGATGGCCCGCAGCGCCTATCTCGTGAGCGAAATTCAAGAAAACATGCTTTACATGAGAATTCAGACGATACGTTATATCGCGCGACCTAATGAATCGGATCGTCTCGAATACCAACGCTATCAGACCGAACTCAATCGCTATTTCTCTGAAGCTCAAGCCCATCTCACGGACACAGCAGAACGCGCTGCTCTGACCCAAATCATGAACTACATGCGGGAATACGATGGTCATTTCAATCAATTAATCGCTCAAACAGAACGCGGTCAACAATATCTGCAAGATCAGTGGCGCCCCGCCCGTGATGAGCTGCAGAACGCGCTGCATCGCCTCATTCTGCACAGTCAAAATTGGGAGAATCCAGCCCTGTTTCAGGCATTAACTCAATTTCAGACCCAAATTCTGAATGTCAATCTGAAGTTTTCAGCCTTTCTGGAGGGCGAAACCACCGACTTCAACGAGGTTTGGGATGCGTTCGACGGCGCCCTAAACGATTTGAATGCTCAAGTTGTGGATTCAGACCTCGAGGTATCACTGGCGGAATTTATTTCGCTACGTCAACAGCTTGCGGAAGCCACACAAGCGATTTCGGAAACTCGAGAAACGCAAAACGCGGTACCTCGGGAAATTTTCCGTTTGGGTCCCTTGGTCGCTCAGACCACCACACAACTCAA
>CAZTIH010000098.1:0-9912 GCA_964613675.1 uncultured Candidatus Competibacteraceae bacterium
ATAGGATTACCTCTTAGGGATGAAAGAAAAGTTCACTACAAACGCTCGAAAATTCGCCGAACGACCTAACTTGAATTGCCGAATTTTGGCAGCGAACCCCGATAGCGTAGCTTGATCTGACGGTTTGCCATAACGCAATGCGCAGTAAGTCTCACAAATCGGGGTAACTACTTCAGTCCATTCGGGATGTTGTTCGGCAATACGTCGCCCATAACTCAACGGCGCTTCGCCTCGATGACGCGGACAGCCTTGCCGGGCCAATTGCGCGCAAAACTGCTGCCATAACCGTTGTAAAGGATCCTGTTGTTGATGCCGTTGCCAAAGTTGCCACAGCACCACGAAAAGAATCCCAATCCCCAACGCCACAATCCACATTCCCGTCATCATCGGCCAGTCCAATGCGCCTAAGCCTAGCCCAATGAACAACGCTTGTTGCTGCGTTGGGCCATACGCCAAAACATATTCGTTCCACGCATTGTTGACCGCATCCCACGTCATCGAAATCTCGTAAAGCCATCCTGCACTCAAACGGCCTGCCCCAAAAGACGCCTGTTCCTCGGCATCGAGTGCCTGTTCAAGCCCCTGTTCCACGCGATTAGGCGCGATGGCCGCTGTGGGATCCACGCGCACCCACCCCATGTCGTCCAACAGCACCTCGTTCCAGGCATGGGCATCGGATTGACGCACGATCCAGTAGTCCCCAAACGCATTGCGTTCCCCCCCTTGATACCCCACCACTACCCGCGCTGGTACCCCGCTGTAACGCATCAACAGGGCAAATGCACTCGCGTAATGTTCACAAAATCCTCGGCGGGTCTCGAACAAAAACTCATCCATCCGATGCGCCGAGGTCAGGCGTGGGGGGCGCAGGGTGTAATGGAAGGCTTCGTCGCGAAACATCTGCAACGCCGCGTTAACCCGTTCTGCTGGCGAGAGGGTTTGTCGCCATTGCTCGCCCAAGGCCCGCGTTTGCGGATTCAACTCCCGTGGCCCCGTGAACAGGTTAGTGGGACGTTCCCACGAATACTGCGTCGGCAAGTGATAGCGGGGATACGAGCGCATTTCGTAACGCAACAACTCGTTTACTGGAAACCGTCGCATGAGCTGAAGGTGGTACGTTGCGCCCGTGAGTTCAGGGAGGGAACCGGGCAAATCCAGCGCGAATAACCAACGTTGCCCGTGGGGTTCGAGGATGACGGCGTAATTCAATGGCGCAATATCCGTTTCAAATGACGGGACTTCGAGTTCGACCAAACTATCCCGACGTGTCCACGCGATGCCGTCAAATTGCTCTAAAACCAATCCCCGCCAGTAGCGATCAATCGGCGCGGGCACTTCGCCCTCAAACCGCGCCCGAAACGCAACACTGTTGTTTAACGCCAACTCGCTTAAATCACCGGGCGACATCCGTTCACCGACCCCAGTTCGTCCCACTAAATTCTGCTGTGGTAACCCCCAAATCGGCCCCGGAATGCGCGGAAATAAGACGAACAGCACCAACATGATGGGCACGGCTTGCCACACAAATCGCCACCCCATGCCAAGTCCCCAACGCCACGGAAGCTGTCCCTGAGGGTGATACAGCACGAGTTGCGCCGCCAAAATGAGAGTCACGGCGGGAAAGAGGTACACCGCCAACGGGATGGTCTGATCAAACAGCAGATTCGCCGTCAACAACAGATAGGCCAGAAACGCCAGTACGAGGCCATCTCGACGCCGACGGGTTTCGAGCAGTTTTAGCGCAGCCATCGCCGCCAATAGCCCTACCCCCGCGTCCCGACCATAAAGCCGTCCGAAAGTCCAGACGACGAGCCCAGTCACCAGGATCACGAGGGCCAATCGCAACCACAGTCCTGGTAACGGCCATCCACGCCACACATGCCCCGCGTACCAGGCCATTGCTCCACCCCACAGCCCCCCGACCCACAACGGCAGATGGGCGAAATGGGGCAGCGACGCGATTAGTAACGCCAAAATTAACCAACGCAACGCCGTGAACGACAGCAATTGCGGCGGGGGAGGTAACGCGCTCATGGGTGTTGAGGGCAGGCCCGCACGACGGACGATTGAAGGGGTTCGTCGAAGGCCAACACGATGTGTTCAGCCAAGGCCTGCAAAAAGTAGGGGGGATGGTCGGGCGGAAAGCGGGTTTCTTGCTCACTCGCCACCGCCACAATCCCTCGCCATCCTTGACCAATTAACGCAGTCATCGTCATCGACGCCACGGGCCGTTCACCAAATAACAACTGTCTTTGGGCCAGCGTGGGACGACCACTCACCGAATTTGCTTGTTGAAACAAGAGCTTGAAGGGATGCAACGCTATTTCATCAACCCATTCTGGGACGGGCAACGGCTGAGGCGTCGCTAAACACAGTCGCACTGAAGTGTGGGGAAACTGGGCGGATAAGGTTTGGTAAATCAACGCGATTTGTTGGGGAAGTCCATCAGTACGCGCCAATTGCCATAGGAAATCGTTTAACACCAATTGTTGTTGGCGATATTCCCGCGCCCGCGCAATGACGTCCTGGAGGCGGGTTTTGAGCTGATTATTTTCGGTACGAAGCTGTTGAAACTGACGCATTACCAACGAGGTGACCTGTTGACCCGCCCCAATTTGGCGAAGATGCGGGAGGGTGAACAACTCGGCATGGCGTTCAAAAAACTCGGGATGCTGCTGTAAGTACTGCACAACGGCGTGCTCAGAGGGCAGAGATGAATGAGAAAAGGGTTGATTCATTGAGAAGATCTCCGCAGTAACGCACTGCTTTTGAAGCAATGATAAAGGTCACACTTCGACGTCGCCTTGGTAAACAAAAATCGCTGGCCCTTGTAAATAAACCTCATTTTCTCGCTGACTAACTGTTAATTGTCCCCCTCTAAGCGAGACGGTGACCGTGTTGTCGAGTTTTCCCCAGCGCTGCCCTACCACGACGGCAGCACAGGCCCCACTCCCACAGGCTAGGGTTTCCCCCACGCCCCGTTCAAATACCCGCAAGTTGATCGCATCTCGACGGACAATTTCCATAAATCCCACATTGACTTTTTCGGGAAATTGGGGATGGGTTTCGAGGATCGGCCCCCAGGTGGACACCGGCGCTGTGTTGACCGTCGCCACCTGTAACACGACATGCGGGTTGCCCATGCTGACCGCCCCCACTTCAATTCGCTGGGACTGGTCATCGACGACCAAATCAAGTGAATAAGAAGGCGCCTCTGCGGAAACTTTGAACGGAATCTCGGCCGGTGCAAAACGCGGTTGCCCCAAATTGACCTGAACCTGATCGCCGACCAAATTGAGCGTGAGATGACCGTTGCGCGTGGCGACCCGAATGGTGGTTTTGTGCGTCAGGCCCGTTTCGTACACGAACCGCGCGAAACACCGTGCCCCGTTACCACATTGATTCACTTCGCTCCCATCGGCGTTAAAAATCCGATAGCTAAAATCGCTCTCCCCATCGGGCGGCGGTTCCACCAACAGCAATTGATCGAACCCAATCCCCGTATGACGATGGGCTAAAGTGCGAATTTGGTCGGCGTTTAGCGAAAAAGACTGATGAATTCCATCAATAACGACAAAATCGTTCCCCAAACCGTGCATCTTGTGGAAATGCAATTTCATGGGTTGAGTTCTGCGAGTTGTGCCAGCCACGGCGACGTATCCCAAGGTTTTTCACCTAGCAGGGTATCGACTAATTTTCCTTGTGAATCAATGAGAAAAGTCGCAGGTAGCGCTTTAACGCCCCACGCATCGGCAATATGCCCGTCGGGATCCATGAGGATGGGCAACGAAAGTTCATGACGCGCCAAAAATCGTTCCACGCTTGAACGCGGTTCGCCTAAGTTAATCGCCACAATTTTGACGCGCTCGCCCAACGCCCGTTGTGCCCGTTCGAGGGCAGGCATTTCGCGCAAACAGGGTGCACACCAGGTTGCCCAAAAATTGATGACGACCCCTCGCCCCACTAAATCTTGTAAATCAAAGGGTTGACCGTCGAATTGGGTAGTTTTGAGGGGAGGCGCACTTGAGGGGGGCGTCATGGCCAAACTCAACGCAATTCCCAACGCTAATGTCAAAACGCAGAAGAAAAAAATTAACCATTTCAAGAAGTTGTCCTCTTAATGCGTGAATGAAAGCGCGTGGGCGACACCTGCGCCGCCACCGACCGCAAAACCGGCCAAGGTTCGTCGCACAGTTGGGCAGCGAGTAGTTCACCGGCCAAAGGCGCCGAAATCAAGCCCCGCGAGCCGTGGCCTATCGTCATCCACAGCCCCGATTTCACCTCGCCTACCAGCGGCAAATGATCGGGCGTCGTGGCCCGTAAAGCGGCGCGCCCCTCGATGACGGCCCCTAACGCGGCGGTAAATGCGGGTAAATCATGGTCGATTTTAGCGAAATTATCGCGATGACTTGCCTCATCGGGCACACAATCGGTGCGTCCACGGTCGTAGGTCGCCCCCAACCAGTGCATCCCGTCAGTGGCCGGTAACGCATAACCGCCCCCCGTGTACACGACGCGCAATTTCCGACTCTGCGGCGTGGCAGCAAAAGCGCTAATCTGCCCCCGAAGCGGGACAACGGGAAAATTCAAGTCATTGATAAAATTAACAAAATATCCCGTTGCGATGATGACCTGGCTAAAGTCGGCTTGCTCGTGAGTTCCCTTCAACCGCCAGCCCGTTTCGAGCGGGATCAACTGCACGATTTCGTACCCTAAACGGGTCGTCACGCCCTCAAATAGGGCATCGACCACCTGCGGCGGTAAAGCGAACCCCGCTTCTGGATAAAACACACAGGGCAAATGCGTTTTTTCCCCCACATAATCCGCCGTTTCAGCCGCATCGAGGGGGGTTAACAAATCCGAGGGGGGCCGCAACCGTTCCTGGTAAGCGGCGAGGCGCTGTTGCTCACGCTGATTCCACGCCATTTTGACCACACCACATTGTTGCCACAATAACGGTAACGCGTTGAAAAGATTGACAGAATAACGAAACCCGGCGCTACACCATTGTTGATTCGGGCTACGTAGGGTGTTGATGGACGGCATGACGATCCCCGCCGCATTGCCCGAGGCCCCGCCTGCACGTTGCCCTTGACAATCGAAGTTTTCGGCCGCGATTCCGCGTCGTCGCAGTGCTGCTGCCACGCTCGCCCCCGCTAATCCACTGCCAATAATGGCTACTTTATCAAGAGGTTGCAGATGACGGTGAGGCTGACAGAGCGAAGGGGGACGTTGACCGATGAGCCGTTCTCGCTTGTGAAACCCCGGCATTTTGTCCACCACAAACCCTGCCGCCTCCAATGCGCGTCGAACCGTTCCTGCCACCGTGAAACTTGCCAAGGTGCCGCCGGGCCGCGTCAGCGAAAACAGGGTGTGACACAGCTTTTCGGACCACATGTCTGGATTACAACGGGGCGCGAACCCATCGAGGAACCACGCATCGACTTGGGCGTGCAAATCGCTTAACCCCGAGACGTCATCAAACAGCAATAGCAAGTTGATGCGCCCTTGGGCCAATGAAAGGGGCCACAATCCAGGTTCGGGCGGCGGGTAATGGGCCACTAATTCGTTGGTGAGGGCTGCTAATTCGGGAAAGGATGCGAGCGACTGAATTAGCTCCGTACGGGTTAACGGATAACGTTCGACGGCGATGTAATGCAATTGACTTTTTGGGCGCACGAATTGCTGCCAAAAATGCCATGTAACGAGGAAATTGAATCCCGTCCCAAAGCCCGTTTCCCCTATCACAAATCGCGTTGACTGCGGAAATCGTGAAAGCAATTGATTCCCGTCGATAAAGACCGCTTTGGTCTCATTAAAATGCTCACTTTGGCCGTAAATATCGCCAAACCGTCGCGAGAAGGGGCGACCGTTTTCCCAGGTCAATTCGGCGTTTTCTAAGTACTCCAGCATCTCAATTAACCGAGTCTGTTCAATGAGTTAGGCAAAAGACCGCAGCCAGTTACGGGCAGCCCCCGCCAAGTACACCGACCCCGTAACACACAATAAACCTGTATTGGGTAACGGCTTGCGGGCATTCAAAACCGCCTGGTGTGGCGATTCCTCGACCAAAATCAAACGCCCCACATCGGCTAATGCAGCAGCTAATTCGGCAGCCGTAAAACCCCGTCGTTTATCTATTTGGGTGGCGGTGAAATAATCAAAATACGGCATGAGCGGCGCAATCACTTCATGCGGCGATTTGTCCCGCGAGAGCGCGAATACCAAATGACGCGGTTGTGCGGTCAATCTTCCCAGCAACTGGGTTAAAGCGAGCGTCGATTGTACGGTGTGGGCACTGTCCACGATTTGCCAAGGATGTTTTGCAATAATTTCACAACGGCCAGGCAACTGAATTTGCTGTAGCCCTTCTGTTACGGCCTCTGCCAATGACTCATTCGTCAGCCCAAACGCTCTGGCACATAAAACCGCTAATGCCGCATTGTGCGCGAACTGCCGACCGGGCCAATTTAATCGCGCCGACAATCGCCATTGCGCATCGTAAACCGCAAATGCACTGGCTAATCCGTGATCCTCTCCTTGCCACATGATTTCGCGTCCCAAACCCATAATGTGTGCCCCATTCTCAGTTGCAACCTGTCGAGCGGCTAATTCGGCCTCCCGAGGCAGGGTACCGAGAATAAAAGGCCGTTGTGGACGTGCTAATGCCGCTTTATCGCGGGCAATATGCGCCAAGGTTGGCCCGAGCTTATCCACATGTTCGCGTTCAACGGCTGTCAGACAAACAATATGGCTATCAAGAACATAGCTTGCATCGCGCTTTCCCCCCAACCCCGCTTCTACAATAGCGACGTCCACTTGGCCACGTTGGAAAGCGTAAAGGGCAGCCGCAAGTGTTGTGGGAAAAAATCCGGCCTCGGCACTTTCAGCCTTGGGCTGTATCGTTTTAATTAAATCAAGAAATGCGTCCCGATTAAGGGGTTTACCCTGCAAACGGAAGCGTTCACACCAATGACTCAAATGGGGTGACGTAAAAGTCCCCACACGGTAATTCGCGGCTAATAAAATCGCCTCAATCATGAGTGCCGTCGAACCTTTTCCCTTGGAGCCGGTGAGGTGAATAATCGGGTAATGCTGTTGGGGATTATCCAGGGCGTTCAATAAGCCGCGGGTCTTCTGTTGAACGACCAAGGGATCGGTCACTTGGGAGCCACGAACGACTAATTCGTCGAGCCACGCCACTGCACTCTCAACCGTTAACGCCATTGCTTAAAAATGGTCATCGTTTAAGGGATTTTGAACGGCTAATTGGTTGCAAAACGCCGTGAGGGTGTTCACCAACAAGCAGGCAATGGTCATTGGGCCAACCCCGCCCGGTACCGGCGTAATCGCACCCACCGTACCAAGCGCAGACTCAAAATCGACATCGCCAACGATTCGCGATTTAGCGTTTTCCTCCACACGGTTAATCCCCACATCGATAATCCAACTGCCCGATTTTAACCATTCACCTTTTACGAAATGTGGTTGCCCTAAAGCGGCAATAACAATATCGGATTCTCGGCACAGTTCCTCGATTCCTTGGCTTTTGGAATGGGCCATCTGAACGGTGCAGTGTTGTTGCAATAATAATCCCGCCATCGGTTTGCCTACGATATTCGAGCGCCCTAAAACCAAGGCGCGTTTACCCGCTAATTCGCCTAATTCCCGAAGCAAATACAAACATCCCAATGGGGTACATGGAATAAATCCCTTTAACCCCCCCCATAGGCGTCCGATATTCACGGGATGAAATCCATCGACATCTTTTTCCGGGTGAATGGCGGCAATCACTTGTTGGGCATCCAAATGCGGCGGCAACGGCAATTGGACTAGGATGCCGTGAATGGTTTCATCGCGATTGAGCATCTCAATTAAATCGAGTAATTCGGACGCCGTTAACTCCGCCGCCAAATGCTTTTCAAGCGACCGCATCCCCACTTCACGGGTTTGCTCCCCCTTACGTTTGACGTAAATGCGGCTCGCCGGATGATTCCCTAATTGTATGACAGCAAGACCGGGTTGTTGCCCTGTTGTTGCTTTTAGCTGGGTGACGGCCGCTGCGATGCGCTGTCGTAGCCCTCTCGCTTTGTGTTGCCCGTCGATAATGACTGCCATCGAGTCGCCTTTGGAATAATTGAGGTAAAAATTGCTTAGAATTGCCGAAATCGTATGATTTGCGCAGGATTTCCCGCCACGATAGCGCAGTCTGGCACTGATTTTGTCACGACGCTCCCCGCCCCCACGACGGCCCCCCGCCCAATCGTCACGCCGGGCAAGATCGTTGCGTGCGCGCCAATCCAACACCCGTCCCGCAAACAAACGGGGTCATGCGTTAATGGGTTGCGCCAAATTTCTATCGCCCCCCCGTCGATCAAGTGGCCCGCCGATAGAATTTGCGCATACGCCCCGATGAGCACTTCGTTCTCGATGGTCAGTCCCCCCTCCCCCGACAGATATGCGCCGACATTTACAATCACAGCGTTGCCAATCTGTAGACCGGTATGGCTTGACTGCATCGGATCGCCGAGGACGAGGCGCACATGATCGTAAAGACTCACCTCATTACCCAACCGAATCGCGGTTTTTTGCGAAGGGACATCAAAGCGCATCACCGTCACTAAAGGCGAGATGCGGCACCGCTCACCGAGTTGATCTATGCCGTCAAAATGGGCTGTGAAATCGGGGATACCGCGCATAACTCGTGGATTAACCTATTAAACTCGTTTGTACCAATTCGTGAGAAATCCCAACTTAGGTTGCAGTCCTTTTGCTTCCATAATTTTCTTCACTTTCTGCTGACATTGTTGAGGGGTGAGCCGATTTAGCGACTCTTTTTGGACCAATGCGACGGTGTGATGAAAAGATTTTTCGTCGATTTTGCCGTTACTGCTGGCGAACTGCGTGAGGAGGGTGTCGATCTGCTCTTCAATGACGCTCTCCACCGCGTACCCCTCTTTGCGACAAACAAACCGCAGAATGTCTTGGCTTTGCGCGAGGGTCATTCCTTGCTGAATACCTATTTGCAGAATTTCTTTCTCTTCTTTGAGATCGATGTAATGGTCATCGTAGGCCCGTAACTTGACTTCTTCGTTGAAACGTTGCCGTAGCGCATCTGCGTTAATCTGTAACATGAGACATTCCTCGTTAGTCAGCGCGTAAACCTTCTTGGTAACGGGCCAAAACCACATCCCAATCAATCACTTGCGCAATGGCATCGAGATATTCGGCCCGTCGGTTCTGATACTTCAGATAGTAAGCATGTTCCCAAACATCAATCCCCAAGAGGGGAATCGTTCCGGTCATAACTGGGCTGTCCTGATTAGCAGTGGTTTCGATCTGCAACTGCCCCCGATTTAAGCTCAACCAGGCCCAACCGCTCCCAAATACGGTCAATGCAGCCGATTTTAGCTGTGCATTAAGTGTTGCTAAATCGCCAAATGTAGTCTGAATAGCCGCGCTCAATTCGCCTTTCGGTTCACTACCACTGGGTTTCAGACTTGGCCAAAATAGACTGTGATTGTAATGCCCACCGCCGTGATTACGTACTGCGGTCTGAATTTCCGTCGGAAGGGTTTCGAGGTGGCTCAACAATGCAACCAAGGATTGTCCCCGCAAATTGGGATGATTCGCGATTGCCGCATTCAACTGACTCACATAGCTTGCGTGATGCCGACTGTGGTGAATTGACATTGTTTGAGCGTCGATAAAGGGCTCCAACGCATCTTCGGGATAAGGCAACGAAGGTAAGGAAAAATCGAGTTTTGTATCACTCTGCGCGTAGCTATAAGTCGGTAAGAGGCTAGTTACGGCGGTTACTTGCAGCCATTGACGCCGTGACAACGATAAATGCGTAGGCAAATCAAAAATTTTCATCAAAAAGCCCCCGAAAGCCGTATGGGATAAGAAAAA
>CAZTIH010000099.1:0-9892 GCA_964613675.1 uncultured Candidatus Competibacteraceae bacterium
TTATCTGGGTGTGATGTACCAAAACGGTCAAGGCGTACGGCAAGACTTAAAACAGGCCGCGAGATGGTTTCGGGTGGCCGCAGAGTTAGGGTTACCTGAAGCTCAGTTCAATTTGGGGGCAATGTACGATATGGGGGAGGGCGTACCGCGTGACCAAGCTGAAGCCGTTAAATGGTATCGAGCCGCTGCCGAACAAGGCGACGCCTTAGCCCAAAATAACTTAGGTGTGATGTACCAATTAGGCGAAGGCGTTGAAAAAGACCTAGTACAAGCCCTTTTCTGGAGTGCGTTAGCGAGCGCCCAAGGGTTAGATGAGGCGCAAGAAAACGCCCTTGCCATTGCCGCTGAGATTTCGGTTGAACAACGGGCGTTGGTGGAGGAATTGCTTTTGAGATATGAAGAGGAGAACAGCTTTCGGCATAAAGCCGCTGACCGTCGCGCCCCCGAACCTATCTAACACAATCCCATTAACTTCTTAAGAATCAAGTAATTAAGTGGCTTTGAGGGCCGCTTGCGCTCTGGTTTGCAGTGCCTGCCACATCGACGCCAATCCGTTGCGTCGAGTCGGTGATAAATGCTGATCCAAGCCTATTTTCGTCACAAACTCTGGCGCTACCGTCAAAATCGCGGCAGGGGTGTGACCCGAATAGACGCGCAACAAGAGCGCAATCAGTCCTGCAACAATGGTGGAGTCGCTACCAGCTTGGAAATACAATTTGTGATCGCGCATCTCACCCACCCACCACACCTGGGACTGACAGCCCCTCACGAGGTTGTCCTCCACTTTTAGGGCATCATCGAGCGGCGGCAATTTCTTCCCCAAATCAATGAGATATTGATAACGTTCCATCCAATCATCTCCCAAAGCGAGAAACGCATTCACGATGTTTGTTTGTTGCTGTTGCATGGCGGCAACTTCGTTTTGATCGACCGTCACAACTAGGCTCCTATGGGCTTTACTTTCACAAAAGGCGTCAATATAAGGGCGTCCATTTTTTTGCTGCGGCTGGCCACGCTGTCCACCTTTGGTCAGGAGAGACTCAACAATGTCCACCCACGAACTCGATAAGATCCAACTACCTACTGATTACAAACCTTCTGCGGATGAAGAGTACATGTGCGACCGCCAATTGGCATATTTTCGCCGTAAACTCTTGGAGTGGCAGGAAAATCTACTAGAAGAGTCGCAAAAAACGCTTAACAATCTTCAAGATGAAGATAAGCATTTGAGTGACGAAGCCGACCGAGCGACTCAAGAAAGCGAACATACGCTTGAGTTAAGAACCCGAGATCGCTACCGCAAGTTATTGATTAAAATCAACGAATCCCTCAAGCGCATTGACGATGGTTCCTACGGTTACTGCGAAGATACGGGGGAGGAAATTGGCTTACGGCGATTAGAAGCACGGCCCATCGCATTTCTGACCGTTGAAGCCCAAGAACGCCGTGAACGCTTGGAGAGCCAGTACAGCGAAGATTCTTGATATTCGCGTTGGCAGTAGAAGTCGCTGCACGAAAATGCGGTAAAAATTAACCCGTAAATGCGTTAACTTTCGGTGACTGTTGCGTTGCAGCGATTATGTGACTGCCCCGATGGGGGCAGTTGCTTTGTCTTCAAAATATCTAAATTGCGGGTCACTTATGCGATTGATTTTAATGGGATTTTTGCTTGGGAGCGTGGGGTGGATGGCATCGGCGTACAGCATTACTCCCGATGGAACCGTGCCTCAAATCGTTATCAGTCGCCTGGCCATAGATAGCATCTGGATCGTGACGGCGGCTACCCTCGTCTTCTTCATGCAGGCTGGGTTTGCGCTTCTCGAAAGTGGGTTGGTGCGCTCCAAAAATGCGGTGAACGTGATGTTGAAAAACTATCTCGACATGTGCATAGGGGCGTTAGCTTTTTGGGCGGTGGGGTATGGACTCATGTTTGGCGCAAATCCCTCAGGGTGGATTGGTAGCAATTATTTTTTCCTCAACAGTGCAAATGAACGAGATTATCTTTATTTCCTCTTCCAAATGTTATTTGCCGCGACCGCCGCAACCGTAGCCTCCGGGGCAATGGCCGAGCGCGTACGTTACGGGGGTTATCTCTTCTCATCCTTGATGGTCACTGCGCTAATTTATCCCATTTTCGGGAGCTGGGCTTGGGGAAGTTTGCACAACGGTCAAGGGTGGCTGCGCGAAATGGGATTTATCGACTTTGCGGGTTCGACGGTCGTGCATTCAATTGGGGGATGGGTCGCGTTAGCGGGTATCTGGATATTAGGGCCACGAATTGGGCGTTTCGACCTCATGGGGGTCGCTCGCCCTGTACCGGGTCATAACCTCGTTTTGGTCGGATTTGGCGGGTTTATTTTGTGGTTTGGCTGGTTTGGATTTAACGGCGGCAGCACCCTCGAAGCGACGCCGCGTATTGGTTTAATTGTCCTCAACACGCATTTATCAGGGGCAGCGGGGGTAGTTGGCGTGTTGATTCTCCAATGGGCCGCCCGCCAACCCATTTTGTTAACCCAACTCATCAACGGCGGATTAGGGGGATTAGTGGCGATTACGGCGGGTTGCAACACAACTACGCCCGATTTCGCAATTTTGACGGGGTTCATCGCCTCAATGGTGGTCTTTTACGGCGTCTTCCTGTTAGAAAAATTACGTTTTGATGACGCGGTGGGGGCGGTAGCGGTTCACGGTCTTGGTGGCGTGTGGGGAACGCTCGCGGCAGGCCTGTTTTACGCTGACGATCTCTTTAATCCAGAGCGAATTGGGGTGCAACTTATTGGGATTGTCGCGGCCTTTTTATGGGCATTCCCCACCGCATTTGTCACTTATTGGTGTGTTGATCGCTGGGTGGGATTGCGGGCCGACACGCTCTCTCAGCAACGCGGGCTTGATTTCGCCGAACATGCCGAACAGGGATACCCCGAATTCCAAGAGTCCATCCACCGTGGCAGAGGTACGTAAATGCGCGTTCCCAATGCGAAACAACAACGCGATGCCGTAGAACAAGTGCTCAAGAATTATCTCCCTCACCCGCTTTCTGTTCAGCGGGCCCTGTCGATATGGGACGATCACATGCGCAGCGGACGGCGCTCGTTAGCTCTGCACCGCTATATCAATCGGCTTGAGCCGCTATTTGAAACCGTCAAGCGGCAGAAAAGCGAATTACTTCAAGATCTTATTAATGAATTCGCCGTATTGCAGATGGTGGCTGTGGTGCCGCCCGATGCGGCCTTTATCGAACCCGAACCCGCCAGCCAAGTCGTCGATTTAATGTTGACGGTATTGTTGGAGGGGATGCCCAATGTGGAACAAGAGCGGTTGCGACTCAAGTTAGCGGCAATTGCGCGCAAAAGAGGCGATGAAAATGTGGCGTTGTGGTGCGAAGAGGGCAATTTGTTGTTAGCCGCCCCCTCAACGGCGTTACTTCACGAGTTGGTACACCAAACCTATCTCACATTATGCGAACTATTTGGGCCGGCACGCGCAGATCGGTTGATGGTGATTGCGGTCAAGCAGGCAGAACATCTCCCGGCATCACTACATTTTCCGCCCAGTCAACTTTTGTAAACTTCCTACCCACCTCAATGCGGAGACGCTTAATGAACGACCTTCACGGCTACTATTTAGAAGATTTGACGATTGGTCAGACCGCCCGTTATGCCAAAACAGTGACGGAAGCCGATGTCATTTTGTTTGCGGGCATTTCGGGGGACGACAATCCCGTCCACATCAACGAAGAATTTGCAGCGAATACGATGTTTAAAGGGCGCATTGTCCACGGGATGTTTTCGGCCGCGTTGATTTCGTGTGTGTTGGGCACTCGCCTCCCTGGACCGGGCGCGATTTACATCGACCAACAGCTTAAGTTCAAAGCCCCCGTCCGCATTGGCGACACCCTTCACGCGGTGGCTACCGTTAAAGAGATCATAGTTGAGAAACGGCGCGTGGTGTTAGAGACCCAGTGTTTTGTCAAGGAAAAAATGGTCGTCGATGGCCAAGCGACTCTAATGGTTGATTTACGGCCGACTACTTGAGAGGAGTGGGCATCATGTTGCTACGCATTTTCTTACTGCTAAGCGTGACCACATTCCCCGTCATGGCACAAACCCTGCGGGCGGGAACTGAAGCGGCCTATCCTCCCTTTGCCTTTGTCGATAGCGATGGCCAGATGAAGGGGTTCGATATCGACATCATCAACGCTGTCTGCGAAGAGATGGCGGTGGAATGCACAATCACCAATCAGAGTTTCGATAGTCTGATCCCGTCGGTGATTGCGCGGCGATTTGATTTTGTCGTGGCGTCGATGTCGATTACGGAAGAGCGTCGCCAAAGTGTTGATTTTACGAAGAAATATTACCATATCCCAGCACGATTCGTGGCGCGGAAAGGGGCCGACTTTGCAATCGATGCAGAGGGTTTGCGGGGCAAAACGATTGGGGTGCAGTCGGGGACTACGCACGAACGGTTTATCAACGCAAACTTCGAAAATTTGGCAACTATTCGCCGTTACAGCACCCAGGACGAAGCTTATTTAGATCTGCAATCGGGGCGGGTTGATGCGCTTCTGGGCGATGCCATTGCCCTAGAACAGGGTTTTTTGAAGACGGAAGCAGGGGCCGATTATGCGTTTATTGGCGAACCACTCTTGAAACCCGAATGGTTTGGAGAGGGCGCGGGAATTGTCGTGCGTAAGGGCAACGATGGGTTAAGAGAACGTCTGAATCAGGCGATTATTCGGCTGCGCGAGAGTGGTAAATATCAAGCAATTGCTGCGCAGTATTTCGATTTCGATGTGTACGGCGAATAGAAACGCGATATGAATAGATGGTGAATGATTTTCGCAGTCTATTCAGGGCAAGTAATTTGGCATGTTCAGAAGGCTAATTGCTCAAATCAGCATCGTTCAGCAGAGAACTTGGGCGGTGCTGAATATCTCGCCGCCGCGTGCTATACCCAACAAGATATTTGATGGTTGCCTAATTACGCTGATTTTTTTTAATGTTTTGGCGGTCATTTTGGGGACTGTACAGCCCATTGAACAGCGTTATGGCGAGTGGTTGCATCACTTTGAAGTCTTTTCCATCTTCATTTTTACCGCTGAGTATCTAGCGAGGGTCTGGTCTTGCGTCGCGCATCCCGCCTTTAACCATCCGCTGTGGGGGCGATTGCGATTTCTGATAAGGCCCATGTCAATCGTTGATTTGTTGGCGATTTTGCCGTTCTACATCGGGATGTTAACGGCTGATTTACGGGTTTTGCGGGCATTGCAACTTTTCCGAATCTTTCGGATTGCCAAGTTGGGTCATTATTCTGCTTCGATGCGACTGATTGCGCGTATTTTCATGAATAAGCGTGAAGAACTTGCCATTGCCGGCATGATTATGTTGGTTTTAGTGATGGTGGCCTCGTCTCTGATGTACTTTGCAGAACATGAAGCGCAACCCGATAAATTTTCCGATATTCCCTCGACGATGTGGTGGGCGGTCATGACCGTGACGACGGTGGGCTATGGAGACGTTTATCCCATCACGGGGCTTGGGCGATTGCTTGCCGCGATGATTGCTGTCTTAGGAATTCTGATGTTTGCGCTTCCGACAGGCATTATTGGATCGAGCTTTATGGAAGAGATGCAACGGCGACGGGCTCACAAGAGTCACTGTCCCCACTGCGGCAAAGAGATTCTGTAACGCCTCGATTTCAGCCGAGCAACTGCCGTAGTTTCGTCGCTAAGTCACTGAGGGAGAAGGGTTTATAAAGATAATGGGTTGGATTGGTTTCTAACTGAGTGGAATCGGTTTCAAAGCCGGTGGTGATAATCAACATCCGCAAATGAGGGTAGTGGCGTTGAGTCCACTGGTAGAATTGCTCGCTGTTAAGGCCGTTTTGTGACGATAAATCAGAAATCAACAATGCAATTTGGGGCTTATCGGCAAGCTGTTGTTGCGCCATCTGGCTGTTAGTGGCGAGTAACACGGTGTAGCCCAGTTTTGTCAGGGCATTACACAGAAAGCTGCGCAATTCGTCGCGATCTTCGGCAAGTAACAGCGTTTCATTGCCCCGCGCCAACACACATCCCCCCACTGCAAGCACTTCACTCGTTTGAGACTGGGTCGCGACAGGTAAATAACAAGCTACGGTGGTGCCTTGGCCTAAAGTACTTTGTATCTGCAAATCGCCTTGGCTTTGTCTGAAAAACTGCATCGCCGAACTCAAGCCTAGCCCCGTGCCTTGACCGCTAGGTTTGGTCGTGAAGAACGGTTCACAGGCCCGAGTGAGGGTTTGAGCGTCCATCCCCGAACCGTTGTCCTGTATCTGAAAACAAACGAAATTGCCGGCCGAACAATGGCCTTGCGGACTGTCCAGAAAAACTTTACTCACCTTGAGCAGAATATGGCCTTCCTGGTTAATGGAATGGCGTGCATTTACGATCAGATTCATCAACGCCCCTTCCAACGCACTGCGATCAGCGTAAACAGTAGGTAAAGCGTCTTCGATTTGCGACGTGAAGGTGACGGGGTGACGCACCATGTGGCGTGTAAACCCCAATAGCGTCTGAAAAAAATGAGTTAAATCAATCGCTTGTCTTTCTAAAGGTTGATGACGGGCGAAACCAAGAAGTTGACGGATTAACTGACTTCCGTTGCGACTAGCACTCAACGCATCGGTCAGAAGCTCTTGATCTTGTTCGCTATCCCAATCCATGAGTTCTAAAGACCCCTGAATCACAGTTAACAAGTTGTTCAGATCATGGGCGATACTGCTCGTTAACTGGCCCAAGGTTTCCAGTTTAGAGCGTTGCAGACGTTCGGTTTCGCGCCAGCGCCGTTCGCTAATATCCCGATACACTCCCAAATATCCTCCGCCAAGATCCTTTCCCAGTGCCACAGCGGAGAGTTCCAAATAATGCTGTCGTCCATTTGGATCTATGGCATTCACCTCCATATCGCGCAAAGGCCCTCCCTGCGTAAACCACAAACGCACCTCTGCAATAGAGTTTGCGCTAAGCGGAGACCAAAAGGGCTGGCCGTAGAGTTCGGCAGCAGGACGGTTAAAAATTTGATCGCAACGGGGACTGAGATAGCGCAATATCCCTTGGTCGTCGGATTCCCACAGAATGTCTGTTGTACTATCGACGAGCAGTTGCAGACGAGCTTGATGCCGTCTGATTTGGGTATTCTGATGATGTTGAATCATCTCTTGTGCAATACGTTGAGCGAAGAGAGGTAGCAACGATTCAGTAGCTGGATTCGAGGCGAAGGGCTTGTCATCAATGACAGCGACTAACCCCACAACATTGTGATTTTCATCGAGTAATGGAACGCCAAAGTAACTTTCGGCGCGCATTTTTTGCAGCATCGCGTTTTCGGGATAGCGGCGCAGCAAACCGTGAGTCACCAATATTTTTTGGCCAACCAGGACATTTTGATGCGGAGTGCCGTGCACGAGATCGTGGAAGTTGGGGAGCAGACAGTTGCGATCGCACATCGCCAACGCACAGATCTCTAATCTCGTCGGATCTTCGAGCTTAGCAATCATGGCGTAACGGGTTTGGTAAATCGTCGCTAACTGCTCGACACAGAGATTGTAAAAAGCATTGTCGGTTAAGGTTCCCGTCGAGGTGGCGAGGGTTTGCAATGCTTTCAAGGTTTGCCGTGAGGTGGCGAGATCCTGCGCACGATCGCAATTTAATACGCACTTTAGCGTGTGAAATTCATCCTGTAACCAGCCCAGCCCGGCAACGAAATTTTCGCCTGAATCGCCTTGCCACAAACCGTAAGACCAATGAATTTTTATAGGTTGGCCTTGGCGTGGAATCCATTTGCTGTCGTAACGCCGACATTCTAGTTGTTTTGAGAGTACTTGGGCGAAAATCAGGCGCTGTTCGTCGTACTCGCTGGGCGATGTTAAAAATTTCCACAGGGGTTTTTGTTGAAGCGCCAATAAGTCATAACCTAGCATCCCCCGTAGACTTTCGTTGGCATAACGGATGTAGCCACGGCTATCGCAAATCATAAACGGCGTCGTGAACTGGTCCATCAAGCGTAACCAGTCTTCGGTAACTGCTTGATTCAACACTGATTTAGGGTTGACCTCGTTCATTTTTTTGAAGAATCCGTTTGTGAGCGACATAGATTAAGGTAGGCGTGACTAACCGATCTCAGTTTCAAGTAAAACAGCGATTTTTTGAATCTGCAATGTAAAGAGGTGTAAAGAATGCCAATGGGGCTAATAAAGTGGTTTTGTTGTTTTTTAACGCTCTGGAGCAGTTCGCCCATTTTTGCGCAAGAAAATGCTTGGAGTCGCGTTGCAGGGCCGCTTGTGGGGCGTTCAGAGGTCATTGGGGGTGTGAGTCATGGATGTTTGGTGGGGGCCGCGAGCTTGCTTTTACAGGGCAACGGTTATCAGACCATGAAACCGCAGCGTCGTCGCTACTTTGGTCATCCTGTGTTAATCGAGTTTGTGAAAGCGATGGGGCAACGCGCTGCACAACGGGGAGATCATTTGCTGATTGGCGATTTAACTCAACCCCGTGGCGGCCCCATGAGTTACGGTCATCGCAGTCACCAAAGCGGGATTGATGTGGACATTTGGTTTTGGCAACCGCCTTCCCCCATAAATGCAACGCAACAAGCGGAGTTGTCCATGGTGAGTTTTGCGCAACTCGGGGCGGCGCAGGTGACGAGTACTTGGGGGCGCCCCCAACGCGATGCCCTCTTCGATGCGGCCACCGACCCACGCGTCGAGCGTATTTTCGTCAATCCCGTGATTAAGCAGCATTTGTGTCGGACTGAACGGGAACCGCGTTGGCTTTACAAAGTGCGTCCTTGGGGCGGTCACGACGGGCATTTTCATGTGCGTCTGCATTGTCCTGACGACAGTCCCCGTTGCATTTCTCAGGCACCGCTCAATCCACGAGAAATTGGGTGTGACCGCGATTTAGATCAGTGGGTGACTGAAATCCAGCAAGCCATTTTGAATCCCCGCACCCCACGGCCGTCCGTTCCTCGCCCTGCGCGTCCCGCCACGCCGTTGCCGTCAGAATGTCAAGCTGTTTTACGGGGACAGTTGCCATAAACCAGGCACAGAACGCAGAATCTCTCTTGGAGAAGGTCAGATCGTCGCTGCATCTTCGGGTGTGGAGGAAAGTCCGGGCTTCATAGGACACGGTGCCAGATAACGTCTGGACGGCGCGAGCCGATGGAAAGTGCCACAGAAACGATACCGCCTCGTGTAAGCGGGGTAAGGGTGAAATGGTGCGGTAAGAGCGCACCGCGTCGTAGGTAACTGCGATGGCGAGGTAAACCCCACCGGAAGCAAGACCAAATAGGGCGTGTATTCAAGCGGTCCGCTTGGCGTTCGGGTAGGTCGCTTGAGCTTGTCGGTGACGGCAGGCCCAGATGAATGACGATCCGCGACAGAACCCGGCTTACCGACCTTCTCCTTTTATCGTTCTCACCGCGCAGTTGGTCGGTCGTGACCCCGTGCACCGCGGCACCTCGCGCAGGGCTTGGGGGCGGCGCGTGGCGGTTACCGTGATCTGGTCGAGGGTGACGGCGTCGGGGGAGTCTTGAGCGGCGGCGATGGAATACGGCCATCCCACCAAAAGCAAGAGCCATACGGCCAATTTTTCAAACTTAAATGGCATAAAAAACGGTCTCGCTGTGTTTTTTGCAAACTGTCTGCGAAAAACTCTCAACGAGAACCTTTCTAAATGCGAGTAGTTTGCGTTTGAAGAGGTTTTAAGGGCGAACGGTTTGAGCCATCGCCGCCACAATCCGCGCCTTCGTGCGGTAGTCGCCAAACTGCCGTTCATCCGCCGCCTTCACGATGGGAAATTGCTCCAGCACATACGCCGCCTCGTCCTCATCGAAGCCGTACGCCCGGAAAAACA
>CAZTIH010000100.1:0-4306 GCA_964613675.1 uncultured Candidatus Competibacteraceae bacterium
AAGGTCAAAGGGGGGGTGGAGGAAATCTGCTGCAAGAACTCGACGGCCTCTTCAAGCGCACCAACCCCCTCTTGGGTAGGAACCACGCGATTATGCGGATCGAGGTAGTGTTTTCCTCGATAACGATGACGTCTTCGCCAAAGATGTTGACCGTAACGCGAGGGATCGACCCGCAATAGGTTGATTTCACGGGCGACCTGTTGCGCCAATCGTTCCATAGATAACTGCTCCTGCGATGCGGATGTCGTTTCAGGCCGATTCACGGTAAGGAACGCCCGTCGTTCCATAGATAACTGCTCCTGCGGTGCAGATGTCGGGCGTTTAATGGCGGTTGGGGGCGTCAAATTGGCTTCCCAGTGGCTCACGAGATCAAAAATCGTTTGGGCGGGGTTGCGGTTCACGAAATTCAAATCCATTTCTGGGTATCCACCGAATGCGAAGCCCATCAACCCCACCCACAATCCTCCCCACATCATCGCTTAGACCGATTTCGGCGGTGCTGGCGACTGCGGATCGGGTTTGAAGTCCTCGGGTGCGCCAAATTCACCGATAATTTGGTGATGCGTGACCAGTCCAAAATTGGGATGCCACACGTGAATGTGGAATCCCGACGGCTCCAAACTCAACTGGGCACGATCGCCTCGTAAGTTCAATGCCACCTGATGCGCGGTACTGGGCGCAATGCTCCCAACCGTATTGGCAAATCGCGTGAAGACCGACCGATGAACGTGACCACACATCACCCGTTGAATGTTCCCAAATCCCCGTAACAGCTTTTCCAAAATTGGGCCGTTTTGACAGTAAATTTCGTCCATTGGAAGCCCCACTTGGAAGGGGGGATGATGTAAGAACAACACCGTGGGGTGGTCGGCGTCTTGGTGCAAAAGCTGGGACAACCATTGCAGTTGCGCCGAATCAATCTCCCCCCACACCTCGCCCTCGACCGTCGAGTCCAAGGCAATCCATCGCAAAGGCCCCTCATCGTGGCAATAGCACAGCGGCCCCGTCGCTGGGAGATAGGCGTGGTCGGCAAACGCCTGACGTAGCGGTTCGCGGCGGTCGTGATTTCCCGGGATAACGTAGTAGGGAATTTCGCCGAGGGGCGACAGAATTTCCCGCAGATGGGCGTATTCCTCGGGTAACCCGCAGTCCGTTAGATCGCCCGTCAATAAAATCAGATCCGGGCGCGGCTTGAGTTTGCGAACGGCATTGACGGCCCGTCGCGCATGGCCATTCGTGTCGATGTGACCGTTGACGAGTTGGTTGGGCGCACGAACATGTAAATCAGTCAACTGCGCGATAATCATAAAATCCCTCGGTGAATTACTCGGAAAATTCGGGCGGTCGGTCCCCCGATGTGTGGACGGAAACTGCATCTGCGTGAAGATGTGCTTTGATCTCGGCATGACATTGTGTCGCTAACTCACGACGCGATCCCAACGGCGGTGAATAGGGGGGCAAAAATGACACCTCGGCGTGGAGTCGCGGCTGGCCCAAAAGCCGCCAAATGTGTGCTCCTAAGGTGTCTTCTCCCACAAAAGGCACAATTTCATCACGCGTTTGATGGGGGGTTAAATAGCGCAAAGCGATGGGTTGAACTGGGACCTGGGCCTGGATCGCGGCGTCGAATAGCGGGGGAAAAAAGCGGTTCACATCCTGCCCTGTCGTCGAGGTCGCTTCGGGAAAAACAATCATCGAATCACCTCGCTGTAACCGCACAGTCAATGTCTGAATCGCCCGTTGTGCGGCCCCCTGTTCACCGCGTTCGATGTAGCTAACGCCGGCGCGCGTCGCTAATCCCCCGATCAGCGGCCAGGTGCGTACGCTGCCCTTGGCGAGAAAATAGCCCTCCGTACAACAGGACAAAACGACGATGTCCACCCAAGAAATGTGATTCGCGACAAATAGGGTTGGTGTTTTGAGGGGCTGCCCGTGGTGCGTCAGTGAGAGGTTGAAAATCCAGCACAAGCCGCGAAACCACAAGCGCGTTGGCCAATGACGCGGGGAACGGTGTTGGCGCGGTGACAAAAAGATCCCGGCCACCAGCACCCCAACCAGGAGATAACCCAACAGGAGCAGTAAGCGAATCACGCGACGGCTATGAGTTCGCCATGCAGTCAAAAGGGTTTGAAAATTCATAAATTTGCGACCAAATCTCTGAGATTTGCGCGGGCGCACCTGCGGGACATCAGGAAATTCTCATGAGGGGAGTCGCGCTCGCCAATACAGCGCATGACGGGGGGAATTTCTCGCTCACGGAGTCAGTCGCTGGAGAAAATGTCGGGCATAACGGCCGTCGATGTGGGCCGTCTCCAACAAAATCAGCACATCCGCCACCTCAAAATCGGGATCCCAACAAGGATCACCCCCTATTTTGGCCCCGATGCGCAAGTACGCTTTAAGCAAAGGCGGTAAACGGGCCAACGAGATGTGGTCCTCGGAAGGCGGGTGGGGTAAGGGCAACCGAGGCGGGGTACGCAGCTCTACGGGCAGGCCGTGATGTTGGCTCAACTGTTCGCACAGGTTACGCACCGCCGCTATGCCCTCAGCCAGCGGAATACTCGCGCAGCCCATCAAATAATCCGCTCGTTCCCGCTTAATGAACTGCGCCACCGCCCCCCACAGCGTGGCGATGGTTGACCCCTGACGATAGTCGCGGTGAATGCAGGTTCGGCCCATTTCGACAAATCGCCCTTTTAGCGACGAGAGCGCCGTCAAATCAAATTCCCGAGCGGAGTAAAATCCCCCCGCGCGCGGGGCCTGGTCGGCGGTTAACAGTCGGGTGTATCCCACGACCTCATCGTTGGCATTCAGCACCAATAGGTGTTGGCAATAGTCATCGAGGGGTTCATCGTCCAGTTGAGGGGTACGGGAATGTAATTTGGCCCCCATCTCCTCGGCAAAAATGGTGTAGCGCAGTTGTTGGCCCGCCCGAATTTCATTGACATGGGTCGCGAAGTGGGTGCGCAAAGGGGCGTTAGACGATGCGGAAAGCGTCGAGGTCATCAAGATACCTGACTGATTGGCGGTTCCAAGGGGAAGATACGAGCGGAATGCCGTCTGCAAATCTTCGTGATGGGGCTTAGTGTAGGGTTAAGCGGTTCCCAAAATGAAGCCGCACCCATCCCCTGATTTTTGCGCGCCCGACTTTCCCCCATTCAAAATGGTCAATTTTTCGAGTCGTCCGTAAACACTTTTTTTGGGAACTTCGATGGCGACGAGCCGAAACGGCGGCGTCTCCCGTGTTGTGTTTGCGTTCCTTTAGCGACATGGCCAATCCCGAAGTGCCGAGGGCGCTGAAATTGGCGACGCGGAAGATTGCCCAACCGCCCTTTCATCGCAAAGATGGCGCCTCGGTTTCAAGGGTTAATTGCAGAGTTTAAGGCAACTTCCCTGAAGTCACTCGCTCATGTCCCAGTAAATCGCAGTAGGTCTCAATAGCGACATACCTCGCCACCGACAAAATCCGTCGCACCGCAGCGCCCTGTTGGAATCCATGTTCAAACCATAATTTGCCGTGGGGCATCAAGCGCGAGGACGCCTGTCGTGCAATCGTTTCAAAACTCGCCAATCCGTCGTTCTCCGCCACAAGCGCTAACCTCGGTTCATGAGTCAATGTGGGTAAATGCGGGTCGTCTGGCGCTAAATAGGGCGGGTTACTCACGATAAAATCGAATTTGCGGTCAACCCCAAGCGGCGCACAAAAATCTCCCGGTAACAGCGTAATGCGGTCAGCTACTCCCTGTGCGTCGAAATTGGCTTGCGCAATCGCCAAAGCGACGGGACTCAGTTCGGTCGCCCACAGTCGCCATCGGGGCCGTTCAACCGCTAACGCCAACGCAATGGCCCCACTTCCCGTCCCGAGATCGGCGCCGTGATAAGTCAGCGAAGGAGAAAGGTCACGTAAGATGAGTTCGACCAGTAATTCGGTTTCGGGGCGTGGAATCAGAACCCCCGGCGCAACCCCGATCTCCAGTGACCAAAATCCTTGGGATTTCAATAAATAAGCCAGTGGCACACCCCGCCGACAAGCCGCTAACCCCTCATAAAATTCGGTGACAATGGCAGAATCGGCCTCTCGTTCGGGGTAAGCCAATAATTGGCTACGCGAAACCTTGAGTATTGTCGCTAACAATCGGTCCGCCTCCCACACCCCCGATTCGCGATGTGCCAGTTGGGCGTGCCCCACCTTCCGTAACTCGTCCCACTGCCGTGGTTGAGGAGGCGGTAAATCAAGGGACGATTCGTGAGGTCGGCGCGATTTCATGGCGCAATAGCGGGACAGTGAATCAGGGGCGATTCGTGA
>CAZTIH010000100.1:4406-9844 GCA_964613675.1 uncultured Candidatus Competibacteraceae bacterium
GTCGGCGCGATTTCATGGCGCAATAGCGGGACAGTGAATTAGGGGCGATTCGTGAGGTCGGCGCGATTTCATGGCGCAATAGCGGGACAGTGAATTAGGGGCGATTCGTGAAGTCGGCGCGATTTCATGGCGCAATAGCGGGACAGTGAATCAGGGGCGATTCGTGAAGTCGACGCGGTGTGTGACTTCACGCCAACGCCTCTCAAGACGCCAACGCCGCGAGTTGATCCGCTTGGTATTCCTGCAACAACGGGTCGAGGACGAGATCCAGTTGCCCCAACATCACTTCCGGTAGCCGATAGATAGTTAAATTCACGCGATGATCCGTAATTCGCCCCTGCGGGTAGTTATAGGTGCGAATGCGTTCGGAACGGTCTCCACTGCCCACTTGTAATCGTCGATTCTCCGCTTGTGCCTTTTCTTGCGCCGTTTGCGCCACCGATAACAGCTTGGCCTGCAACAACCCCATGGCCCGCGAACGATTTTTGTGTTGCGACCGCTCGTCCTGACATTCCACCACAATCCCCGACGGCAAATGGGTAATGCGAATGGCTGAGTCGGTTTTGTTCACATGCTGACCGCCCGCACCCGAGGCCCGAAAGGTGTCCACCCGTAAATCGGCGGGATTAATCTCGATTTCTTCCACCGCATCCAGCTCGGGCAGAATAGCAACCGTCGCTGCCGACGTATGGACGCGACCTTGGGTCTCGGTTTCGGGAACGCGCTGCACACGATGGGCCCCCGATTCAAACTTCAACTTTGAATACGCCCCCTTCCCGACAATCCGCGCAATGATCTCGCGATAACCACCGTGTTCACCGACATTTTCACTGATAATTTCCACCTGCCAGCGCTGGGTATCGGCGTAACGGCTGTACATTCGGAACAAATCGCCCGCAAAAATCGCTGCTTCGTCGCCCCCTGTCCCCGCACGAATCTCCAGAAAAATGTTGCTGTTGTCGTGGGGATCGCTGGGAATGAGATGCAACATCAACTCGTTTTCCAATCGGTTGAGCGTTTCCCGGATTGTGAAAATTTCTTCTTGGGCTAATTCGCGCATCTCGGCATCGGCACCGTTCGCCATCTCCTGCGCCGCCGCTAACTCGCTTTGCTGTTCACAATAGGCCCTAAATCGCTCCGCTAGAGGATCGAGTTGGGCGTATTCCTGAGAAAGCTCGCGAAAACGGTTTTGCTGGTTGATGATCGTCGGATCGGCCAATAACGCGCTCAATTCTTCATGGTGTGCCGCCAGTTGTTCTAGCTTGCGCCACAGAGATTCTTTCATGGATGACCTAAAGGGATTTGTCGAGGGAATACATCGACTTGATGAGAGCCACCGTGTCGTCGTCACCTTGGGCAAAGGCTTCGCGCAGGGTTTTACAGGGGCCGTGGGTGAGTTTATTGGTGAGATTGTGGGCGAGAACTTCTAGGACGGCTTCGGGCGATTTACCGTTTTGCAACTGCCGTAGCGCCCGCAACAGCACCTCGTCCCGCATCTGATCGGCCTGTTTACGCAATTGCGCCAAGGTCGTCGCGCCTTCACGTTGCCGTAGCCATTCCATGAAACGGTCTGTCTGCAATTCGACGATGTCCTCTGCGGCCGCCGCCGCCGCCGCACGGTGACGCCGATTTTCCTCCACGATGTGCGCTAAATCGTCCACCGTGTAGAGATAAATGTCGTTCAGTTCCGCCACCTGCGGATCGACATCCCGAGGCACTGCAATATCCACAATTAACATGGGACGGTGGCGTTGCCCCTTGCGCGCTTTGGCCATTTGGGGGGCCGTCACCAAATAATTTGGGCTTGCCGTCGAGGAAATAATGAGATCCACCTCGCCTAAATGCGCCTCCAGTTCGTGTAACCCGATGGCATACCCCCCAAGCTTGGCCGCGAGATGATGCGCTCGTTCATAAGTACGGTTCGCGATGATTAACCGCTTTACCCCAAAATCATGAAGATAACGGGCCACTAACTCGATGGTTTCCCCCGCCCCAATGAGCAGCGCGGTTTGGTCTTTAGGTTGGGCAAAGATTTGCTTTGCGAGGGAGACCGCCGCGAACGCCACTGATACGGGATTCGCGCCAATTTCCGTATCCGTACGAACCTGTTTGGCCACAGCAAAGGTGTGTTGGAACAGGCGCTCTAAACAGGCCCCTAACGTGCCCGCTGCATTCGCCGTTTGGTAGGCGGACTTGACCTGTCCCAAAATTTGGGGTTCGCCTAATACCAACGAATCCAACCCCGACGCGACTCGCAACATGTGGTGAACCGCTTGACGGTCGGGATGACGATAAATAAAGGGTTCTAATTGTTTCGGGGTAAGTTCGTGATAGTCACTTAACCACGACAACATTTGGTGGTCGTCCGCTTGGCCACAGTAAATTTCGGTGCGGTTGCAAGTAGACAGGATGGCCGCTTCTTTCGCGGCGCCCCCCTCCACGAGGGCCATGAGCGCCGACGGCACACGGTCAGGTGCAAACGCCACCCGCTCGCGCAGTTCAATCGGTGCAGTTTTGTAATTGATGCCTAAAGCCAGCAGCGGCATGATCGGGCCAGTTCTTGTGGGCAGATGAGATGACGCTGATTCTGCGTTAAGCCGTTGCCAATGAACAAGTCTAAAACCGTATTTTGCGTTAAGACACATCAAGTTAGTTCCTTCAGTCTCTTCGCAATCTACTCGCTCTATAGGAGTCTTTCCCCGTGAAAAAACCCATTTTAGGGATCGCGATGGCGTTATTTTTGGCGTCGGGTGCGCATTCCGAGCCCGACATTGGCGAACTGGTCCCCCGTAGCGACCGCGCTGAATGGTTGTATCAACTCATGATTGGTGAGATTGCGGGACGGCGCGGCGATTTAGCCACCGCATTGGCAGCCTATCAGGAGGTGGTCGCGCAAATCGACGATCCCCAGGTGGCGGCTCGTGCTACCGCCATTGCATTGTTTGCCAATGATGCGCAAGCGCTTCCCCTCGCTAAACGCTGGTTACAGTTAGCCCCCGAGTCACCCGACGCCCGCCGTGCGCTCTTGCAAGCCCAGTTGCGCTTTGACGAACCCGACATGGCTTTGATTCACGAATTGGTGACCCTCGTGAGACCCGTAGAAGAACAAGCGGGGTACAACGAACTTATTCGGTTGTTACGCCAAGTGTCTGATGCCGAGAAAGCCTGGACGATCATGGCGCAGGTCGCTTCAATCATCAATCATCCCATCGCCCGCTATTTTGAAGCGGTGTTTGCCGAAAGTGCCGAAGCGCGGGAAGCGGCTCTAGTCGCTCTGGATCAGGCCAAACAGGGGGGATTGAATCCTGCGTTGATAGGGCTATTTCGGGCACGATTACGGGTCGAGCTGGATCAAGCCCCCGCCGCGTTGACCGAGTTAAAGGAACTTGTGGAACAGTTTCCCGAAAATCGCGAATTGCGCATGGGTTACGGGCGCTTATTGGTGGGTCAACAGCAGTTCGATGAAGCTATCGCGCAGTTTGAACAGATCCTAGAAACCCATCCCCAGGAGGGAGACGCCCTGTTTGCGCTGGGCATTTTGAACACGCAACGGGAAGAATTTGCCGCAGCCGAGGGGTATTTTCAGCGGTTGTTGGTCTTGGATGAACGTCGAGTTCAGGCGCTATTGGAGTTAGGGCGATTGGCCGAGCAACAGGGCGAGGTTGAACAGGCGGTGCGGTGGTATGAACGGGTCGCCACCGATTCCCAAGCCGATGATCAAACGATTTTTGAGAGCCGACTGCGGATCGGGGCGTTATTGGCACAACAAGGAAATTTGGCAGAATTCGACGCCTACTTTGAGGCCGTGCGGGCGGAATTATCGCCCCCGTGGTCGATTAACTGGACGCTCGCCCAAGTCGAAATTTTGCGTAGCCAACGGGCGTTTGCCCCAGCGTTTGCGCTACTCACCCAGTTACTCGAAACCGATCCCGACAATACGGACTTGCTCTATAGCCGTGCATTGATTGCAGAACGGCTGAATCGCATCGACGTTCTGGAACAGGACTTAAAACGAATTTTGGCCCGCGACCCCGACAATCCACAAACGCTGAACGCCTTGGGGTACACCTGGGCCGACCGCAAAATGAATCTCGAACAAGCCTTTGATTTCATTCAGCGCGCCCACGCACAGCTCCCCGACGATGGAGCGATTACGGACAGCATGGGGTGGATTCACTATCGTTTGGGAAATTACGAAGAAGCCCTGAAGTATCTGGAACGCGCCTACGAACTCGATCCACAAGGGGAAATTGCGGCGCATTGGATTGAGGTGCTGTGGGTAGTCGGCGAAACCGAAGCCGCACGCACCCTCTTTGAAGCGTCGATGGAGCGGTATCCCGATGACGAACATCTCAATAAAATCAGAGGGTTATTTGACCTGTGAAGCCGAATCTGAGGGTTCTGTTTCTCGTGAGCGTCACGGGCTGTACTCCCCTTTATCTTTCGCCGCCCCGTGAAACGGTTCCGATGGCGGTCATTCAAGCGCGTCAAGACCGTTTGGGGGCACAGACCCGTTGGGCGTTGCGGGGACGCTTGAGCGTGACCCAGGACACGGAGGGATTTCACGGACGGGTGTTATGGCAACAAGACGGTGAGCGTTATGTCATTGATTTAATTGGCCCTCTGGGACAGGGCCGCCAACAAATTCGCGGCGACGGTCACCAAATTGAGTTACAGACGGCAGCGAGAGAACGATTTATGGCGACGGATGCTGACGAACTCGTGGCGCAACTGTTGGGATTTGCATTACCAGTCAAGGGATTGCGTTACTGGGTACGGGGGTTACCTTCCGACGAGCCGTTAGCGCAAATGACCCCAGATGCGCAAGGTCAACCGCGTCAACTCGAACAGGCCGGGTGGCGCATCACCTACGAAAATTATCGCAACCAATTGCCGATGCGCCTGACGGCGGAACGGTTGGGGAATGCCCAGACGCCCCTTAAATTGCAATTGGTGATTGATGGCTGGCAAACGAGCTAACGGCGACTCACGATGAGATGGCTTTGGGGGTATAGCCTCGTGTTGGGCGCAATGCTCGCCAATTTTCGGGGGCCCATCCTGCCGCTGCTGGCCTCTCTGGGACTCTTATTTTTGGGCATGTTATTTGTGCTCGGCGTGCGACAGACCCTCTTTTTGGGGGGACTGTTTATTTGGTTGGGGATCCATGACTGGTACGGTTTAGAACTGTTGTGGCGCGTTTTTCTGATTCCCGGATTATTGGTGTTTCTGGTGGTGTTCAGATTTCTGATGCCGGAAAGTCACTGGCGCACTGCCCGCGATGACCGTTTGGATTGGGAGATGTTGCGGAATTATTGGCGCACTTCCGATGCCCGTGAACCCACGGATTCGGAAGAACGAGACTGGTCATCGGTTCCACCACCAAAATCTCCATTCGATCCGCCGCCCCGAGGGTCGGGAAATCGCAACTCGGCTTCAGA
>CAZTIH010000101.1:0-9842 GCA_964613675.1 uncultured Candidatus Competibacteraceae bacterium
TATTCGACTCTGTTCATCAAGTTTCGACCTTTGTCGCGGAAATTGCGGCAGCGAGTCGGGAACAGTCCGCCGGCATTGAACAGGTCAATCAAGCCGTCATCCAGATGGAAGAAATTACCCAACGCAACGCTGCTTTAGTCGAAGAAACCGCCGCCGCGAGCCAAGGACTCGATGACCAGGCGAAAAAATTGATGGATCAAGTAAGGTTTTTCAGAACAGGGCATGAGGATGACCGCCCGAGTGTGCGAAATAAACCTACAACCCCATCTCGCGCTACCCCGCCTAAAACGCACCGTAAACCGACAACATCTCGTCCGACGACAACACCTCGTTTAACGACAACGCCTCCTCGACTTCCTGCCAGTCCCAAACCCGTCCCCAAGGCAGGGCCTCCGACAACATCGCCCCCCGCCGAAAACAAGCCACCGGTGAAGGCGATTACAAACTCGAGTCCCCCGCCAAAACAAACCGTTAACAATGATGAGTGGGAAGAATTTTAGCGAAACAGGTCTCGACGCTGAAATTCAGTCGTTCTCCTCGTTTAATCGTCATGTGGGTTGACTAGGCTTTTCGTAAATACGTTTACACAAAACCCGATGTTGTCAACGCCTCATTGAGGCACGGACTTAGGAGACCGCCGCTTTATGAATTTTTTATCGGTTCGCCAAAAGATTGGGTTACTCGTTTTAGGGGCACTTGTGGGCATTTTGGCGATGGGGTTTACCGCAATGAGGATGCTGCACGGTGCTGTCGAGGCCGAGAACCGTCACCAACTTAAGGTAGCTGTTGATACCGCCATTCATCTCATTCGACATCAGATAGAACGGGTTAAGCGGGGCGAGATAACGCAGGAAGTGGCCCAGCGCGAGGTAATTGACCAACTAAGAGGCGCCAAAATCAGCATTGGCGAACAGGGAGAGGATTTCTACATCGACGACTACCGAAATTTTGCGGTGATGGCCCCCAGCAACCCCCAGCTAGAAGGAAAGGCCAATCCCAATACCGGGGACCCCGTCATAGACACCGCTCATCGTTTAGCCCAACAGCAAGGCGAACATTGGTTTATTTATACCTGGCCAGACCCCCAGAAGGGTCTCGTTACTTATCTAGCTTATTTAGTCTCTATTCCGGAATGGGAATGGTTAGTTGGGCTCGATATGAATATCGACAGTGTTGCCAACATTGGGCGTTATATCGTTCACCATGGCAGCACTTTGGGGATCACGCTATTGGTCATTATGGTCGCGTTGATTGTGCTCAGCCAAATCATTACCTCGGAAATCATGCGCAGTTTAACGATGGTTTCGGGGATTATCGAAAGGATGCGGCATGGGGAATATCAGCAAGCGATTATCGCCAACGGTAAGGGAGAGTTTGCCCAACTGCTCAGTTACCTAGCCGAAATGCAGAAGCAGATCGCAAGTACTATCGATCATATCCGTGAGGGCGCGAGCACGGTGGCACAAGAGGTTACGACTATTGCCGCCAGTAACCAGCAACTGAGCCAGCGGTTGGAAAACCAAGCCTCAAACATCGCCGAAACAGCGGCCTCGATGGAACAGATGACCTCGACCGTCAAGCAAAACGCCGATAACGCGCAACAAGCAGATCAACTGTCGGAAAGTGCACAAACTCTTGCCCAACACAGTAGTCATGTGGTGACCGAAGCCGTGAACGCCATGAACGCTATCAACGAGGCCAGCCGCAAAATTGCCGACATCATCGGCGTCATCGACGAAATCGCGTTCCAAACCAATCTATTAGCCCTCAATGCGGCGGTGGAAGCAGCAAGGGCAGGTGAACAGGGAAGGGGGTTTGCGGTGGTGGCCGCCGAAGTCCGCAATCTCGCTCAACGGTCTTCTTCCGCTGCTAAAGAGATTAAAGAGCTCATCCAAGATAGTGTGGCCAAAGTCGATGGGGGCACAAAATTGGTGGACGCCGCTGGGAAAAATTTGCGGGGGTTATTTGAGTCTGTCAACCAAGTTTCCAGTTTTGTGGCTGAAATTGCTTCTGCAAGTCGGGAACAGTCTGCTGGCATTGAACAGGTCAATTTAGCCATTACCCAAATGGAAGAAGTTATTCAGCGGAATGCTGCGATGGTCGAAGAAACCGCCGCCACCAGTCAGGCCCTCGATGAACAGGCAAAAGCATTGATCGAACAGGTGAAATTTTTCAAAACGGGTCATGAGATGCCCGCTTCCGCAAGATAATTTCGCATTCTAAATGCGCTACATCCTCTATTTGCTTACCCTGCAAACCGGTGTAAAGCGTGAAAAAATTAGCCTGTTCTTAACTGTTGAATCAGACGCTCTAGGGCATTGTTTTCCAAATCCACAAGGGAAGGTTCTATCGTAATTTCTACCCGTCGATTGCGGGTACGCCCCTCAGGGGTCGCGTTGTCGGCAATAGGTTGATACTCGCCATACCCAGCCGACCGCACACGATCCGGGTCCAGGGTCGGTTCCACTAATAAAGCATGAACGACCGAAGTCGCTCGCGAGGCCGATAGCTCCCAATTTGACCGAAACCGCGTTGAATTTATCGGCAAATCATCGGTGTGGCCCGCCACGAGCAACTGCCCCGTTTCAGGCGCTACCGCGTACGCAATGCGTTGCATCATGGGCATGAACTCCGTCAACAAGTCGGCGCTCCCCAACGCAAAAGATGCCTGTTCGCGCACCCGAATAATCACTCTCTCTTGCTGGATTTCAACATCGAGCCGTTCTGCTTCAATAGTCTTCTTGGAGTTGCTGGCGCAAGCGCTCGGCTTTTTGCGCGACAACTTCATGCCGTGACTGCCTCACGATATCCAAGTGCGCCCGCAATGCGGCAAGTTCTTGCATGACGACTTGTTCTTGGTTTGGCTCGACGCGCCCCGGATTAAATTCCCGCGCCACAAAACTCGTACCTGCTGGGGATGCAGTGGCTTCTTTCTGCTGCAACTGAACGCCAAAAGATAAACTCAATGAACCTGCGACCTCCTTGTACTTCTGCGCGTCAATCTCGGAAAACGAGAGCAATAACACAAAGAAACACATCAGCAATGCCATGAGGTCGCCAAAAGTGGTCATCCATCCGGGCGCTCCTACTGCTTTTTTGGGGAAGCGTGGAGCGTCATTAGCATTCATCATGATGGCGTTATGGGACGGGGTTACCTTCACCGAGTTGAGCGGTTAAACGACGTAAAGCGGCGGTTTCAACTTCTTCGACCGACTGCTCCAGGGAAATTTCGACACGCCGATTAAACAAGCGATCCTCAGGGGTGTTGTTTTCACGCAAGGGCCGAAACTCTCCAAACCCTTCGACCCGCATCCGTTGCGGACTTAATTCGGTGTTTTCCAACATAGCGTGCGCTACCGAGGTCGCACGGGACGAAGAAAGTTCCCAATTTGATCGGAAACGCCCTGTGTTAATGGGAATGTCATCGGTGTGGCCTGCAACGGCGATCTGACCCTTTTCCGGCGCGATGACTTCTGAAATCCGTTGAATGACGGGGAGAAAATCGCGAATCAGATCCGCACTCCCCGACGCAAACGACGCCCGTTCGCGTACCCGAATAATCACACGACCTTCTTCCGTTTCGACTTCGACTTTTCCCGCACGAATCTCTTGAGCAAGGGCCTGACGAATGCGATCGGCTTGATTTTTAATGAGTTCTTCCCGCGCAACCCGAATAATATCCAAGTGCACTTTGAGCGACTCAACGCGCTGCATAATGATGGGATCGGGAGTCGGATCGGTGCGCCCTGGCGAAAATTCCTGTGCGACGAAACTGGTTCCCATGGGCGGCATTTCGACCAACACTTCGCGCTGTACCCCAAACGCATTCGCCATCGAACCCGCGACTTGCTTGTATTTTTGGACATCCATCTCGGAAAACGAGAGCAGTAATACAAAAAAGCACATCAGTAGGGCCATAAGATCGGAAAAAGTACACATCCACGCCGGGGCACCTGCGGGGGCTTTTTTTTCACGTTTATTTTCTAGTTCCACGTTGAGAACTCCAAATACAGTGAGGGTTAAGCGGCTTTCTCCGCACCGACTTTGGCGCGTAAAGCGGGGGGCAAATAAGTTTTAAGAAGTTCTTCCATAACTTTAGGATTGAGTCCCTGCTGAATGGCCACGATGCTTTCGAGAATTAATTGACGATTGAGTCGTTCTTCTTCCGTTCGGATTGCGAGCTTATCCGCTAAGGGTAAGGCAAGCACATTTGCGATCAGCGAACCGTACAGCGTCGTCAGCAAAGCAATTGCCATCGCCGGCCCAATTGACTTGGGATCGGACATGTTGCCCAACATCTGTACCAACCCGATCAGCGTGCCAATCATGCCCATCGCCGGGGCCGAATCGCCTACCGCTCGAAAAACGGCTTGCGCACTTTCATGACGCGCAATGGTTAAATCAATTTCGCGCATCAGCATTTTTTGAACAAAATCAGGGGCTTGACCGTCTGCGAGGAGTTGTACGCCCTTTTGCAAAAAAGGATTACCCACTTCCCGCCCCTCCAAAGCCAACACGCCTTGACGTCTTGCAATCGTGGCCATTTCCACGGCTTCCGTGATGAGGGCGACTGCGCTTTCAGGCTTAAACAAAAAGGCTTTCATGCCCGCCCGTAAGGCCCCCAAGTACTGCGCTAAGGGAAACTTAATCAATACCGCCGTCGAGGTTCCCCCCACGACGATTAAAATCGAGGGCATGTCGACGAACGGCAGAATCCCACCCCCCACCGCCATGGCCATTAAAATAACGCCTACACAGCCAACTAGGCCGACGATTGTTGCAATGTCCATTACCGAAATGGCCCCTCAAAAAGACAAAACAAGATGCGCATGATGGGCAAACGTTCAGCGCGGGACAGAAAGTGTTGGGCCATACCCCACGGGCGTGGCATCCACTCCCCGCAAACAGCTTAATGCGCGATGCGTTGCCTGACGCCTAGCTTGTAAGGCAACACCGTTTATCGCATTGACCTGTCGCAAGTTCGCCGCCTTTTCCTGAAAAATCGCCCAGGCTTCCTCACAGTTGGCGGCCGCGAGGTGTTCGGTGGACAAGGCCATTTGCGCCCATTGTTGTCCGATCTCATGCAGTGCGTTCAGGGGCGCGACTTTCGCCACCACCGCCTGTTCCAAGGCTTCAAAGTCTCGACGCTGTAACGCGGTTTGTTCTTGCGCGAGGGCGACTTCCAAAGTCGCGAGGGCATCACAGGCGGCAATTAAAGATTCGCGTAAATTCAACGACCGATCTCCTCTTCAAGTTCAAGTAAATGTTGCGCCAGCGTTTGGGCGTCGATTTCATAACGCCCTTCATCTATGGCGGCTTGCAAGCGTGCCACTTTATGCGCGTCAAACCCCGGTTGCTGGCTTAACTGCTTGGCCAATTTATGGATTTGTTGCGCATTTGCCGTGAGTTGCAGGGCACTGGCGGACGGTACATTCATTGAAGAGGCGAAATGATGAGGTGACGGATTTTTGGCGGATACCCCTAAGTTTGGCGTTTCCGACACAGGAGGACTGGGACGAATAGGGTTCATGGTTGCGTTCTCAGCAATTTTAATTGGGGATTCAATTGCCTAAGTGTATCGACATTCCCCGATGACAACTTAAAAACCCGAGGGGTGCACCCTTAAAATTTGGGTTCACTGTTGACTTGTAAAATTACGATGCAACTTTGCACTCACTTCATGTTTGAGCGGCTCACTTCCCCCCCTTGAAACGAAAAATTGTTGCCCCATTTATTGGGCATCGGCACTCATAAAGTGCTTTAACATCAACTCGTTACTCGGATGTTTATCATGCAACTCGCATCCCAAAATCCGCGTCAATTATTCGACCAATTGCGCAAAGAACTCGACCAAGCCTTTGGTCTGCTCCAAGACGATCCTTCCAACGTCGTAACCAGTCGTTGGGCTCCAGCGGTCGACATTCAAGAAGATGAACAGCAATTTACGCTCACCGCAGATCTCCCCGGCATCGACCCCAAGGACATTGAAATCACCATGGAACGGGGCGTGTTAAGCATCAAAGGCGAACGCAAACACGAGTTCGCTTCGGAACACAAGGGCTATCAACGCATTGAACGGGCGTACGGGGTATTTCACCGACGGTTTACGCTCCCCGATAGCGCCAATGCCGACGACATCCGCGCCGAGGGCAAAAATGGCGTATTGACCCTGGTCATCCCCAAACAACCCAAAGCACAACCCAAGCGGATTAGCGTAACGGGCTAAGGGCCTAGGTTTTCAAGGGAAAGCCGGTAGTCCCACCTGCTCAGGGATAAAATCAAGGAAGCGGTCAAGGATGACCTCCGCTTGCGAATAGGGCGCCCGATCCATCATCGGGTCGGGTATCGCCACCACCCGCATTCCCGCCGCTTTCGCTGCTTGCACCCCCGCTGGCGCGTCCTCCATCACCAAACAATGCGCGGGATCAACCCCCAATCGTCTTGCCGCCTCCAAGAAAATATCGGGGGCGGGTTTGCCGTGTTGCACGGCTTCAGCCGTCACGATGCTGTCGAATAAGCCGAACAGTGCACCGTGTTTCTGCGTCTTCAGGGCAAACATGCGTTGACTTGAACTCGTCGCCACCGCTTGCGCAATGCCGTGAGATTTGAAGTGCGTGACCACTCGTTCGACCCCCGAAAATACTTCAGCATCGGGAAACCGCAATGCCAACATTGCCTCGCGTTCGGCCAAATAGTCCTCGGCAGACATGGGTAACGGCAACGCACCCACTAAATAACGGGCGGAATCAATCGCTGGCCGACCGATCATGTGGCGTTTGTGAGACCAATCGAATGTCAACCCATATCGCGCTGCAATTTCCTGTGTCACGGCGGTGTAAATGCCCTCGGTATCGAGCAGCACTCCATCCATGTCATATAAAACGGCTTTAATACTATTCATCAACGGCCCCCATTAGAGAGATCACTATGCGTTTATTTTGGTTACTAGCCCTTGCGGCGCTAATTTCCACGGCCCATGCGGAAATTAGGGTCAAAATTGGCTCGACTTTTGACCTAACGGAACAAGCCTCGGGGGTATCGCGGGAGATGCTCGTGGGATTGAAAGCGGCTTTCGATCAAGCGCCTACCCAAGGCATTCAAATCGAACACATTGTTCATGACGATAAATACGATCCCGTCCTTACTGCTTCATTTGTGCACCAGCTCATCGAAATCGAACGGGTAGTGGCGTTGGTGGGCAGTACAGGCACGCCAAATGCCGTAGCTTCACTCCCCCTCATTACCCAAGCGAATATCCCCGCAATCGGATTTTATACCGGCGCTGACATCCTGCGAACGGGCACCGATTTAGTGGTCAATTTTCGGCCAAGCTATGCCGACGAAGTGGTTAATTTATTTGAACGCTTTTTACGCGACGGGATTTTGCCCCAACAAGTCTGTTTGTATTTGCAGAACGACAGCTTTGGTCTCAGCGGAATTACGGGGTTGCGACGAGCGCTCTCAAGTTACAACACCACCGAAGTCCCCGCCATCGACCACATTCTGCAATCCCTCAACGCAATCGAACAGATTCCCGCTGACCAAAGTCACTTGCGCAATGGAATGGGACCCGTTGGGTTTTACGACCGCACCATTACGCGAGCCCGCGAGGGGTTTGAGTCGCTACGGGACTGGGAGCGCGTAAGTGGTCAGCTTTGCCGCGCCATCATCATCGTCGCCACCCAAGACCCGGCACTAGACTTCATGTTTTACAGCCGCCGCAACCGTCGCGCTTGGGCGGCAGGACTCGTCTCGGTGATGAATCGGGACTATCTCGAACGGCAAATGCGCAATTTTGCCGACCTTGGAACAGTGTATTTCTCCCAAGTCGTCCCGCCCGTCGATGCGGATCTGCCCATCGTACAAGGTGCGTTAACCACAATTGGGCTGCCCCCGCGACTCAATACCACGAGCCTAGAGGGATACATTGTGGGCCGTCTCGTGATTCATGGGATCAAACAGGCCGCGCAACAGGGCCAAGTCACAGGAGAGGCGTTGGTTCGTGCACTTTTGGGGAATCGCATCGAACTCGATGGGTTAACCCTCGATTTCACGCGGAGCAATCAAGGATCTCGGCGCACCTGGCTATGGCAATTTGACGCAACGATCGGTCAATTCGCCCTATCCGAATAAGCTTCACAAAGTACGACTATGCTGACTCGCAGTTTCACGATTGCCCCCGCTTTTTCATAAAAAGGATCCGCCATGCAGCATAAAAAATTGTGGCTTTTCACGCTTTTATTAACCCCTTGGATCGCATTTTCAGAGGAGGTGAGGTTAGGCGCGCTCATGAACCTCAGTGAACGAGACCAAGCCGTATCGAATGCACTGATTTCGGGCGTAGAAGCGGCGTTTCGACAAATGAGCACACCTGATTTAACGCTCAAGTTAATTGTGGAAGACGATCAGTACGACCCACAAATCACCCCCCTTGCCTTCCAAAAACTGCAACAGAATCGGATTGTGGGGTTGGTAGCGAGTACGGGGACACCCACAGTTCTCTCCATTTTGAACGATCTGCATCGTGCACGGTTACCCGCGATCGCCCTGTACACGGGGGCGGACGCCCTCAACGACTCCACGATTTTAGGCGGTGCCCAAGATTTATTTTTTAACTATCGGGCTCGTTACAGCCAAGAAGTCGCGGTGCTGGTACGACAATTTATAGAACGCGACCAAATCTCTCCCGAGAAGATTTGTGTATTTGGTCAAAATGACGGATTTGGTTTATTGGGAGTGCGGTACCTAAAACTTGAACTCGAGGCTTTCCAATCTGCCCCCGCTGTCGCCTACAACTTAGAAGCACTCACGGCAGTCCTCGATAGCCCCCCCGAAATGCGCAACTACCTCGGGCCAGTCGGCTTGTACGAGCGGGCGCTTTCTAACATTCGCGATGGCGTGGAATCACTTCAACAGTGGGGGGCAGAGAGCAAAGCATCTTGTGAGGGAATTTTGTTATTTGCGACCCAGGAACCTGCGATTGATTTTCTGGTTTACACCGAACAACAACGACTCATGTGGAAAGTTGGCGTGTTATCGGTGGTGGATCGGGCGATCGTCACCAATTATCTACGCCGTGAATCGCCACAACACATCACTGTCTATTACAACCAGCTCGTACCTCCCATTGATAGCCCATTGCCCCTCATGCAAGAGGCCATCGCCGCATTGGGATCTGAGAACGCGCAAAATACCATCGTATTAGAGGGCTATATTGCGGGGCGACTGGCCGCGCACGGGGTATTGAAGGCGGGAGCCCCAGTAACGCCGGAAAGTCTCAAAATTGCGCTCTCTTCACACCCCCTAGATCTTTCGGGATTAACTCTCGATTTCACCCAAGGTAATCAAGGCGCTAATGATATTTGGCTCCTGCGCTACGACCAGGACGATTTTCATCTTGTCCATTGAGGGATTCCCCCTTATCGCCTGACTTAAGAAGGTATTGAACGATGTTGAAAGTGATGCAGTTCCCCGCTTTATGGCTCCTCTGCACACTGGGGATCACGCCCCTTGTTGACGCGACGGAAATTCGCTTTGGGAGCCTTCTCAATCTTTCAGAACGCAATCAAACGCCTTCCCGCGAAGTCCTCAATGGCATGGAAGCGGCGTTTTTAGAGGCCCGTGATCGTTTACCGGCTTCATTGTTCGTCCGTGATGATGAATTCAATGCCGAACGATCCGTTCGCCAAGCTCAAAGCCTGATTGATGAAGGAATCGTCGCGTTTTTAGGCAATTTTGGAACCCCTACCGGACTGGCCATCCTGCATTTAATGGCGCGGTCAGATGTTGCGGGAATTGGTTTCGTCAGCGGCGACCAAGGATTTACCCAACCTCAATTGTTG
>CAZTIH010000102.1:0-8599 GCA_964613675.1 uncultured Candidatus Competibacteraceae bacterium
CGTCCGTGCAGAACGCCGAAGAAATTCCGTTGACGTCGCCGTCCATGCAGAACGCCGAAGAAATTCCGTTGACATCGCCGTCCGTGCAGAACGCCGAAGAAATTCCGTTGACGGTATCCCAGCCCCAACCGACTCTACCGCTGATGCGATCTCAGGAATTACGATCAACTTCAACTAAGACGCCGAAAAAACTAGTCGAACCGCAGTTAGCAGAAACGCCTAAAAAGCCAAAGAAATCTGGAACGGGTTGGATGGCAAAACTGTTTCCCCAAAAAACTTCGGAAAGATCTACAACCGCAAAATCCGTTCAAAAATCGCCCTTGACGACAGTTAAGCCCGCTAAAACGCCTGTTGAACCGCGTCTCGATCTCCCTCCAGTCTCGTCGGAAAAACGCATCGAACCCCATCTTGACTTGCAATTTGGCGATTTGCCCCCTTTGACGACGACAAAAGTCGAACCCCCGTTATTGCTACCCCCTCAAAATTCTGAAACTTCTTCTAAACCTTGACGCCCCAAAATCAAAGAATTCAGAAATTATCCCCCATCGTTCGGCACCGAATCTCGTACAATGAAATGTAGATATTTAGTGAACGAACTCCCCTTATGAGCCTCATTCTGCGTCTGCATCCGCAAAATCCCCCGCCGCGTTTAATTCAGCAGGCGGTTGACCAACTCCGCAAGGGTGCCTTGATCGCCTATCCGACGGATTCGAGCTACGCATTTGGTTGGTGTCTCAACAATAAAACAGCCCAAGAGCGGGTCGAACTTTTGCGGCGTACCGATAAAAATCATCATTTTACCTTGATCTGTCGGGATCTATCGGAAATCTCGATGTATGCGAGAGTCGATACCTGGCAATTCCGACTTCTGAAAGCCGCAACCCCAGGGCCGTTTACTTTTATTCTGAAAGCCACCCACGAAGTACCGCGACGGCTACAGCACCCGAAACGTAAAACCGTCGGTTTGCGGATTCCAAATCATCCGATTCCGTTGGCGTTGCTGGAGATTTTGGGTGAACCGCTATTGAGTAGCACGCTCTCGTTACCTAATGAATCCCTTCCGTTAAATGATCCAGATGACATCGACGAGCGCTTGGGACATGCCCTCGATGTCATTTTGGACGGCGGCCCCACCGATCAAGATCCCACGACCGTATTGGATTTATCTGCCGAGGTTCCGCAGTTGATACGCCAAGGAAAGGGCGATGCGTCGCCATTTTTGCCGAAATAGTCGTTTCTTAACTTTCCGAGGTGCTCTATGAAATTGGTTTGCGGCGTGATGACCCTGTTAATGGGGTATGCCGTTTCGCTCTCTGCACAGACCATTGAAGAACTGACTGAACAGTTACAAATGGCCCGTGAAGCCCAACAACAATGGTTAGCAACGCGCCAACAACTCACTGAATTGATTGAAGAAAATCAGGCCGCCATTGAAGCGCGACAACAGTTGACCGAGCGATTAAATGAGCGCGAACGTCAATTAGAACGGGCAAACGAACAGATCGGTAGCCTGCGAATAGAACTTCTGCGCAGTTGGGATACCCGTTCAACTTTGCTGGCACGCTTACAGGAGATTGCCCCAGAACAAGCCGAGGCGTTTGTCACGGAACTTGCGAACGAGCCGGGTTTACAGGGGAGCGATGTGGAATTGAACCAGTTGCGCGAACGACTGCATCAAGCAGAATCGCAATGGCAGATGTCCCAAAATCAGCTTCAAGACGTACAACAGGTCATAGCGCGTCTCGAAGGCGATAAAACCCTTTTGCAGCATCAAGTCAGTGAACTAGAACAGGCTTTACAGAATGCGCAACAGGTAAATACAGAATTTGCAGCGCAAGGAGAAACTGTTTTGTCGGATTTGCAGACGGAAGTGCGTGCGTTACAAGCCCAATTGCAAACGCTCAATGCCGAAAATCGCCAGCTCTCAGAGTCACTCCAGAATCTCAATGCAGACCGCGAACGCTTGGCGAACTTAGTTTCAAGTGGAGACCGCAATCTGCAAGCCCCATTGAAAGCGGCCCAAGAAGAAATTCAGTCGTTGAAACAAGAAATTGCTGCCTTGAGATCGGCAACTTCAGAAAGTGCAATACAGTTTGCCGAACCCGAAGTACCGCCCCCGAGCGTGGTCGCCGAACCCGAAGTACCGCCCCCGAGTGTGGTCGCCGAACCCGAAGTGACCTCGCCCTCGACGTCCATGCGCACAGTTACCGTACAACGGGGTGATACCCTGTCGCGGATTTCATCAAGAGAATTGGGGAGTGCGAGTCGTTGGCGCGAGATTTTTGAGGTGAATCAAGATCGTTTGAGTTCGCCCAATAGTCTGCAAGTGGGGATGGAACTCGTAATTCCGTAGTTCAGAGGGGAGCGGGACAGTGTTGGCGTTCCCGCACCCTCGGTTGCATCTCAATCCACTATAAAAATTTACTGAATTGATAAATCAAGTTCGTTTAGCACATAAGCGATCACGTTCTGAATGTCCTCGTCGGAAAGCGTCGGATTACCGCCCTTCGCCGGCATGGCGTTGTAACCGTTGACCGCATGGCTCACGAGCGTATCAAACCCCTGTTCCAGCCGAGTGGCCCAATCCTCTTTGGCCGTCAACATGGGCGCACCAATCAACCCCGAGGTATGGCACATCGCGCAGGCTTGGCCATAAACCTGCTCCCCTTTCGACATATCAAAAGCGATCGTCATCATGGGTGATTCGCTTGGCGCAGCCATAGGTTCTGTGGATTCGCTCGTCGCTTCGACGACTTCTGCATCTTCAGAAGCCTCTGCAACCTCCATCGTTAACCCAATCTCTTGCAACATATAGGCGATAGCGTGGTTGATGTCCTCATCCGAGAGCGCGAGATTGCCACCTTTAGCAGGCATGGCGTTGTAACCGTTGACCGCGTGACTGACGAGCGTTGCAAACCCCTGTTCGTAGCGCTGTGACCAATCCTCTTTCGCCGTCAACATGGGAGCGCCCGCTGCACCCGTCATGTGACAGGCCACACAGGCTTGCGAATAAATTTGCTGACCTTTAACCGGATCGAGATCCGCAACGGCTAACACGATGGGCCCACTTGCCGCAGCGGGGGCCGTGGAAACAGCAGATGCGGGCGCCATCATCGAAGGAGCTGCCGCTACAAGCACGGGGGCGGGATCCCCAATGACCACACGTCCGATGCGCGCAATCCGATTCTCTAAAGCTCTCTCCTTGACCGAACTGGGGGGCAGACTGATGCCGGCAATAAACGAAATGAGTTGGGCGACCAAAAATAAGACCGTGGTCAGCAGCACGAGGCTTGCCAGCACAATGGTCATTAAGGTGGTCATTTGATTGTCGCTATCTTGAGTTGCGTGGTGGACGCTCATTGTTTTTCCTCATGGATTCAGTGAGTTGGAAGAAGGTGTCTAAGATGGCCCAGAAATATTTGGAACTTCAACAGTATAAGCTAAGGCAGCGCCGATCCGATGGGCGTCAGCGAGCTACGAATGATGATAACGAAAATAGAAATCACCCAGTTACGGGAACTTTTAGACTGGCCGGTGAATTATCACACCGTTTTGCCTTCCACTAATGGCTTTTTGATGAACTTTGCCCGTGAGGGAGGACAGGGGCCACAGGTGTGTTTAGCGGGTCAGCAAACCGCTGGCCGTGGCAGGCAGGCTAAATCGTGGCACTCCCCCACGGGAGGCAACATTTATGTTTCGGTTTTGTGGCCTCTCAAGCGGCCGGCCAATGGATTGAGCTTAGCGGTAGGGATTGCGGTTGCGCTTGCGATCGCCGAATTGGGGGTCGAAATTCAACTTAAATGGCCTAATGACTTGCTCTTTGAACAACGCAAGTTGGGGGGAATTTTGGTCGAATTACTCGATCGACAGGCCATTATTGGAATTGGATTAAATGTTGTACTTCCCGATGCGGAGACCGCCGATCAACCGTGGATTGATTTACAACATTGCTTACCCACATTACCGCCTTACTTTGTCTTGGTGAAAACCTTGCTGTATCACTTGAAACGGGTGCTGTTGCGATTTGAGCAAGGTGGATTAGGGGCGTTAGCCGACGAATGGCAACGTTTTGAATGTGTACAGGGGAAGTCGGTGCGACTGTTACGCGGGGCAGAAATCACTCACGGTGTGGTACGCGGCATTGACGATGACGGTGCATTACTTTTAGAGACGACTTCCCAATTGCAACGATTTGTCGCGGGTGAGGTAAGTTTAAGGTGGTAAAACGACTCATTGATGTAGGAAATAGCGGGTTAAAATGGGTGGATTGGTCGGATGAAATCGTTCAAAGAGGGCAATTCCCCTACGATACGGCGAAAATCGGGGATTTACTCGATAAAATACGAAAATTACCCAAAGTTTCGTCCGTTTTCCTCGCTAGTGTTGCAAGTGAAGCTGTGACCTTACAAATTGCCGATGCCTTTACGACGCCTTTCCAGTCAGTGACGCGACTTCACAGCGAAGCCCACGCTTTGGGCGTAACCAATGCCTATGCCGAACCCCATACGTTGGGCGTGGATCGGTGGTTGACCCTGTTGGGGGCTTGGCAACTTCGGCGGGCTCCCTGCGTGATTGTGGATGCGGGAACGGCCGTCACGGTAGATGCCTTAAATGGCGCAGGTTTTCATTTAGGCGGTGCCATTTTCCCCGATTCCGCGTTGATGCAACAAGCGCTGTATGGCTATACCAGTCGGATTCCGCGTGCCTCATTAGCGGATTGGACTTTACCGGGTCGAACGACGGCGGCGTGTGTCGCAGCGGGAACCCATTGGGCCGTGGTAGGGGGAATCGAGTGTTTAGCGTCTGAAATCGGGAAAAAGTTGGACAATCCCCGTTTTTTGCTGACAGGAGGCGGCAGCGAACGCTTAGTAAGCGATTTAGGGCACCATTGGGAATATCTGCCAGATTTAGTATTTTTAGGGATGGCCGCCCGCGCAATGGCGACTTGAAAAACGACCTCGAATCGCTATAGTGCCTCGGCGTTTTTCGGAACCTTCGCTAACCAAGCGGGTTTCGCGCAATTTTCCGCCGTTTTAGCTCAGTCGGTAGAGCGCCATCCTTGTAAGTTGGAGGTCGCCGGTTCGATTCCGGCAAACGGCTTTGGAGAAGTCCTTTTCCCAAATTTTCGAAATTCAACATCCCAGGCGGGATCATCCTTACTCCACCTGCAACCGCCCCTTTACCGTCAAACGGTCATTGTCCCATTGCGCGATGATGGCCTCTCCCGACTGCGGAAAAATCCCCGTCAGCGCCGTAATATTCACTTGATGGGTGACTAGAACTAAGTTCCCAGCCATCGACGGCTTTGAGTAGGTCCAAACGCTAATCAAGTCTCGCGTCTGTGCGGTGAGCTTTGGCCCCAACGACCGTCGATCCGCACCAAAAAACGAGTTGAGTGAAGGCGTCCGTTCCACGCCATAATCGGGAAATGCCAACGCGGCGGTCTCCAAGCAACGACACCATTCACTCGATTTCACCCGTGCAATCCGAATCCCCAACGCCCGCATGTGATTTCCCAGATTAATGGCCTGTTGTCGTCCTCGTTCATCCAAATTCCGTTGGGTAGCACAGTCTGCCAAATCAAAATTGGCTGGATCCCCAGTGCCCGGCGCGAGGGCGTGGCGAATAAGAATTACATGATGTCCGCGTCTGAGTTGCGCGACCAGGGCATCATCCAATGCGGTTGCACTCGTCCCTAAACCGAGGAAGCAGAGTAATAACCCTATCAACCATTTCGTACGCATGGCTAAAAACCTCGTTCTCAACATTAACTAAGAAATCGGTGCGACTAGTTCGCGTGCCCTCGGAATGGCCGTTGCCGTGTCCGCAAAAAATTCTAATTTTCCTTGTGCTTCGATTAAATGAGCGCGTTCCAATTTTTTCCTAACGGATTCAGAAACTCCGCCCACTAACATGGCGACCCCTTCGCGATTCATTTGTTTGACCGTCGATTCCAGGGCCACAATTCCCGTCATGTCGATCATTGGGACATCAGAAAGATCGACAATCACCACCTTAATTTTCTTATTCACGCGGTGCATGACCTTCAACGCCTTGTGAGCAGCACCAAAGAAAAGGGGACCGTTGATGTCGTAAATGGCGATTTCTGGCGGCAAATCGGGATGTTCATGTTCAGACGCCGCCAGCACATTGCTCTCGGTCAATTCCGCGATGCGTTGGATGAATAGCAGTGACGACATCATCAACCCCACAGCTACCGCAATGACCATGTCAAATAGCACGGTCAGCGAAAAACAAATCAACAGCACGATCACATCGTTGCGCGGCGCAGTTTTGAGGATGCGAATGAAATGCTGGGGTTCGCTCATATTCCAAGCCACCATAATTAAAATCGCAGCTAATGCGCTCATGGGAATATAGGCCGTGGTGGGGGCGAGGATGAGCATGATGACCAGTACCACAATGGCGTGGAATCCCGAGGCAATCGGGGAGTAAGCATGGGACCGAATATTAGTCGCGGTGCGGGAAATGGCCGCCGTCCCGGGAATGGCACCGAAAAATGGCCCCACGATATTCCCTATGCCCTGGCCCACCAATTCGCCGTTAGAGTGATGTTTAGTGCCCGTCATCCCGTCGGCCACCACGGAACACAGCAAGGATTCAATCGCACCCAACATGGCAATTGCGAAGGCGGGTCCCATCAGGCTCTGAATCAATCCAAAGGATAAAACGATGGTTTCACCTTTTGCATTGGGCCACGACCAAGGCCATGCAAAGGTCGGTAACGCTGCGGGCACCCCGACGCCTACGGTGCCGTCGCTGAGGGTGTACTGGAACCGACTCCCGATAGTGATGGGATCGAACCCTACTTTTTGAATTGCAATCGCCAATAGCGTCCCAACGACGAGCGCAACCAAATAACTCGGGATGGGCGTTTTGAGGCGCGTCCACACGATAATGATCGTAAAAGTCATTAAACCCACAAATAAATCGGGAAATTGCGTTTCGGGAATCAGACCGAATAATTGCACAAGCCGATCGAGAAAATGTCCGCTCAAATCTTCGGCCTGCAAACCGAGTAAATCTTTAAGTTGTAAAAATGCGATGACGGTCCCAATGCCCGAGGTAAACCCAATCACGACGGGATAGGGAATAAATTCAATGAGTTGCCCCATTCGCCCAATCCCCAACGCAAGCAGAATCAAGCCCGACATTACGGTAGCGACCAGTAATCCCCCTAAGCCGTGGGTTTGCACGATGGGAAGTAAAATAACGACAAAAGCCGCTGTAGGGCCGGTGATGTTAAAGCGCGACCCACCCAGTAGGGCAGCTAAAAATCCCGCTGTAATAGTCGTATAGAGGCCGTGTTGAGGGGGCACATCTACAGCAATCGCAAGCGCCATCGAGAGGGGCAATGCCACGATGCCAACGGTTAGGCCCGCCATTAAATCGCTACGCAGTCGTGCCAATGAGTAATGGCGAAGACTTTCACGCAAAGCTGGTGCAAATAAAGGGGATTTATTCATTTACGCATTGCACAAGGGTGGTTTAGAGAAATTAACGGATAATCGGTGGGATTTAGGTTAACACGCGATTTCAACCCGTCATGAGGTTATTTAAGTGAAGTTACGCAACGAATTCGCTCAACGACATGAGTTAGTCGAGACCGTGCGCCATCTCGCGGATCTCGGTTTGACCCCGGGATTGAGCGGCAATGTTAGTGTGCGGACAGAAGAGGGCTATTTGTTGACCCCAAGTGGCGTTCATCCTGCCGATTTAGCCCCCGAAAAATGCGTATTTTTAGACTTTTCGGGCCAATTTCACGGCGATTGTCGCCCAACGAGCGAGTGGCGACTGCATCGTGATTTACTGGTAGCGCGACCCGACTTCGGGGCGGTGGTTCATACGCATTCTCCCTACGCCACCGCGTTATCCATCACGCGAAATTCCCTGCCGGCGGTGCATTACATGATTGCGGCGGCGATGACAGATCGGATTTTGTGTGCGCCATACGCGCTATTTGGCAGTCAGGCCCTTTCTGAGATAACGATTCAGACATTAGGAACGCAAGCTCGGGCGGTTCTATTGGCGAATCATGGGGTGGTGACAGGGGGGCCATCACTGGAAACAGCGGCACGTTTAGCGGTAGAAATCGAGAATCTGGCGCGTCAATACGCCCTATCTCGACAATTTGGCGAACCGGTTGTATTGACGGCTTCAGAAGTAGCCGACGCGATGGCCCAATTTGCTGATGGGTACGGTCAACGCCGCTAATCTGCGGGTTGCTCAGTGCCCAAAAGCTGCTGTAGCAGATGGATTTGGAAATCTGCAATTGAACGACGAAGCTTCTGTTCCGTACAAATTTTAAGCTGTTGCATCAGCATGGCTTCTGAAAGCAGTTCAGAACGCAATCGTACGGTTTGTTCGGTCAGGGAAACCAATGGCGGTTCGCGGACAAATACATCGGCGGCGGCAAAACAGAGTAGAGCCAAGTTAATGGCTTCGGAGGCGTGCTGGGACAAATCCATCGAAGCCCGTTCTGCAACCTGGTTAAAAGATTCTGAAAGTTGGCCGAATTGGGCTAACCACTTGGCGGTATCTCTCAAGGTTGCGGGTTCGGGCAACCGAAAAATCGGAA
>CAZTIH010000102.1:8609-9758 GCA_964613675.1 uncultured Candidatus Competibacteraceae bacterium
CGTCGCGAGAATGCTGCGATAACTTTCTAAAGAGTGCATTTCGCGGGCGGCGAGATCGGGCAAAACTTCCCAATGTCCTGGCGACTTGCCTCGTAAGAGCAGCACAGTTCCCGAATTTGGGGGACGCGCAACACAGAATTCAGTGTCTGAACAAACATGCTGCATGTACTCAATAAATTTCGGAAACCCAAATTGACTCTGCTGGAAGTTTGGAACGGCATATTTTACGGCCTCTTGCACAGCCGATAGCACAATCCCTGTGGTGCTTAAATCCGTACGTGCTTGTGCATCGGTTTTGTACCAGCCGATAATTTCCCTTGTTTTTTCAATTACTTGTGAAATTTCATCGGACGAACTTAGGGGGGCAATCTTTTGACTCAACCGCACATTGCGCGGATCACATACCGCTGTAAGGGTGGTTCGGGGATAGGCACTGGTACTCGTTTCGCCTTCGGGAACGGCTATCCAGACGAACCCATCGCAGACTGCGCGGAAGACATTATTAGTCGCACTTTTGTATGCACAGCCGATGACGGTTTTGCCGTATTCATGGAGTTTTTTAGCTAAAGCGGCAAATCCGCCGTCACCCGAAACGATGACGAAGGTATCGATGGTTGTGCGAATATGCGCTAAATCAATGGCATCAATTGCTAATTGGATATCGGCGGCGTTCTTTTTTTGTTCCCGTGCGAAACCGAAAACTTGGATGGGGTCGATCCCTAACTCATTGATTTCTGTACGCATTGTAGCGAGTCGCGGATCACTCCAGTTAGCGTAGGCTTTTTGTACTGCGATGCCGTCGAGGTCATGAGCTTGCCGAATGGCGTTGAGAATTTCCTCAAGTGAAAGGTTGACGATGAGTTGTTGAGAAAAATTGTAACCTTTCAATAGATTTTCAATGTCGTAAAAAATTGCCGTTCTGAATGCCATAGCAGATTCCTTAATCTGTCTTTAGAGAGACTTTCTGATTTTAATCGAAGAAGGCGGTCGTGTAGGCTTCAGCAAGGTAATTGGGGAAAAGTAAGAAAGCGACATGTACAAAAAATGCTTGCCAAACCCCGAAATAGCTCGCTATATTCCGCGCCCTTCAGTAGGGCCGAGATGGCGGAATCGGTAGACGCAGTGGACTCAAAATCCACCGGGGTAGCC
>CAZTIH010000103.1:0-9745 GCA_964613675.1 uncultured Candidatus Competibacteraceae bacterium
CTCACTACTTAGTTTAGAAATAGTGAGTCCGTTGCTAGTCGGCGTAAACTACTCGGTCTCTCGATTATTTGCAAGTACTTTTTCAAAATCCTGTGAAGACTTATCCCTAAACATTTCTGACTTAGCGTTAGAACTGGCTAAACTGAGAAGATAAAAACCAATTCACGCCCCAGTCCAAGCCATACTTTCAAAGTTCCTAAGAGACTTATAGGAGTTGGATGAGGTTCGTACCGAGAATCAGCGGGAAATTCATATCAGCAAGGTGATTACTGAACCCAATGAACCATATCCTAAAAAGCACAGTGGCATTTTTCCGATTTGGCGCACAACAAGTCACTTCTGCACCTGAAACCATTGACATATGTAGCCTACCCTTTCATTCGGCGAATTGATCCACATATTGACTGCATCCCGTATTCTCACCGTTTCGAGAGAAATTTCCATGCAAATCAATAAAATGACCAGCCGTTTACAGCAAGCACTAGAAGAAGCCCAAAGTCTTGCTATTGAACACGATCACCAATTCATCGAGCCCTTGCATCTCGTCGCTGCACTCGTTACGCAGCAGGATGGCACGATCCCCGCCTTGTTAAATCAGCTGCGGGTCGATCCACAATCATTGGCACATCAGCTCGCTACAGCACTTGATCGGTTGCCGCAAGTGCAGGGAAATCAGGGTGATATTGTACTTTCTAATGAAAGCGTGCGACTTCTGAATCAAGCTGAAAAGCTCGCTCAGAACAAAAAAGACGCTTTCGTCGCTTCAGAACTCGTCTTGCTGGTGGCCGTAGAAGATCGCGGTGATCTGGGTCGTATTCTGAAGCAACAGGGCTTGAATCCTAACGATCTCAGTCGAGCCATCGACAATATGCGTCAGGGAGAGAAAGTGTCTGATGCGCAAAGCGAAGAACAGCGTCGTGCCCTCGACCGCTACACCATTGATTTAACCGCTCGCGCTGAAGCCGGCAAACTCGATCCTGTCATTGGACGAGATGATGAAATTCGTCGGACAATTCAAGTACTTGCACGACGCACCAAAAACAACCCCGTTCTCATCGGCGAACCCGGTGTAGGAAAAACCGCTATTGCCGAAGGTTTGGCCATGCGAATTATCAACCGCGAAGTGCCGGATGGCTTAAAGAATAAGCGTCTGTTATCGCTTGATTTAGGAGCATTAATTGCCGGTACCAAATATCGTGGCGATTTTGAAGAACGACTCAAGGCGGTTCTTAAAGAACTCTCTAAACAAGATGGTCGCGTCATTTTGTTCATTGACGAACTCCACACCCTCGTTGGTGCTGGTAAAGCAGAGGGGGCCATGGATGCGGGAAACATGCTTAAACCCGCATTGGCACGGGGAGAATTGCACTGTATCGGTGCCACAACCCTCGATGAGTATCGGCAATACATCGAAAAAGATGCCGCATTAGAACGACGCTTTCAGAAGGTACTGATTGACGAACCAACCGTCGATGCGACCATCGCCATTTTGCGGGGCCTTAAAGAACGTTATGAGGTACATCATGGCGTTGATATAACTGACCCGGCGATTGTCGCAGCAGCAACCTTATCTCATCGTTATATTACAGATCGCTTTCTCCCCGACAAAGCCATTGATTTAATTGATGAAGCGGCGGCGCGTATCCGTTTGGAGATGGATTCTAAACCCGAAGCCCTCGATCGTCTTGATCGTCGCTTAATCCAGCTCAAAATCGAGCAGCAAGCGATGCGTAAGGAAAACGATGACGCTTCAAAGAAACGGCTAGCGGCGTTAGAACAGGAAATCGCTAAGCTCGAAAGCGATTATGCAGACTTAGCCGAAGTTTGGAGGGCCGAAAAAAGCTCTGTTCAAGGGTCAGCTAATGTGAAAGAGGCATTGGAACGGGCTAAACTCGAACTCGAAGCGGCGAAGCGGGCTGGGGATCTGAACCGCATGGCAGAGTTGCAGTACGGTCGTATTCCAGAACTCGAACGCCAGTTACAGAAAGATGCGTTGAATAGTAAAAATTCGCAAAAACTACTGCGAAATCGAGTCACTGAGTCTGAAATCGCCGAAATTGTCGCGCAAGCTACAGGTATCCCTGTTTCTAAAATGCTCGAAGGTGAACGAGAAAAACTTCTGAAAATGGAAAGTGTTCTGCAAAAACGAGTGGTCGGTCAGGATACCGCCGTCATAGCTGTTGCTAATGCGATTCGTCGCGCCCGAGCCGGATTAGCTGATCCGCAGAAACCCAACGGTTCTTTTCTATTTCTTGGCCCTACGGGGGTTGGAAAAACCGAACTCTGCAAGACACTCGCTCAATTTCTGTTCGATTCCGATGACGCGATGATCCGCATCGATATGAGTGAATTCATGGAAAAACATTCAGTTGCACGTCTGATCGGTGCGCCGCCTGGTTATGTCGGTTATGAGGAAGGGGGGTATCTGACCGAGCTGATTCGTCGCAAGCCTTATTCTGTTGTGCTCCTCGATGAGATTGAGAAGGCGCATCACGATGTCTTCAACATTCTGCTACAAGTTCTGGATGATGGTCGTCTGACTGATGGTCAAGGTCGGACGGTCGATTTCAGAAATACGGTCATTGTCATGACATCCAATCTCGGTTCTCATCTCATTCAAGAACTTGCAGATAATTATGATGAGATGCGTCAAGCGGTGATGAATGTGGTGGCCCAACATTTTCGCCCCGAATTTATTAATCGCATAGACGAATTAGTGGTTTTTCAACCGCTTCGCAAATCGCAAATCCGCGCGATTACAACACTGCAAATTAGCCGTTTGAGACAACGATTAAATGAGCAAAATTTGGACCTCGAATTAACCGAAACCGCTTACGATTGGCTTAGTGAAATGGGCTATGATCCTATTTACGGTGCCCGTCCCTTAAAGCGCGCTATTCAACAGTATTTGGAGAATCCGTTAGCCCAACAATTACTGGCGGGCAAACTTACTCCCGAGCAAATCATTCGCGTGGATTGTAACGCTACAGGTCTCATTTTTAGTGGTAACGAAACTGCAGTAACCGTTTTAGAAAAGTTCAAATAGGAGACTTATCTTGCCTTCCATCGCCGTTTACTGTGGCTCCCGTTTGGGACGCTTACCCGCTTACCGAGAGGCGGCTGCCATTACGGGAAAAATCATTGTTAATCAGGGATTTAGTATTGTTTATGGCGGCGGTCAAGCGGGCTTAATGGGCGTTCTAGCCGATCACGCACTTGCTGAAAAAGGTCAAGTTATTGGGGTCATTCCCCGTTTTTTGCGGGAACGTGAGGTCGCTCACAAGCATCTCACGCACTGTTACGAAGTGCAGTCAATGCAGGAACGAAAATCTTTAATGGAACATTTAGCAGAGGGTTTTATTATCTTGCCCGGCGGATTCGGCACTCTAGATGAATTAGCCGAAATTTTGACCTTCGCTCAATTGGAATTACCCGCTTTGAAAGCTAAACCCATTGGGATACTGAATTTGCACCATTATTACGACCATTTATTAGCCCAATTTGAGCACCAATTAGCTGAGGAATTCACTCCCGTTAATCTTTTTCAATGGCTGATAGTTTCCACCGACCCCGTCGATTTGGTTCATCGAGTTGTTCAATGTATCAGATCGACTTCTACTTCGGAGAAAGTAACATGATGAACCGTCGTCAGTTCTATCAGAACAGTCTGATTACCGCACTCATCTCTCTACTACCTAAGCACGCGCTGTCTGAATTATCACCTAAGTTGTTTGAAATCGAAGATATGGAAACAGCGCTACAATATCTGTATGACGACCACCATCTTATAGATAGCAATTTTGTTCACTTGCAGATCCCAAATCGCCCAGAAAGTGGTGCGTTAGTTCCGGTCACGCTGAGTTGTGAACTTCCGAATGTGCGTTCAATGAGTCTCTTCGCGCTTAAAAATCCTATTCCCCTCATCGCGCAATTCCCCAGTAATCCATTGATTCAAAATAGATTTTCTCTACGCATTAAGTTGCATCAAAGCACAGAGGTCATCGCCGTCGCTGCGGCTGATAAACTCTATGTTAATCGTCAATCTGTTACCGTCACGATAGGTAGCTGCGCCGCTTGAGGATTTCTGAAATGAACCAAATTCGCTTGCAAGCCAGGCCATTAGAAGATTGGATCGAAATCAGAGCCTTGATCGAACATCCGATGGAAAGTGGCCAACGATACGATGAGAATAATCAACGCGTTCCCGCTCACTTCATCCGCGAAATTACCATCCTCTGCAATGGACAAGAGATTCTAAAATCTGATTGGGGCCCAGGGGTCGCAAAGAATCCATTTTTTTCAATGCGTTATCGCGGCAACCCTGGTGATGTTATTGAGCTTGTGTGGCACGACAATCTCGGTTACAGCGAACGCGCACTTACACAGGTACCGCGCTGAGACGCTTTCTCATTACCGACCGACACGGGTCAGTAGTCGATCTAATAGAAAGGTCGGTAACATGCGCCTTGCTACTTGCAGAACATGTGTCGGAACAGTGACGCCGTAGCGCGATGCTGGGTGTGGTGAGTTGACGATCTTCAGAATCACCTTGGCGACGGCGTCCGCAGACAATGTAAAGGGCACGACCGCACCTTCTTTCGCCAATTTTTCCCCCAAATAAGCCTCATAAATCGCTTTGTGAACGCTAGTTTCTGGATTGATGAAGTGGCGGAAAGCCAATAGCGAATTGGACCGAAATTTTGTCAAAATAGGCCCTGGTTCGACGATAATCACGCGAATTCCCGTTCCTTTCAGCTCTTGTCGCAAAGCATCCGAAATCCCTTCAAGGGCAAATTTCGTCGCGACATAGGCCCCTCGATAGGGCATCGCCACAAATCCCAAAAGCGAACTATTCTGAATTATCTTCCCATGGCCCTGGCGCCGCATGGTCGGAATCACCGCGTTGGTGAGTTCTATAGTGCCAAATAAATTGGTCTCGAAAATTGCCCGCATGGCCTCACGGCTAAGATCTTCCACAGCCCCCGGAATCGCATAAGCCCCGTTGTTGAACAGAACATCTATTCCGCCCGCCCTTTGCAAAATCTCCTTCACCGTCTGCTGAATTGAGTCTGAGGAGTCCAAATCGAGTAGAAAGGTCTCAAAATTCTGCTCTCTTAGCTTGGCAACATCTTCAGAACGGCGCACTGTGGCAAAAACGCCATGTCCTTGTTCTCTTAAAAGCTGTGCCGTCGCCAGACCAATGCCCGACGAACAGCCCGTAATTAGGATACGACTCAAGCCGTTAGCTCCGATACCAACTCATCGAGTAACCGCACACCAAACCCCGTTGCCCCCTTGCGGAATAATGGTTGTTCTTTGTCTGCCCAAACCACGCCAGCGACATCTAAATGTGCCCAAGGAACGCCGTTAACGAACTGTTGCAGAAATACCGCTCCAATAGTCGATCCTGCCCCTTTGCCACTGGTAATGTTGCGCCAATCAGCAATTTCACTTTTGATTTCCTTGACATATTCATCGCCCAACGGCATCGGCCACAGCGATTCTCCACTGCGTTTTGATGCCTTCAGAAGTTGTGTTTGCAAAGTGTCGTCGTTGCAGAACATCCCTGCTTTATGTACGCCGAGCGCCACGATGATGGCCCCTGTCAAAGTCGCTAAATCAATCATCAGACGTGGCTTAAACCGATCTTGAGTGTACCAAAGAGCATCTGCAAGGACTAATCGACCTTCTGCATCGGTATTCAGAATCTCAATAGTCTGACCCGACATGGCTTTTACCACATCTCCCGGCCGACTTGCAGAACCCGATGGCATATTCTCTACCAGACCAATCACGCCTACGGCATTCACTGGCGCTTTGCGACGCGCCAATGTCTCCATCAGCCCGACCACGGTCGCCGATCCAGCCATATCCCACTTCATATCTTCCATGCCCGCAGCGGGTTTAATCGAGATGCCGCCAGTATCGAAAGTCACGCCCTTACCCACGAAAGCTAGTGGGGGGGTAGCTCCTCCATTTTTCCACTGCATTACGACGACTCTTGCTTCCCGCTGCGATCCCTGTGCCACCGACAACAACGAATTCATTCCCAAATCGCTCAAGTGATTGGCATCCAAAATCTCAACTTCGACGCCAAGTTCTTTAAGAAACAAACAGCGTTCTGCATAACTTTCTGGATACAACACATTTGCAGGTTCAGAAACCAAGTCACGCGCCGTGAAAACGCCTTTTAGTTGCGCATCCAGAGGGATATACAGATTTTTTGCAGAAATTTCGTCATCGACTAGGAGATGTAAGACTTCAAGCATTGGTCTGGCGTCTTCATCTACTTTCTTATATTTATCAAAGCGATAGCTACGGAGATTAGCCCCCAATGCTAACTGTACCGCCAATGCGTTGCGGTTCTCCACAGCCGCCAGATCGACTGTCGCCGCCGAAATTCCCAACTTATCGAGTTCGTTAAAAATTACCCCCCCCAACCGTCGCGCCGCAGGTTCATCAAAGCTCGCCAATTCACCTAAACCCACTAATAACAATGGGTTACCTTCTACGGTCAACGCCAAAGTCTGTTCACGTTTCCCCGAAAATCGCGGGTAATGGTTCAGTAGTTCCGAAAATCCACTGATCCCTTGCACCGTCGTTGTCGGTTGACAGCCTTGCGCGACTCCTAACACTCGAGCAGAAGTCTGAATTTTTTGCGTGAATTCAATTTGCATAATAGATGCTCTATGGGTTTTGCTTGTCATCCTTCAATTGAACCCGAAAACCAGAATTTTGTTCACTCTGATAATTTCTGCCCTTTGTGCGGTTACTATTAGGATTTGTAGTGTCGCTCAAATTGGAAAAATACTGATGAAAATCAACTTATTAAGTTTACTGTTTTGTTGTGGAGTAGTACCCGCCATCGCAGCACCTGATTTATCCGAATTAAACAAGGTTTTGGGCGGAAGAACACCTGATTTTGTAAGTGAAACCCCCATCAGTTCACTGTACGAGGTCGGGATTGATGGACAAATTATTTATCTTTCGGAAGATGGTCGTTATGTTCTGCAAGGTGAGATGATCGAACTCAGCTCGCGCAGTAACCTAACGGAGCAGAGACGAGCAGATGCCCGACGGATTGCCCTCGACAATCTACAAGAGAGCGAGATGGTCATTTTTTCACCCGCTGCGGAATCGGTTAAACACACCGTGACGATTTTTACCGACATCGACTGTGGTTATTGCCGACGGATGCATCAGGAAATTGAAAGCTATTTGGCGCAGGGAATTAAGGTGCGTTACCTAGCGTTTCCGCGTTCGGGGCCAGGGACTGAGTCCTTCGACAAAGCGGTTTCGGTATGGTGTTCTGATGACACGCTAGATGCGATGACACGCGCAAAATTAGGTCAGTCTATCGAATCGCGCACTTGTCCAAATCCTGTGGAAAATCAATATGAACTGGGACAACAGCTCGGCATTCGTGGAACACCGAGCATTTTATTAGAGAACGGCGAAATTATTCCGGGGTATCTGCCTGCAGAACGACTAGCCGCAACCCTCAGAGAATCGGCGAACTAGGTTGCTGACGCAGGTGCTTTAAGTGCCTGAAATTCCTCAAAAGCCATCAACGCCTCGGCGGCAGTCATCAGTGATGGGCCGCCCCCCATGTACACCGCGACACTAATGAGTTCCATAAACTCTTGCCGCGTTGTTCCCAGATCGACTAATGCTTTGGCGTGGAATCCGACGCACCCTTGGCAACGGACAGCGATACCGATCCCCATTGCGATTAACTCCTTGGTTTTGCGATCCAAAACCCCTTCACTATCAGCGGCTTGGCTCATCAACCGAAACCCTTTCATAGTATCGGGTATTTCTTTACTGATAGCCGCGACCGCACGGCTAATTTCTTGGGTCTGCTTGCGATATTCGTAACTCATTGCCTGACTCCCCATTTTATTAACATCATTAAAATAATAAACGCGAAAATGTTTCTAACTGCAAAAAATAACAACTAGGAATGATCGTATGCGTTTAAGTTAGTTTATGTAAACCCCTTGATTTTGCCCCTATAATTAAGCCCTCTCTCGTGACGCTCGCCACTTAAAAAATCCATTATTTGAGGAACCATCTAACTATGCGCCAAAAATCTGTTATTGCCCCCTCCATTTTGTCGGCGGACTTTGCCCGTTTAGGAGAGGAGGTACAAACTGTTCTGCAAGCAGGCGCTGATTGGGTTCATTTTGATGTAATGGACAATCATTATGTCCCCAATTTAACTATTGGCCCCTTGGTGTGTACGGCGCTGCGACGTTTTGGCATCACTGCCCCTATAGATGTGCATCTGATGGTGCGCCCCATAGAACGTCTGATCGACGATTTTGCCGAGGCGGGTGCCACCGTCATTTCTTTTCACCCCGAAGCAACCGATCACATCGACCGCGCGCTTTCGCGAATCCGGGACGTGGGATGTCAAGCGGGTCTCGTGTTCAACCCAGCGACTCCATTGCATCATCTGGATTATGTCATGGATCGACTGGATTTGATTTTGGTGATGTCGGTTAACCCCGGGTTTGGCGGTCAAAAATTTATCTCTAGCGCCCTTGAAAAATTGAGAATGGTGCGCAAGAAAATCGACAATTCGGGCTTACCAATTCGTCTGGAAATTGACGGTGGCGTCAATAATCAGACGATTGCTCAGATTGCGGCCGCCGGTGCAGATACCTTTGTGGCAGGTTCTGCAATTTTTAGCCAAACGGACTATGCAGAAGCAATTCAAGAACTCAAACGATTCATAGATTAGATTCGTGTGACTACTCGCCAATCGCTTGATAAGTTGCAATGGCGAGCTTACCGCGTTGCATTTCACCAACTTCTTGCTGCAACTGCTGATGGCGTTCGTAGGCCAATCTTCGCAATTCCTGATCAATTTCAATGATTTGCGTCACGCGCTGAGTGATTGCTTCTACTAATGCAGGCGGGACAGGACGATCTAGCAGTAAATCTAATAACCCCTGACGCTGGTTCTGCAATAGCTCCAAATGTTCCCATGCGCCTTCAACTGCCAACTCGTGCAGCTCGCGGGTCATTGCCAATAAACCGTCAGACATCGCCAACCAATCAGCTTCCGTACGCATGAGAACCTCAATCTAGTCGTGGGTTAACCTCGATTAAGCGGCAGGGGCAATGGCGTCCCACCCCTCTTTGATATTGCCGATGAGCGTCAAAACTTCGTCGATCTTGGCCATCTCACCGTCGATGCTTACTTCCGCCAATTTCACCGTCATGTACTCGTAAAGCGCATCCAGATCAGTCGCAATTTGGCCACCCTTTTCAAAGTCGAGGGCTTCGCGCAGTCCCATGACAATCGCCGTGGCCCGTCCCAAATGATGCGCTTTCGAGGCTAAATTCCCCTGTTCAAACGCAAGTTTTGTGCATTTGAGCTGGTTAATCGCCCCTTCGAGGAGCAATTGAATCAGTTGGTAGGGCGTCGCTTCAGTAATCGCCGTGTCTTGCACATTTTGGTATTGCTTCAGAAGTGGGTTATTCATCGTGGTGACCTAATTGGAAAGTTGGATTGAGAAATAAGGAAATGCTTAACGACGATTATTATTGTTATTCATGTTGTTAAGCCCCATGAAAAACTGGTTGAGACTGTTTCCCGACGCATTCAAATTGGCGACCAACTTGTCCATGGCGATAAATTGACGCTGCAACCGTTCTTCGTATTTCGCCAACCGCGTGTTGACGCTTTCCCGCTGCTCGTTGATGCGGCCAATCGTGCGATTCAGACTGTCGGTGC